>NZ_JAMYOE010000003.1:0-435710 GCF_040319695.1 Mesorhizobium sp. M0898 | reverse complement strand
GGCATCCCGAACCTCCCGGCGCAAAGCGCGCCAAACTGTTCGCGATGTCCTCGCACACCTGTTCGCGATGTCTCCGGTCCAAACACCCCCTTGAGGGGGAGATGGCCGGCAGGCCAGAGGGGGGTACGCCGGAGCAATCATCGTCACACCTGCAGAATCGAGGAGACAAGCAACTGGGTATAAGGCGCGCGCGGATCGTCGAGGACGCGGTCGGTGAGGCCGCTTTCGACGACGCGGCCGTCCTTCATCACCATCATGCGCTGCGACAGCAGACGTGCCACTGCAAGGTCGTGGGTGACGACGATGGCCGCCAGGCCGAGATCGGTGACCAGGCCGCGCAACAGATCGAGCAGGCGCGCCTGCACCGAGACGTCGAGGCCGCCGGTTGGCTCGTCCATGAACACCAGCCGCGGCCCGGTGACGAGGTTGCGGGCGATCTGCAGGCGCTGGCGCATGCCTCCGGAAAAGGCGCGCGGCTCGTCGTCGATGCGGTCTTCGTCGATCTCGACACGCGACAACCAGTCGACCGCGGTGGCGCGGATTTTTCCATAGTGGCGGTCGCCGACCGCCATCAGCCGCTCGCCGACATTGGCGCCGGCCGACACCGTCATGCGCAGCCCGTCGGCCGGGTTCTGATGGACAAAACCCCAATCGGTGCGCATCAGGAAGCGGCGCTCGGCCTCGCTCATGCGGTAAAGTTCGCGAAACTGGCCGCCGCGCATCCGGTAGCTGGCGGTGCCGGAGCTGGGCAGCAGTCGAGTTGACAGGCAGTTGAGCAAAGTCGTCTTGCCGGAACCGGATTCGCCGACCACCGCCAGCACTTCGCCCGACCAGAGGTCGAATGTGACGTTCTCGCAGCCGACGCGCGAGCCGTAGAATTTGGACAGCGCCGAAACGCGCAGCAGCGGTTCGTCTGTCATTGCGCCGGCTCCGTTTTTCCTGGGGCAAGATGGGTCTCGGGCGCGAGATGGCCGCAGTGGCCTTCCGCGCGCCGCCTCTCGCAATAATCGGTATCGGAGCAGACGAACATGTGGCCGCCATGGTCGTCGAGGATGACCTCGTCGAGATAGACGTTCTCGGCCGCGCACAGCGCGCAGGGCTGGTCGAAGGTCTGCACCTCGAACGGATGGTCCTCGAAATCGAGGCTGACCACATCGGTGAAGGGCGGCAGCGCGTAGATGCGCTTTTCGCGGCCGGCGCCGAACAATTGCAAAGCCGGCGAACGGTGCATCTTCGGATTGTCGAATTTCGGCGTCGGCGAGGGATCCATCACATAGCGGCCCTCAACCTTGACCGGGTAGGCGTAGGTGGTGGCGATGCGGCCATGCCTGGCGATGTCTTCGTAGAGTTTTACATGCATCAGACCGTATTCCTCCAGCGCATGCATCTTGCGCGTCTCCGTCTCGCGTGGTTCGAGGAAGCGCAGCGGTTCGGGGATGGGCACCTGATAGACCAGCACCTGGCCGGCACTCAGCGGATATTCGGGAATGCGGTGGCGCGTCTGGATGATGGTCGCCTTGGCCGTCTCGGTGGTGACGGCGACATTGGCGACCTTCTTGAAGAAGGCGCGGATCGAAACCGCATTGGTGGTGTCGTCGGCGCCCTGGTCGATGACCTTGAGCACATCGTCCGGGCCAATGATCGAAGCGGTGACCTGCACGCCGCCGGTGCCCCAGCCATAGGGCATCGGCATTTCGCGCGAGGCAAACGGCACCTGGTAGCCGGGGATGGCAATGCCCTTGAGGATGGCGCGGCGGATCATCCGCTTGGTCTGCTCGTCAAGATAGGCGAAGTTGTAGGTGGCGATGTCCGCTGGTTGTGCACTCATTCCGCTGCCTCCCTCTTTTCTTCGGCCTTGCCGGCATTTTCGCGGGCATCATGCTCGGCGCGCATGCGGCGCACGAGGTCGAGCTCGGCCTGGAAGTCGACATAATGCGGCAGCTTCAGATGCTCGACGAAGCCGGTCGCCTGGACATTGTCGGAATGCGAGATGACGAACTCCTCGTCCTGCGCTGCGGCGATGACATCCTCACCCAACTCCGAGGCGCGCAGCGCGCGGTCGCATAGCGCCATGGCCATGGCCTTGCGCTCGCTCTGGCCGAAGACGAGGCCATAGCCGCGGGTGAATTGCGGCGGCGCCTTGGCCGAGCCCTTGAACTGGTTGACCATCTGGCATTCGGTGACGCGGATGCTGCCGAGCGGCACGGCAAAGGGCAGTTCCGGCACGTCCAGTTCCAGTTCGACCTCGCCGATGCGAACCTCGCCGACGAAGGGATGGTTGCGCGCGTAGCCGCGCTGGGTGGAATAGCCGAGCGCCAGCAGAAACCCCTCGTCGCCGCGCGACAGCGCCTGCAGGCGGATGTCGCGCGCCATCGGGAATTCGAGCGGCTCGCGGGTGATGTCGCCGAGGGTATGATCCCCAGGCATGTCGCCGTCGGGCTCGATCAAGCCTTCGCGGGCGAGGATGGCCGAGACGCGCGGCATGGCTTCCGCCTCGCCTGCGCGCTGCTCCGGTTCGGCGACATCGCCGCCGGCGGCGAGCTCGGGATCGAGCAGGCGGTGGGTGTAGTCGAAAGTCGGGCCGAGCAGCTGGCCGCCGGGCAGGTCCTTGTAGGTCGCCGACACCCGTCGCTCGACCAGCATCGTGCCGGTGTCGATCGCCCTTGTGTAGCCGAAACGCGGCAGCGTCGTGCGATAGGCGCGAACCAGGAAGATCGCCTCGATCATGTCGCCGCGCGCCTGGACGATGGCGAGTGCCGCCAATTCCCGGTCGTAGAGCGAACCTTCGCTCATCACCCGGTCGACGCCGAGCGCCAGCTGCTCGACGATCTGGTCGAGGCGAAGTGCGGGCACCGAGCGGTCGCCGCGCCGGCGGTCGGCGAGCAGTTTGTGGGCGTTGCGAATGGCCGCTTCGCCACCCTTTACCGCGACATACATCCTATGCCTCCATCGTCTTGATGCGCGTCGTGCGCGGCAGGCAGGCAATTGCTTCGGACGTGGCGAGGATGATGTCGACGCCACGCGGAAAACGCTGGTTGTTCTGCTTCCATTGCTCGACGAAATGGCGCGGCATTTGCGCCGGCGCGATCGTCGCCGTCTTCTCGATGCCCGGGCCTTCGAGCAGCAGCGGAGCGCCGGAGACAAGATCGCTGACCTCGAGGATCAGCGTCGTGGAGCGATCGGGATAATCCTGGGTGCCTTGCGAAAACCCGTCGAGCGCCATCATCTCGGCCGGCGTGGCGATCAGCGCGAAATGCGCGTCGGCCGGGGTGTTGGCCAGCGGCGCGCCGGTATGAAAGCCAAGCCAGGATTTCACCGTCGCTGAAGCCTGCAAGGCGTGGTCGAGCCAGAGCGGCGTGTCGTTATCGCACAGCGCCAGCGCAACGGCCCCGGCGGTGGCCGACAGCGGCACCGGGGGGTGGGCGAGGGCCGGCAGCGGCTGCACACTGCCTGGCCGCGCCATCGCGTCCATCACGGCACGGAATACGATCTGGGCATTGAATACCGGATCGGCGAAGCCGCCTTCAATGGATTGAGTGGCGATATCCATCAGTCTTCTCCGCGCACCATGGTGAAGAAATCGACCTTGGTCGCCGCCGTCTCGGCGCGGCGCTGTTCACGCGCCTTGGCCAGTGCCGCCTGCAATGGCGCAACGATCCTGATCTCGACCTCATTGCGGTGGGCCGGGTCCTGCCACAGCGCATCGGCGATCGCCGCCAGCCTTGCCTTCTGCTTGTCGCGACCAAGTGCGTAGCAGTGGCCGACATGGCCGGACGCAAGCCGCACCGTGGCACGGGTGACCGTCGCCTCGCCGACATTGAAAGGGGCACCACCGCCGCCGATGCGGCCGCGTACCGTAACCAGGCCGGTTTCGGGGCCACGCAGAAGTTCCGCTTCGCAAGGCAGGCCGGTTTCGTCCCACAGGCGGACGATGTCTTCGCCGGCCGATTGCGCCAGCGTCGCCATCACGGCCTTGCGCTCGGCCTGCTCTCGCGCTTCCCGTCCTCGCATGGCCGTACTCCTCGTTTGCGTGAATTTGTCTATTGATATAGACAACTATACAAATTATACTCGTTATCTAGCGCGTGTCCATGACGGGCACGTGACACCGGCCAAAAGATCGGCGCAAAGAATTGGGGCGGGAGATGATCGGACAAGCCAACCGCATCGAGCGGCGCAGCGGTGTCGCGCTGTGGCGGCAGATCGCCGACCAGATACTGCATTCGATCGCCGTCGGCGATTTTCCCGAGAATGCCGCGCTGCCGCCGGAGATCGCGTTGGCCGGACGCTATGGCGTCAACCGCCATACGGTGCGTAGCGCTATCGCAGCGCTGGTGCAGGAGGGCGTGCTCAGGGCGGAGCAGGGGCGCGGCACCTTCGTGCTGTCGCGCAAGCGGCTGTCTTATCCGATCGGCGCTCGCACCCGCTTTTCCGAGGGATTGCAAGGACAGGCGTCCGAGCGGCATATCACCTTGCTCGCGTCATCGGTCGAGCCGGCCAACCGTCGTGTCGCAGAGGGCTTAGGCCTTGCGACGGGCGCCGATGTGATACGCCTGGAAACGCGCGGCGAAGCCGATGGAATGCCGGTGTCCCGCGCTGCCGGCTGGTTCGATGCCAAGCGCTTTGCCGGCATCGATGCCGCCATGGCGGAAACCGGTTCGATCACCGCATCGCTGGCACGTTTCGGCATCGACGACTATCTCAGGCAATCGACCGTGCTGTCGGCGCGCCATGCCGATGCCGCCGACCTTGCTGACCTCGACCTGCAGCCCGGCGCCATCGTGCTAGTGACGGTCGCCGTCAACGTCACGCCCGACGGTCAGCCGATACAGTTTTCGGAGTCGCGCTTCCCGGCCGAGCGGATCGAGCTCAAATTGTCGGCGCTCTGAGATACGGCAGCCCTGGCATCATCCGACTTGAATGACGGCCTTGATCAGGCCGGACTTCTCATGCGCCCAGCGGGCGAGGTCGTGCGGCGTCTCGCCAAGCGTGGTGCGGTGGGTGACCAGCTTTGCCAGCGGCAGCGCGCCGTTGCGGATCGAGGCGGCGACATGGTCGAAATCGGCACTCAGGGCGTTGCGGCTGCCGATCAGCATCATCTCGCGCTTGTGGAATTCGGGATCGGAAAAGGCGATGTCGTCCTTGACGACGCTGACCAGGACCAGCGCCCCGCCGTGCGCGACATGGGCGAAGGCCGACTGCACCGACCGGGTGTTGCCGGTGGCATCGAAAACCACGTCGAAGCCGTCGCCGCCGGTTGCTTCCCGCACCAGGTCGGCAGCAGCGCCCCGCGAGCCGTCGAGGGTCGCGAAGCCGAGTTCGCTTTCGGCGAAACCCAGCCTCTCCGCACTCATGTCGAGCAGCATCACGTCTAGCCCGGCGATGCGGGCGAACAGCGCCGTGCCGAGCCCGATCGGGCCTGCACCGATGACCAGTGTGCGCGCACCTGGATCAGCGAGCGAGCGCCGCACGGCATGGGCGCCGATCGCCAGGAATTCGACGGCGGCGGCATCGGCCAGTGACAGGCCGTTTGCCGGATAAAGATTTTGCGCCGGCACCAGGATCTGCTCGCACATGGCGCCGTCGCGGTGGACGCCGAGCACCTCGATCCTGCCGCAGCAATTCGGCTTGCCTTGCCGGCAGGCGATGCATTTGCCGCAGGCGAGATAGGGATTGACGATCACCGCTTCGCCGACGGCGAGATCGACGTCCTCGCCAACCTCGATCACGGTGCCGGAAACCTCGTGGCCCATGATGCGGGGATAGGCGAGGAACGGGTGCTTGCCTTCGAAGATGTGATAGTCGGTGCCGCAGATGCCGACATGGCTGACGGCGACCAGCGCCCAGCCGGCGGGGGGCGCGCCAGGCGCCGGACGATCTTCGAGGACAAGTTCGCCGGGCGAGCGGCAGACGACGGCTTTCATGCTTCAATCCAGTCGGTTCATGGCACTGCCGGCCCTGCTGTGGCGAGGCCGGCGATTGTTGGGAGGCGGTCTATTTGCCGCGGCGGCGCAGCCCGTCGAAATAGACGATGACGATGATCAGCACGCCGGTGATGATGCGCTGCCAGAAGGCGTTGACGTTGAGCAGGTTGGCGCCGTTGTTGATGGTGGCAAGGATGAAGGCGCCGAGCAGCGGTCCGTGCACGGAGCCGACAGCGCCGAACAGCGAGGTGCCGCCGATCACCGAGGAGGCGATCGCCTGCAATTCCCAGCCCTCGGCCTGCGTCGGATTGCCGATGCCGATGCGCGACGCGAGCAGCACGCCGACGAAGGCCGCACACAGGCCCGACAGCGTGTAGGCCATGTAGATGGTGCGCTGGACGTTGACGCCTGACAGGCGCGACGCCTCGGCGTTGGAGCCGACCGAGAACAGATAGCGGCCCCAGCGGCTGTGGTGCAGGAAGATGTAGGCTGGGATGCCGACCAGGATCACCATCCAGAACAGATTGGGGACGCCGGCGAAGGAACTGCGCGAGAACGTCTGGAAGGCGTCGTTGTTAATCGAGATCGAGTTGCCGTTGGTCATCAACAGACCGATGCCGCGCAGCGAGGTCAGCGTTGCCAGGGTGATGATGAAGGGCGGCAGGCCCATCTTGACGATGCCGAACCCATGGAACATGCCGATGGCGACGCCGACCAGCAAGGTGATCAGGATGGCGAGGAAAACCGGTGTGCCGGCGTTGATCAGCATCGCGACGATGACGGTGGCGAAGCCGACCACGGCGCCGACGGAAAGGTCGATGCCGCCGGTGATGATGACGAAGGTCTGGCCGACCGCCAGGATGGCGATCATCGACCCTTGCCGCAACAGGTTGGAGATGTTGTTGGCCGAGGCGAAGCTCGGCGTCGCCACCGACAGGATAATCCATAAAAGAACCAGCAGCGCCAGCAGTGTCAGCCCGAACAGGGCGTTGTAGTTGCGTTTCGGCCTTTCGGCAGCGATCGCCTCGGTGCTCATATCTTCCCTCCCGGTTTTTCTTGTTTCTCGGCCAGCGCCTGGGTGAGGATCTCCTCGTGGTCAGCGGTACGAAAGCCGTGCGTGGCCACCAGCTTGCCGCGCCGGAACACGTGCAGCGTGTCGGCGAGTTCATAAACCTCGGGCAGGTAGGACGAGATCAGGATGATGCCGGCTCCCTTGGACAACAGCGCGCCGAACAGGCGGTAGATCTCGGCCTTGGTGCCGACGTCGACGCCGACAGTCGGCTCGTCGAAGATGAATAGCTTGGCGCCATGGGCGAGCCATTTGCCGATGACTATCTTCTGCTGGTTACCGCCGGACAGGCTGGAGGCCAGCGCGCCGCGCGTCGGCGTCTTGATGCGCAGGTCGGCGATCTGGCGATCGGCTTGCGCCTTTTCCTGCGCGCGGGAGATCAGCAGATTGCTGGAGATGCGCTTGTAGATCGGCAGATTGAGGTTGAGTCCGACCGGCAGGTTGAGGCAGAGGCCCTGGTCGCGGCGGCTTTCCGGGGCCAGCGCCATGCCGAGCCTGATCGCGTCGTGTTCGGAATTGACCTTGACCTCCTTGCCCTCCCAGAGGATATGGCCGGCCGATTTGCGGTGCCGGCCATAGAGCGTGGTGACGAACTCGCTGCGCCCGGCGCCGATCAGGCCGTAGAGGCCGACGATCTCGCCGGCGCGGACGGACATCGAGACATTTTCGAAACCCTTGCCGGACAGGTTCCTGGTTTCGACGATGGTCGCGCCGGGGGTGAAATGCTCCTTGTGGTAGACCTGCTCGATCGAGCGGTTGATCATCATCTTGACCAGCTCGGCGTCATTGGTCTCGGCAATGTTCCTGGTGCCGACCAGCGTGCCGTCGCGCAGCACCGAGACGCGGTCGGCGAGCTCGAACACTTCTTCCATGCGATGGCTGATGTAGATGATGGTGACGCCTTCGCCCTTCAGCCGGCGAATCAGCGTGAACAGCTGGTCGGCCTCCTTGCGGGTAAGATAGGCGGTCGGCTCGTCGAAGATCAGGAATTTGGTGCCGCGCACGGTGGCGCGGGCGGCGGCGATCAACTGCTGCTGGCCGATGGTCAGGTCACCCAGCATGACATGCGCCGGCAGGTCGAAGCCGAGATCGTCGATGATCTTCTGCGCCTGCCTGATCATCGCCCGCTGCTGCAGGATGCCGAAGCGGGAATCCTCCTCGCCGAGGAACATGTTGGCGGCGACGGTGAGATGGCGGCACAGGACGACTTCCTGATGCACGGCATTGATGCCGAGCGCCATCGCCTCATGCGGCGTTGCCAATGCGGCAGGTTTGCCCTCCCAGATGACGTCGCCGGAGGTGCGCGGCATGACGCCGGTAAGAAGCTTGATCAGGGTGGATTTGCCGGCGCCGTTCTCGCCGACGATGGCGTGGATCTCGCCGGCCTTGAAGGCGAGATCGACCGGCTTCAGCGCATGGGTGCCGGGATAGCGCTTTTCCAGCCCGCGGAGTTCGAGGATGGTCCTGCCCGGTTCCAGCGTTGGGGCCGGATGGAGTTCCTGCGCCGTCGACATCATGACAATCCTCCCAGATTGGCCCCCAAAGATTGGCCTCGCGATTGGCACGAGTGGGATGTTTCCGGGGCGAAAAGGCCCCGGAAACAGTTCACTTGCGGCTATGCTCAGTCGAGCTTCGGGTTGAGCAGCGCGTCGATCTTCGGATCCTTCATGTTGGCCTTGGTAACCAAATTAGCGCCCGTGTCGACATTGGCCTCGACCTTCTCGCCCTTCGAGGCGGCGAGCGCCGTCTTGATGCCGTCATAGCCCATCCGGTACGGATCCTGAACGACGAGAGCCGAAATGACGCCGTCGTTGAGGAACTTGATCAGCTTCTCGTCGCTGTCGAAACCGACCAGCCCGACCTTGCCGGCAAGACTGTTCTCGGCGATCGCCTGACCGACGCCCTGCGCCATGATCAGGTTGGAGGCGAAGATGCCCTTGAGGTTGGGGTTGGCGGTGATCAGGTCGGTGGCGATGTTGAGGCCGGTGGTGGCTTGGCCGTCGGCGTATTTGTCGGCGACCAGCTTGAGGCCCGGATATTTGGCAGCGAGCTGTTCCTTAAAACCCTGGGCGCGCTGTTCGAGCGAGCCGGCGCCCGGAAGCGCGGTGATCAGGGCGACGTCGCCCTCGACCTTGCCGCCATTGGCTTCGCCGATGGCTGCGGCAAGGCCGTCAGCGGCAACGCGGCCGCCCTGGATGTTGTCGGTGGTCAGGAATGAGGTGAAGGCCTTGGAGTCGGCGCCGGAGTCGATACCGATGATCTTGACCTTGGTGGCGGCCTCGTCGATCGGCTTGCCGAGCGCCTTGGCTTCGGTCGGCGCAATGACGACGGCCGCCGGGTTGCCGGCGACGGCATTTTCAAGGATCGAGATCTGGCCGTTGACGTCGGTCTCGGCCTGGGCGCCGAGCTCCGGCACGTTGACGCCGAGGTCCTTGCCGGCCTTGCGGGCTCCCGCCAGAACGATCTGCCAGTAGAAGGACGTGGTGTCCTTGACGATGATCGGAATGGTTGCGTCGGCCGCGGATGCCGGGGCCGAGTGCATCACGCCGGCAAGCATCGAGGCGGCTGCGAGTGCCACGAAGGCGCGGCGGTTGAGAATGCTGGTCACGAATTTCATTAGGAGTCCTCCCTAAGTCGCCCGGTGAATGTTACGGAAGCTCCATTCGGATGGCGCGGCCCAAACGGAACTTTATCAATAAAAAACATTTACCGCATTTTGATAGTGCATCACCTCGGTCGGCGCAAGCGATGTTTGATGGCCGCTCGAATGGCTGGGCGGGAAAGCTTGCTCCCTCGGAACTCCGCTGCCAATCTCCTCCAATATGTCGCATGGAATATTAATTCCATCGTCCAGTCAATATGGAATGTTCATTCTTTTTCGGGAGCGTTGGAACTGTGACGCCTGGCCATCACGTCCGGCGTTCGCGAGTATTGCGCATGTCCGGCTTAGAGCGTCGCTCCGAGATGCCAAGGCACGAACTCGTTGTCGCCGTAGCCGAACTCCTCGCTCTTGGTCTTGCGGCCCGAAGCCGTCTCGACGATCAGTTCGAAGATCTCGCGGCCCATGCCGGCGATGGTCTTTTCGCCCGAGGCGATGACGCCGCAATTCACGTCCATGTCCTCTTCCATGGTGTGGTACATGGTCGAGTTGCTGGCGACCTTGATCGACGGCGTCGGCCGGCAGCCGAAGCAGGAGCCGCGGCCGGTGGTGAAGACGATGACGTTGGCGCCGCCCGCCACCTGGCCGGTGGCCGAGACCGGGTCGTAGCCGGGCGTGTCCATGAACACCAGCCCGTGCCCGGTGACCTTTTCGGCATAGCCGAAGACGCCGTTGAGCGGCGTCTGGCCGCCCTTGGCGACCGCGCCGAGCGACTTTTCCAGGATGGTGGTCAGGCCGCCGCGCTTGTTACCCGGTGAGGGATTGTTGTCGATCGATGCGCCATGCTTGGCGACGTGGTCTTCCCACCATTTCACATAACCGTCGAGCTTGGCGGCGATCTCGGGGGTTGCGGCGCGATAGGCGAGCAGGTGCTCGGCGCCGTAGATCTCCGTTGTCTCGGAAAGGATGCCGATGCCGCCGACGCCGGCCAGGATGTCGACCGCGGCACCCAGCGCCGGATTGGCGGTAATGCCGGACATGCCGTCGGAGCCGCCGCATTGCAGGCCGACGACGATCTCGCTGACCGGGATCGGCTCACGCTGAAGCTTGCCGACCTCCTCGGCGATCTCGGCCAGCACGACCAACGCCTTCTCGACCGATTTGCGCGAGCCGCCGGCTTCCTGGATGTTGAAATGACGTTTTCCCGCGGCAACGCCCTTCTGGCCGTAGAGGGTGAGCTGGTTGACCTCGCAGCCGAGCCCGACCATCAGCACACCACCAAAATTCGGATGACGGGCGTAGCCGGCCAGCGTGCGGTGTAGCACCATCATGCCGTCGCCGGTGGCGCTCATGCCGCAGCCCTGGCCGTGGACGATCGGGACGAAGCCGTCAATGCCGGGATATTGCGGCAAAAGCGTGCGGTTCGCCGCGTCGGCGATGGCGTGGCAGACGGTGGCCGAGCAATTGACGCTGGCGAGAATGCCAATGAAGTTGCGCGTACCGGCGCGGCCGTCGGCGCGGCGGTAGCCCATGAAGGTGCGGGCGCGGTCGGCCTCGGTCGGATGCACTGCCTCGCTCGGCGGCACCACCGGCAAACGCCCGCTTTCGAAGACCAGATTGTGCGAATGGACATGCTCGCCGGGCGCGATGTCCTGCGTGGCGCGGCCGATCGCCTGGGCGTATTTGACCACGGCCTCGCCGGCCGCAATCGGCTTGATCGCCACTTTGTGGCCCGGCTCGATCACTGCGGCGGCGACGGCGCCGCCCGGCAGCACGGTGCCGATCTCGATGCGGCCATTGGCGACCGCGACATTGTCGGCGGGAGACAGAAGAATGCTGTTTGCGGCGTTCACGGGAGCTTCCTGGGTGTGTTCCTGGGTGCGCGAGCGGATTGACACGCGGCTCTTAACATATAATGTCTTTTATCGTGAAAAAACATTTTTGCGTCAATTGTTTTTTCGCCAGAGCGCGACGCGTCTTTTGGATGCGAGAAGTAGGCTCTACAACCAAAACTAGCGTTGCGCATGATGTTTTCCGAAAAGGTACCGGTTTCATGCGCGAGAAACGCTTCACACTGGCCGCAAACGCCGATGCGCCACGGGGCAGGGGATGTCGAAGAGCAACAACGTTTACAAGGACGCCTATAATCGCGGTCTGAGGCTGCTCGACGAAACCAGGAGCCTGCCTTCGGAGCCGGAGCTGGGTACGCTGCTCGGCGTCAGCCGCACGACGGTCCGCACTATCCTTGCGCGCATGGAAGAAACCGGGCTGATCGACTGGAACAAGCGCAGCAAGACGGTCCTGCGCGAACCACGACCGGACGATTTCTTCCCCGAGGAAGAAACCGACACGCTGGCCGAGATCATCGAGCGCTCCTTCATGCGGCGGCTGCTTGCCAGCGGTGCCGAAGCCGGCATGCAGATCAACGAGCTCGAACTGGCGCGTGAGATCGGCGTCGGCACCACCAGCGTGCGCGAATTCCTGATCCGCTTCTCGCGCTTCGGGCTGATCGAGAAGCGCCGCAACAGCCACTGGGTGCTGAAAGGCTTTACCCGCGCCTTCGCGCTGGAGTTGACCGAAATCCGCGAGATGTTCGAACTGCGCTCGGCCGCAGCCTTTGCCGCTCTGCCCGAGGACAGCCCGGTGTGGACCGACCTCGACCGCCTGGAAGACGAGCATCACCGGCTGGAGCGCGAGATCGCCGTGCGCTTCAACGAATTCTCCGAGCTAGACGAGCGCTTTCACCGGCTGATCCATCGGGCGTCGCACAACCGCTTCATCGTCGATTTCTACGACGTCATCGCCATGATCTTCCACTACCACTACCAGTGGAACAAGGCGCAGGAGCGCGAGCGCAACGAAGTCGCGGTCCAGGAGCATCTCGCCTATATCGCCGCGCTCAAATCGCGCGATCTCGCCAAGGTCGACGCCGCCTGCCGCAAGCACCTGAAATCGGCCCGCCAAACGCTGCTGACGTCCATTCCCGAGGGCAGGCAGCCGCAACGCGCGTGATTGTGTTGTGTTGCCGCAGCAACGTTTTGGCGATTTTCCGGCCGCCGGCTCCGTGCTAGAGAGCTGACGTTGCTGCGTGAAGAGGCTGGTTCTTGACCATACGCCGGAGACGATGGAGCATGCCGGTCGCGTTCGCCGCGGCGTGGCTTTTCATGCTCCAGTCGATATTCGGCGCGTTTGCTTCCGGCGTCGCGCCGAACGCCTCGCAATTCGATGCTTTTGGCAACACGATCTGCACCCATGACGGTGCGGCGCAACTCCCCGCCGGCGATCCGCATCAGCAGCACATGCCGGCTTGCTGCATGCTTGGCTGCAATCTCGTTTCGGCGGTCTACGCGCCGCTGGATGCAGGCGGGAGCCTGGCTCGCAGCCTTTCCATCGAAACCATCGCCTTTTTCCTGCCGGCCTTCCGGCATCGCGATTTCGCCCGCGCCCGCACTCCGTCCAATCCGCGTGCACCACCGGCGACGGCCTGATCCGTTCTGGTTCGCGCCGCGCAACGCTTTGCCGGCGCGTTTATCGACATCGTTCGCGACCGGCCATCGGCGCGATCCCCTAAAGTCCACGGAGCAATCATGTCTCACTCTTTTCGCGCTGCCGCATCCAGCCGCAGGCGCTTCTCACTGGGTAGTTTCGAGCAGCGTCTCGGCATCGCCCTTTGCGTTCTTGCCCTCCTGTTCGCCAGCGCCCAGACGGTGTTGGCACACGAGTTCAAGCTTGGCGATCTCGAGATCGGGCACCCCTGGTCGCGCGCCACACCAGCCGGCGCCAAGGTGGCCGGCGGCTACTTCACCATCACCAACACCGGCAGTGCGGCGGATCGCCTGCTGTCGATCACCTCCGACATTTCGGCCAAGGCCGAACTGCACGAGATGGGCGTCAGCAATGGCGTCATGACCATGCGGCCGGTCACCGGCGGCCTCGAAATCCCGGCTGGCGGCAAGGTCGCGCTGGCGCCTAACGGCTATCATTTGATGTTCATGGATTTGAAGCGGCAGCCCAAGGAGGGCGAAACGTTCTCCGCCACGCTGACCTTCGAAAAAGCCGGGCCCGTGCAGATTGAATTCGCCGTGCAAGGCATCGGCAGCGCGGCGCCCCAGGACGACGACTGACTTGGCCGCTTCGAGAGGTACCATCATGAAGAAATCTCTTTTGCCCGGCTGCGTGCTTCTTGTCCTCGGGACCAGCGCGGCCTTTGCCCACATCACGCTCGAAACGCCGGAGGCGGCGGTGGGCTCGACCTACAAGGCGGTTCTTCGGGTGCCGCATGGCTGCGAGGGCAAGGCAACGACCGCCGTGCGCGTGCAGATCCCGGAAGGGGTGCTTTCGGTCAAACCGATGCCGAAGCCGGGTTGGACGCTGCAGGTCAAGAACGGCAAATACGAGAAGTCCTATCAGCTCTACGGCCAGGCAGTGACCAGCGGCGTCAAGGAGGTCGACTGGAGCGCCGGCAGCCTGCCGGACGAATTCTACGACGAATTCGTCTTTCGCGCGACACTGGCGGCGGATCTGCCGGCAGGCCAGATGCTGCATTTCCCGGTGGTGCAGGAATGTGACGGCGTTGCCGATCGCTGGATCGAAATTCCGGCGGCCGGGCAGGCTGAGGACGCGCTGGAATTTCCGGCGCCCGGCCTCAAGCTGCTGCCGAAGAAGTGATCCTTACGCGGCGCGCTCTATCCGAAAGAGCGCGCCGCTGTCTTTGTGGCGGTGACATGAGCGCGGCATCCATCGTGCGAACGGCCTGCACAACCGGCCGGCTTGCCATCGGCCTGCTGGCCGCGATTGTGCTGCTTGCCACCATTGCCGCGCCAAACGCAGCCTTCGCCCATGCGGCGCTGATCAAGGCCGAGCCGGCTGACGGTGCGGTGCTGGCGCAGAGCCCGTCGCAGATGTCGCTGACCTTCAGCGAGCCGGTTTCGCCGCTGGTGCTGACACTGGTGCGGCCCGACGGGACGTCGATCCCGCTGAGCTCTTTCCGGCTCAGTGGCCAGACTGTCGAGATCGACAATCCGCAGGCGCTGACGTCGGGCACGCATGTGCTGAGCTGGCGGGTAATCTCCGCCGACGGCCATCCGGTCGGCGGCTCGGTGCTGTTCTCGGTCGGTGCGCCGAGTGCTGCGCCGGCCGCCTCCGAAGCTGTCGACCGGGCGCTTCGAACGGCGATCTGGATCGGCAAGGTTTTTCTATACATCGGCCTGTTTTTCGGTGTCGGCGGTGCCTTTGCGCTAGGCTGGCTGGCGCAAGGCGGCCGATCCGGCCAGAACATGATCGTCGCCGCGATCCTGTGCGGGCTGGCCGCCGCACTTTTGTCGCTCGGTTTCCAGGGGCTGGATGCACTCGGCGCCCCGCTTGCCCGGCTGGCGCAGCCGGTCATCTGGCAGACCGGGCTTGGAACCAGCTTCGGCTGGACGGTGCTGATCGCGCTGATGGCGCTCGGCCTGAGCCTATTATCGCTGGTCATGCCGCCCGCCGACGCAAAGCCGCTGGCCTTGGCCGGACTGGTTGGCGTTGGCGCAGCACTTGCCGCCAGCGGGCATGCCAGTGCCGCCGAGCCGCAATGGCTGACCCGGCCGATGGTGTTTCTGCACGCCACTGGTATCGCGATTTGGTCCGGGGCGCTGGCGCCGCTCGGTCTTGCCTTGAAACGGCAGCCGGACAAAGCCGGGCCGTTGCTGCGCCGGTTTTCGCGAGCGATCCTGTTCGTCGTGGCCGTGCTTGCGGCAGCCGGCATCGTGCTCGCCGCTATCCAGGTGCAGACGCTGCCGGCGCTGGTCCACACCGCTTATGGCCGGCTGCTGCTGATCAAGCTGGTGCTGCTCGTCTTTCTGTTCACGCTTGCCGCCGTCAACCGCTTTAAGCTCACGGCCCCGGCCGAGGCAGGAAATACCGAGGTCCAGAGGCGGCTGGCCCGCTCGATCGCCATCGAGGTGCTGATCGTGGTGGCGATCTTCGGCGTTGCCTCCGGCTGGCGCTTCACGCCGCCGCCGCGCGCGCTGGCTATCGCCGCCGCACAGCCGGCATCGGTCCATATCCACACGCTGCAAGCGATGGCCGACCTCAGCATTGCGCCCGGCCACGCCGGGCCTGTTGCCGCCTCGATCTTCATCATGACCGGCGATTTCGGCCCGCTCGACGCCAAGCAGGTGACGCTGGTGCTGTCAAAGCCCGATTCCGGCATCGAGCCCATCAAGCGCCCGGCGACCAAGCCCGGCGACGGCACCTGGCGCGTCGACGATCTCGTCATTCCGGTCCCCGGCCGGTGGACGGCGCGGCTCGATATCCTGGTCTCGGATTTCGACATGGTGAAGATAGAGGCGCCGATCGACATCAGGCCGTGACGAGAGCGCTGGCCCACGCAAGACAATTCGGCGAGGCGGTTGACGCGGCCGCGAACCCCCGTCAATCATCGTCATCAAGAATGGGCATCCAACCCAATCGCCGGCTCAAACCAACAAGATCCGAAAGCAGGGAAGAAACAATGGAAAAAGCCGAAATCGGCCTGATCGGCCTTGGCACGATGGGCTCCAACCTGGCGCTCAACATCGCCGAGAAGGGGCACCGCATCGCCGTCTTCAACCGCACGGCGGCGCGCACCGATGCCTTTGTCGAAAATGCCGGCGCGCTCAGGGATAGGGTGGTGCCTTGCTACAGCCTCGAGGAACTGGCCGCCGCGATCCGGCCGCCGCGGCCGATCATCATCATGGTGCTGGCCGGCAAGCCGGTCGACGAGCAGATCGCAGCATTGCGCTGCGTGCTGTCGGCCAACGACATCGTCATCGACGCCGGCAATGCCAATTTCCGCGATACGATGCGGCGCTTCTCCGAGCTTACCGATTCGGGCCTGACCTTCATCGGCATGGGCGTGTCCGGCGGCGAGGAGGGCGCACGCCACGGTCCCTCGATCATGGTCGGCGGTACCGAAGAGTCCTGGAAGCGCGTCGAAAAAGTGCTGACCGCGATCTCGGCCAAGTTCAAGGGCGAGCCTTGCGCGGCGTGGCTTGGCACCGACGGCGCCGGCCATTTCGTCAAGACCATCCACAACGGCATCGAATATGCCGACATGCAGATGATCGCCGAGATCTACGGCATCTTGCGCGACGGGCTCGGCATGGGGCCGAAAGAGATCGCTGAGGTGTTTTCCCAGTGGAACACGGGCAGGCTCAATTCGTACCTGATCGAGATCACCGCCAAGGTGCTGGCCGCCGACGATCCCAAGACCGGCAAACCGGTGGTCGACATCATCCTCGACCGCGCCGGCCAGAAAGGCACCGGCAAATGGTCGGTGATCGAGGCGCAGCAGCTCGGCATCCCGGCCACCGCGATCGAGGCGGCTGTGGCGGCACGCGTACTGTCGTCGATCAAGGACGAGCGGCTTGCCGCCGAAAAGGTCTATGCCGGCGGCGTGAGCAAGATTTCCGGAGACAGGGACGCCCTGCTCGCCGATCTCGAGCTGGCTCTGTTTGCTGGCAAGATCGCCGCCTACGCGCAAGGCTTCGCGGTGATGAGCGGCGCGTCGAAGGAATTCAACTGGAACCTGCCGATGCCGGTCATCGCCAAGATATGGCGGGCCGGCTGCATTATCCGCTCGCAATTGCTGGATACGATGGCGGAGGCCTTCGGCGGCGGCGGCGCAGCCACCAACCTGTTGATGGCGCCGGCTTTCGTCTCATTGATGCAGGAGGCGCATCCGTCACTTCGCCGTGTCGTCGCAAGGGCGGCCGAAGCCGGCTCGCCGGTGCCGGCCCTGTCATCTGCACTTGCCTATTTCGACAGTTACCGGCAGGGCCGCGGCACTTCGAACCTGATCCAGGCGCAGCGCGATTTCTTCGGCGCGCACGGCTTCGAGCGCATCGATGGGCAGGGCGCTTTCCATGGGCCCTGGGGGAGCGGAGCGGGCGGCTAGCGCCGCGACTTGGACCTAGAGTCCAATTTTGCGGTTGTCAGAAGGCAGATATCTCCAGCCACCAACTGGGTGTCGGTTCGCGCCAGGAACCTGCTATGCCGGTAGAGACGATTGACGGTCTCATCGGTATCGGCGGAGCCGCGAATCTGTGGTAAGCCGCCGCTCAACCAACCAAAGGACGACACCTGTGAGCGAACCGACCGTGGCCCAGGCGACCGAAAGTATCTATGCCTCGCTGCGGGCGGATAATGCCGACATCGACGTACATATCGCGACGCTTAAAGCGGCGCTGACACGAGAAGGGATAAAACAGGCGGTGTTCGATCCGACCAAGTTGGCGCAGAACAACCGCTCGGGGCGCAAGTTGATGCAGGCCTATTTTCGGCAGCGCGGCGTGAGCGTGAGGTTTTCGGACTAGTAGAGCCGCGCGCGGGTGATCTCAAGCGCGCCGTTGGGAGTTCTCGGGCCGGTCCGGCGGTTCGCCATCTGGACGTCGGGACTGCGCCTCAAGTCGGACGTTGAGTTCTCAATTCCGCTCGCTGTAAGCAGCCCTTCGAAGAAATGAAGTCAGCTTCGCTCGACCAGATCGATGAGTCGCAAGTAGCGAGGGTCTGAGGTTAGCGCCGGATTTGTCTCGGCGACTACAGCCAGCACTTTCGGCAACTCGTAGGGTGGCCGAGTGATGACCTGGGGCGTGACGGCGTTCATCAGATCGAGAGTCGCTTCGGGGAAGCGTGTCGTGAGCGGTTCTTCATCGTTGATCTCTCGGGTGAATCGATAGAACGGATGGTCATTCGTCTCCACAGGCACCAAGAACTTCTTCACGGCTCCATACACGGCTGGAAAGCTGTCGCCTGTGTCATCGAGAAGGCCAATCCAAGCTCTCATCGACGCCGAGGTGCGGAACCTGCGTTCCCTGGGCCAGACCTCGTTGATGAACGGGACGACAAGCTCGGTCCAGCCATTTTCGTTTTTCTGGCCAACCTCACCAAGCCAGAAGATGAACCGGTTCCGAGACTCATCAGCCATGGACCGCAGCACGGTGCGCATCTCTCGTCTGGTCAAACCGTCTGGCTGATCAGGGCGAAAGACACGCATGAAGCCGAGCCACTGCGCCGCAACATTCGAGAGGTCAGGATCCCAAGAAAATCCATCGATCCATGGGAAGAGGTCAGTCAGCAGAGGCTTGATGATCTCTGCTAAAGGCGGCCATGGCACTTGTCCGCCGTGAAGGAACCCGTTCCATGCCGGTTCCGAGGCTGGGTGATCGAACGCCAACATGGGAATGAGGCGTTCCTGGGCCCAAATGGGATCGACGTATACGAGCCAGTTCAGTCTCCTCATCGCAATCGACACAGCGTGATCCGAACCGTCACTAGGTGCTGCGAAGAGGCGCTCGACGCGAATCTTGATGTACTCGGCAATCAATGATCCTGCTTGTTGGGTCTCTTCAGGCACAGCATGGAAAAGCGCCTCTGTACACATTCCCAGGGGGCCGTTGATTGCATGATCGACGGTTCGCCTAGACCGTTCGACGATTTCGTCGCCTTGGCGAACCTCACCAAGACCACTCTCTGCGGCGTCCGCTCCACCGCTCAGAATGCCGTCAACGATGTGATCGTAGACGGGCCAACCAAGACCATCGTCGAACTCAAGCACCGACACGAGTTTCTGTTCGAGCCAACGCCCCAGGGTGTGTCGCAACTCCGCGATCACGCTATGCGGCAGTCGGGCCAGCCTGTGGAGGAACACACGTCTCAGCCGAGGTGAGATATCCTCGGGCAGATCGTCAATCATGGACGACCAGAACGTCTGTGGGTATTCGCCCGCCTTTCCGGCGACGGTCAGCGCAGACAGCGCCGTCGCCGGTCTGGTTTTCACAAGCCCGGTGAACGAGCGCTTCTCGGTGAAGCTGCCGAAGTCGCGCTTGAAGTCATCCTTTGCCCGAGGCACGATCTCGTTTACTGGAAGGTCCAGAAGCGCGTCCGGCGTCTCATCTGTCCCGACCCAGCCAACATGCGAGCCTCTTTGGGTGACCGTCGAGGTCGCCCACCCATCGTTCCATCGCGGAATGCCTTCTATGATATCTACGAGCCGAGCCATATGGTCGGCTGAAAGAACGCAACCCTGTAGTTCAAGGTATCTGCCGTACCGTGCTGCGAACCCGTCTCGTACGGCGAGATACTCTTCATCTGACCAATGGGAGAGTTGATCAGGACCGGCCAGAATGCGCTCGGTCAGTCGATCCTGGTGCTCCGGCGAAAATTCGGGCCACCTGTCCGCAAGTAGGAACAGAAACTCCCGGACGACATCGATGTCCCAGAACGATGCCTGATCGAAGGCCAGCACGGCCTCGGCAACGTGGTCGGCATCGAAGACGTGACTTTTGGCGAAAGCATACAGCTTGAGTTTGCGGAAGAAGTACCTGTCCGATTCAGGCCAGGTCGTGGCGTGGGCATTGGCCAAATCTGGTCGACGGTCAGCGATCCGGTCGAATAGCTGGATGAACAACGTCATGGCTTCCGACGCTTTCGCAACGTGTTCTCGGCCATTGACCTCTCGGTCTGGGTAACAGGTGGGCGTCTGAAAGTAGACCGTCTCGATATCCGCGAGCAGGCCGGAGGCAACGGCAAGCTGGTCTTCCAGGATGCCGAACACTCGAGGCAATGCCTCATTAGGCACCTCTAGGTGCTCGTTATGCCGTTCAAGAAACTTGATCTCGAACTGGCCAAGATCACTGAGACGGATGTCGTCCCAAGTTGCCGTCGGCGGTCTGGAACTGCCGAGGCCAAACGCAGGTCTGATATCGACCCTGGGAGTGGAGGCTTGTCGAAGATCGCGCAGAACGCTGGACGTCCAGCCTTCGATGGCAATCCTTTTCTTAAGGTCGAACCAGTTGCCGTCCCAATGGCGGTTACGAGGGTCGCGATGGTGCTCTAGAATCAAATTCCAGACATGGCGAGTACGCTCATGGAGGGCCGCTGAATGTTCAATACGCCATTCGATTTGTTGCAGCAGTCGCGGATGCAGCCCGTTTTGGCGGATGGCCCACCACGCCAACACAGGGCTGTTGATAGACTTACCTATCCAGGTGATGAGATGCCATAGTCTGACCGGGATTGCCTCAAAGCCATCGGCTTGCCTTCCACCGAGGCGATGGAGCTCGTGCGGATTGTCATCCCCTGGCCGCCAAACAAGAAGGTTGTCGTTGCTGACGCCTTGCCGACGATCCTCTTCCGAGATGTTTTCCAAATCGTCATTGAGCCCATAGGCAAGTCTTGGATCGAACGTCTCAGCGTGTTTTCCGTAGCCACTGCTCTGCTTAGCAGACCGAACGTTCGCATCCATTACGCATACCCATTCCGGATGGGGTGCGGGTTCGGTTTCTGAGAATAATCTTGTGCCCTGCACGGAACGAAGCACATGGGCAACTTGACCGCGTTGGTGAGGAGCTATCTCCTTCGGGTCCTGTCGGCCGGCCGCTATCACGGATGCCCGCCATTGACGTGGATCGTCGGCGCGATCTGCCCAAGCTTCCATCGTTGTCCACAGATGGGCATGATCTGTATACGCTATGGCCGTTACGCCTCGATCAAGCCACTTGGCTTCGATATCTTCAGGCGACCCCCGATCAAACGCATAGAGACGAGAGCGATCATAAAGCCCGTCGTGGTTGAGCCCCTGGAGCAGATATCTGATCGGCGGGTCCTCGGCCTGATAGCCAACAAGGACTACGGTGTAGCGGCTCAGCAAGTTTCTGATGAAATTGGTCGCCCATCCTTCAGAAAGATAAGCGCGACCGAAGTCTGCGCTACTCAATACATAGGGATGATGTGCGGAACTTACGTCTGATAACCTGCCATGCAGGTAAGTGATGCCCTCTATCGTCGTTCCGAAGGCAAGGTCAGGGAATGCGGGAGGGACGTGGTAGATCATCTCTCCGGCGGGCGTTCCTGTTTCGAATAAAAGATCGAAATTGGTTGTGACGATCTGCGGCGCGCCGCTCTGGTTCGAGGATATCCGTTTGATTAGACGGTGCTCTCGTCCAACCTCATCGGCTGATGGGGGAGCACTGAGCCGTTCAGTGACTAGAGCGTTCACCTCGTCCTTGCCGTACTCCTGGTGTAGCAGGTTGAAGATTTGATCCAGCGGCACATTCGCGCCCGACGGGTCATCCAGCCACGGCTGGAAAGCGGACATGATCTCTGTGTCCTCGGGAGGATCGAAGAATTCGATTACATGTTGGGTGAGACCGATGAAACTGGGCATACCCGAGGGCAATGAAACACCCGCCCCGCAAAGGAACACGACGCGACCAGCGTCAGCTCGTTCTAAAAGGATGTCAGGTATGGCGGGTCCGTCGGAATGGAATCTCATGGCCCCATAATATCGACGGCAGTTGTGGCTGCCAAATATTCAGGTGCAACGGTGGAGGTCCGATTCAATGACATCCTCTGCCGCAAGCTGCCAGTCAGCTCACGGCCCCAAGGTAGCCAGTCAGCAGCGCGCATTTTGCAGCCAAGTGGAATCACTTGGCGTCGCAGAAATGCGGCTAAGACAAATAGATGGAGCCCAGTTCAATTTGAACATATCCCGCTCTAATCGGAGCGGCGATAGGCCTGCACTTCGCCCGGCTCGCTCAGGCTTTGCAGGGTGCCGGGTGCGGCGCCGCCGATCCAGCCCAGCACCGAGCGGGCGAGTTCGGCGCCGGCCAGCCGGAAGTTCTCGTTGACGACCAGCAATTCGCTGCGAAACAGGTGCAGAAGCTCCGACGATTGTTTGGACACCACATCGACATCGCGGCCAAGCTTGAGGCCGGCGTCTTCGATGCCGGCGACGATGGCGAGCGTCGCGGCGGCGGCGCTGCTGATGAAACCGTCCGGGCGGTTTTCGCGGCGCATCAGCTGCGCGGTCCGCATTCTGATCTGCTCGATCGAATGATCGATCGAAACGGTGTTGAACGGAATCTCGCTGGCGCCGACCTCGCTCAGCGCATCGGCAAAGCCGGCGAGCGTGTGGCCGTGATAGGTCAGCTCGACCGGCGGCGCCAACAGAGCCAGGCGGCGGCGGCCGAGGCCGGCCAGATGGCGCACTGCCTCGGCTGCGAAAGCGTAATTGTCGAAATCATGGTAGGGATGGATCAGCCCCATATCGGTGCGGCCATGCGTGGCAAAGGGGATGCCGCGCTCCAGCATATAACGGGCCCTCGGATCGTTCGGCTGCGTGCGCGAAATGATGACGCCGTCGGCTGAACCGGTTTCCACGAGGTAGCGGATCGGGTCGAGCGGATCCTGCGAGCGCGAGTAGGGTGTCACGATCAAATGGTAGGGCGTGTCGGCTATGACTTCGGAAACGCCGTAGATGATATCCGAGACAAAGCTCATGATCTCGTGCTCGGTGTTGAGCACCAGGCTGATGACATTGGTCTTGCCGGTGCGCAGGCGGACGCCGGCACGGTTGGGCCGATAACCGATCTGCTTGGCGACAAGCTGGACGCGCCGCCTGGTCTCGGCGCCGATCTCGGGCGCGTCCTTCAGCGCGCGCGACACGGTGGTGACGCCCAGCCCGGTCATGAAGGCGAGCGTCTTTAGTGTCGGCCGGCCCGGGCCCGACGCTTCGTCGGCCTTCTCTTTTTGATGCCTGTTCATTCATCCCGCCCCGTCAGGCGCATAGCAGTTGCCGGGCAGGCCGGCAATCGGCCGGCCGCGGGTTCGCCGCGGGCCCTCACTGAATGAAACCGCTATATACTGAAACGTTACAGATTGTCACGACCATCGCCATATCACTGGTGTCAGATGCAGAACGAGCGGTGCTGCAGTCGGTGCAAAACCGTGATTGGAACGGGCTTTTCCGATTTTTTGGCGTCGCAGCATTCCATTTTGCAGTGCAACCCCTCTTGTTGCGATGCGGTAGGCCGACGCGCCGTGCGATTTTATTCGCGCTTCGAAAAAACTTGATGCCACCTTCGCCTGAGGGGTTGCGCGCCTCAAGCAATTGCCGTATCGAAAATCTGTAACGTTTCAGATTCTGGGAGGAACGAAATGCGATACCAACTCATGACTGCTGCGCTGGCTGCGACGGTCGCGCTGCAATTTGCCGGCCCGGCGGCCGCGACGGATCTGGAAGTCACCCATTGGTGGACCTCCGGCGGCGAGGCGGCAGCGGTCGCCGAACTCGCCAAGGCTTTCGACGCAACCGGCAATCACTGGGTTGACGGCGCCATCGCCGGCTCCGGCGGTACGGCGCGGCCGATCATGATCAGCCGCATCACCGGCGGCGACCCGATGGGCGCGACCCAGTTCAATCACGGCCGGCAGGCGGAAGAATTGGTGCAGGCCGGGCTGATGCGCGACCTCACCGATCTCGCCACCAAGGAAAAGTGGACGGAAATCGTGCAGCCGAAGAGCCTGCTCGACGGCTGTACCCTCGACGGCAAGATCTATTGCGTGCCGGTCAACATCCACTCCTGGCAGTGGCTGTGGCTGTCGAACGCGGCCTTCGAAAAAGCCGGCGTGCCGGTGCCGAAGAACTGGAATGAATATGTCGCTGCCGCGCCCGCGCTTGAAAAGGCAGGCATCCAGCCGCTAGCGGTCGGCGGCCAGCCCTGGCAGGCCTCCGGCGCTTTCGACGTGCTGCTTGCGGCGGTCGGCGGCACCGACGCCTTCCTCAAGGTCTACAAGGACAAGGACGCGGAATTCGCCGCTGGGCCCGAGGTCGCCAAGGTCTTCAAGGCCGCGGACGACGCCCGCAAGATGGCCAAGAACACCAATGTGCAGGACTGGAACCAGGCCACCAATCTGGTCATCACCGGCAAGGCGGGCGGCCAGATCATGGGTGACTGGGCGCAGGGCGAGTTCCAGGTTGCCGGCCAGACCGCCGGCAAGGACTATACTTGCCTTCCGGGCCTCGGTCTCAACGAGGTCATCGCCACCGGCGGCGACGCTTTCTACTTCCCGCTGCTGAAGGATCCCGAAAAATCGAAGGCACAGGAAGTGCTGGCCCACACGCTGCTCGATCCCAAGACGCAGGTCGCCTTTAATCTCAAGAAAGGTTCGCTGCCGGTGCGCGGCGACGTCGACCTCAAGGCGGCGAACGACTGCATGAAGAAGGGGCTCGAAATTCTCGCCAAGGGCAATGTCATGCCCTGGACCGACCAGCTGCTTTCGCAGGATACGCAGAAGCAGAAGGAGGATCTTTTCTCCGAGTTCTTCGCCAAGCAGGACATGACCGTGGAAGATGCGCAGAAGCGCTTCGCCGCCATTGTCGGTTCGGCCGATTGAGCGATCGACCAACCACTTCACTCCCGCCCCTGCGAGCGCAGGGTCGGGAGCTCGGGTCAAGGCCTCTTGACCCTCCGGCCCTTACCCGATCCAGCGCGGCTGTGCAGATGAGCAAGAGCGAACGCCCTAGCCAACTCTTTCGCAACCTCAATGCGAAGATCGCCTCGATCCCAATGATCCTCACCGCGCTGGTGATCTTTGTCGGCGGCAGCGCGTGGACGGTGCTTTATTCCTTCACCAGTTCGAAGCTGCTGCCACGGCTGAATTTCGTCGGGCTCGACCAGTACTACCGGCTGTGGTCGGTGCCGCGCTGGCTGGTCTCGATCGAGAACCTGCTGATCTACGGCGTGCTGTCGCTGCTGTTCTCGCTGGTGATCGGCTTCCTGCTTGCCGCCCTGCTCGACCAGAAGATCCGGTTCGAGGACACGTTCCGGACCATTTTCCTCTATCCCTTCGCCCTCTCCTTCATCGTCACCGGTCTCGTCTGGCAGTGGTTGCTCAACCCCGAGTTCGGTGTCCAGGGAGTGGTGCGCAGCCTCGGCTGGACGAGCTTCAGCTTCAATCCGCTCTATGATTCCAGCATCGTCATCTACGGCATATTGATCGCCGCTCTCTGGCAGGGCACCGGGCTCATCATGTGCCTGATGCTGGCCGGCCTGCGCGGGATCGACGAGGATATCTGGAAGGCAGCGCGGGTCGACGGGATACCGACCTGGAAGACCTATCTGTTCATCATCATACCGATGATGCGGCCGGTCTTCATCACCACGCTGGTCATCATCGCTGCCGGTATCGTCAAGATCTATGACCTGGTTGTCGCCCAGACCAGCGGCGGGCCCGGCATCGCCTCCGAAGTCCCGGCCAAATATGTCTATGACTACATGTTCTTCGCCCAGAACCTCGGTCAGGGGTTCGCCGCCTCGACCATGATGCTGCTGTCGGTGATCATCGTCATCGTGCCGTGGGCCTATCTCGAGTTTGGAGGCAAGAAGCGTGTCTGACCATACCGTTTCCTTGCCGGCCGGCGCCGGCGGGCTCGAAGCCTACGGGCCGAGCGGGCCGAAGCCGCGGCATATGTTCTCGCGCCGCAACATCTTCCTCTACGGCACGCTGATCGTGGTGGCGCTCTACTATCTTTTGCCGCTCTATGTGATGGTGGTGACGTCGCTCAAAGGCATGCCCGAGATACGCCTCGGCAACATCTTCTCGCCGCCGATGGAGATCACCTTCGAGCCATGGGTCAAGGCCTGGTCGAGCGCCTGCACCGGGCTCAACTGCGACGGGCTGTCGCGTGGCTTCTGGAATTCGGTGCGCATCACGATCCCGTCGGTGATCCTGTCGATCGCGCTCGCCTCGGTGAACGGCTATGCGCTTGCCAACTGGCGCTTCAAAGGTGCCGACACCTTCTTCATCATCCTGATCGTCGGCGCCTTCATCCCCTATCAGGTGATGATCTATCCGATCGTCATCATCCTGCGCGAAGTCGGCCTTTACGGCAGCCTCAGCGGCCTGGTGATCGTCCATTCCATCTTCGGCATGCCGATCCTCACACTGTTGTTCCGCAACTACTTTACCTCCATGCCGGAGGAGCTGTTCCGGGCAGCGCGTGTCGACGGCGCCGGCTTCTGGGGCATTTATTTCCGCATCATGCTGCCGATGTCGCTGCCGATCTTCGTCGTCGCCATCATCCTGCAGGTGACCGGCATCTGGAACGACTTCCTGTTCGGCGTCGTCTACACCCGCCCCGACACCTATCCGATGACGGTGCAGCTCAACAACATCGTCAACTCGGTGCAAGGCGTGAAGGAATATAACGTCAACATGGCAGCCACCATCCTGACCGGCCTGGTGCCGCTGATCGTCTATTTCCTGTCTGGAAAATTGTTTGTGCGCGGCATCGCCGCCGGCGCGGTGAAAGGATGATGGCGATGAACGCAAACGGCAGCATTGCGGCAAACGGCACCAGCGTCTCGATCCAGAACCTGTCGCTGAATTTCGGTGCGATATCGGTGCTGCAGACGCTCAACCTCGATGTTGCCGAAGGCGAATTCATCGTGCTGCTCGGCCCGTCCGGCTGCGGCAAGTCGACCTTGCTCAACTGCATTGCCGGGCTGCTCGACGTTTCCGAAGGCCGCATCTTCATCAAGGGCAAGAACGTCACCTGGGAAGAGCCCAAGGATCGCGGCATCGGCATGGTGTTCCAGTCCTACGCGCTCTATCCGCAGATGACGGTGGAGAAGAACCTGTCGTTCGGGCTGCGCGTTGCCGGCCTCGCCAAGGACGAGATCGCCAAGCGCATCGCCCGGGCCGCCGAGATCCTGCAGATCGAACCGCTTTTGCATCGCAAGCCGGCGGCGCTGTCCGGCGGCCAGCGCCAGCGCGTGGCGATCGGGCGCGCACTTGTGCGTGACGTCGATGTCTTTCTGTTCGACGAACCGCTCTCCAATCTCGACGCTAAGCTGCGCGCGGAATTGCGCGTCGAAATCAAGCTGCTGCATCGCAAGCTCGAGAACACCATGATCTACGTCACCCACGACCAGATCGAGGCGATGACGCTGGCCGACCGTATCGCAGTGATGAAGGGCGGCGTCATCCAGCAGCTCGATGCGCCGCAGACCATCTATAACCGGCCGGTCAACCGGTTTGTCGCCGGCTTCCTGGGTTCGCCGGCAATGAACTTCCTCGACGGCAGACTGGAGCAAGCGGCAGGCGACTGGCACTTCGTCGCCGAAGATGTGCGGATACCGCTTGCCACCTATGCTTTCGAGAAGGACCCGGTGCCAGGGCCGGCCGTGTTCGGCATCCGCCCCGAGCACGTGGCGTTCAACAGCGGCACGGGATGGCCGTTCGCAGCCACGGCAAATGTCGAGGTCGTCGAGCCCATGGGTTCCGACACGCTGGTCTGGCTGAAGCTCGCCGGCCAGAATTTCACGGTGCGGGTGACAGCCGAGCGCACGCCAAACAACGCCGAGGCGGTCGGCATCGGTTTTGACCCGATGCGCGCCTCGCTTTTCGACGCGGCCACAGGTAACCGCCTCTAGAGCATGATTTAGCCTCCCAAGACTCTTCTACTCCCGCAAGACTCATCCCCCCAAACTAACCATCCACAAGAAAACGGACAGAGACGATGAACTGGTCATTCCAACTTTACAGCGCCCGCAATTTCCAGCCCTGGGAGGGCGTGCTCAAGATGCTGGGGGAGCTTGGTTACAGCCAAGTCGAAGGGTTCGGCGGCGTCTATGACGATCCCAAGGCGTTCCGTGCCGAGCTCGACAAAAACGGGCTCGCCATGCCGACCGGGCATTTCTCGATCGACGCGCTCGAGAAGGATTTCGACGGCGTGCGCAGGACGGCCGACGCGCTCGGCATCACGCTGCTCATCTGCCCGTTCCTGAACGCCGAGTTCAGGCCGGCCGACACAGCCGGCTGGCGCGGTTTCGGCGAACGCCTGGCCAAGGTCGGCGAGACGGCCAGGAAAGCCGGCTATGGCTTTGCCTGGCACAACCATGATTTCGAGTTCAAGGCGCTTGCCGACGGCTCGGTGCCGCAGGACCATATCCTGTCCTCCGCGCCCGACATCGGCTGGGAGATGGACGTCGCCTGGGTGGTGCGCGGCGGCGTCGATCCGCTGCCCTGGATCGAGAAGCACGGCAAGCGCATCGTCGCCGTCCATGTCAAGGACTTGGCCAAGCCGGGCGAGGGCCTCGACGAGGACGGCTGGTCCGACATCGGCCACGGCACCATCGACTGGCCCGGCCTGATCAAGGCGCTACGCGCCAAAAGCGCCGCAAAATACTACGTCATGGAACAGGACAATCCCAACGATATCGAGCGCTTCGCCCGCCGCTCGATCGCAGCCGCCAAGACCTATTAGGAGCACATCAGCATGGCAACAAAACTTGGCATCGGCGTCATCGGCTGCGGCAACATCTCGAAGGCGTATTTCTCGCTGGCGCCGCTGTTTCGCGGCATCGAGATGCGCGCCTGCGCCGACATCAACATGGAAGCGGCGAAAGCGCGGGCAAAAGAGTTCAAGCTGCGCGCCGAGACCGTCGAGGGGCTGCTCAAGGCCGACGATATCGACATCATCGTCAACCTGACCATTCCGGCGGTGCATTACGAGGTGTCGAAGCAGATCCTCGACGCCGGCAAGCACGTCTATTCGGAGAAGCCCTTCGTGCTGTCGGTCAAGGAAGGGCTCGACCTGAAAAAACGGGCGGAAAGCAAGGGGCTGCGCATCGGTTCGGCGCCCGACACCTTCCTCGGCGGCGCGCACCAGCTTGTCCGCGACCTGATCGACACCGGCAGGCTCGGCAGGATCACCAGCGGCACCTGTCATGTGATGAGCCATGGCATGGAGCACTGGCACCCCAATCCGGACTTCTTCTTCCAGCCGGGCGCCGGGCCGGTGCTCGACATCGGACCCTATTACATCACCAACCTGATCCAGCTGATCGGGCCGGTGAAGCGGGTCGCCGCCTTCGCTTCGATCCCGATGACGGAACGCATCATCAGCTCGAAGCCGCGCGCCGGCGAAAAGATCCCGGTCTCCACGCCAACGACGATCCACGGCGTGCTGGAATTCGAGAACGGCGCCGTGGTGACGCTCAACACCAGCTGGGATGTCTGGAGCCACGGCCACGCGCCCATGGAGCTCTATGGCGAGGCGGGCACGGTGTTCGTGCCGGATCCGAACTTCTTCGGCGGCGAGGTGCGCTACACCGATGCCGCCAAGCCGGTGAAGAAGCTGCCGAAATGGCCGCATCCGTTCGGCGTGCCCAACGAGATGCATTCGCAAGGCATGATGGCCAACTACCGCACCGCCGGTTTGGCCGACATGGCGATCGCGATCAGGGAAGGCCGGCCGCACCGCTGCTCGATGGAACTGGCGCTGCATGCCGCCGACGTCATGACCGGCCTGTTGCGTTCGGGCGAGACCGGAAAGTTCGTCGCCATGCAGACCAGCTGCGAGCGGCCCGCGGCACTCGGCGTCAAGGCGGCGAAGGAGCTGCTGGCGAAGCAGAAAACCAAGTAGGCGGCGCGCCGCCCAAGCACCGCAAAAAGCCTCTCCCCGTTTGCGCGAGGAGAGGCTAAGGGTGGCAAGCTCGACTGCCCCACTGTCGCGGCGGCAGCTGTCGGCTCGTTTCGATATGAGGATTTCCCATGCCGTATGTTCCCGCCGAAAACCGCTACGAAAAGATGGTCTACAATCGCTGCGGGCGGTCCGGCCTGAAGCTGCCGGCGATCTCGCTTGGGCTGTGGCACAATTTCGGCAACGACACGCCGCATAGAACCAAGCAGGCGATCGCGCGCAGGGCGTTCGATCTCGGCATCACGCATTTCGACCTCGCCAACAATTACGGCCCGCCGCCCGGCTCGGCGGAGCAGGCGTTCGGCGAGATCCTGCGGACGGACTTTACCGGTTATCGCGACGAGCTGATCATCTCGACCAAGGCCGGCTACGAAATGTGGGCAGGGCCTTATGGCGAATGGGGCGGCCGCAAATATGTCCTGGCCAGCCTCGACCAGAGCCTGAAGCGGATGGGGCTCGACTATGTCGACATCTTCTATTCGCACCGCTTCGACCCCGACACCCCGCTGGAGGAAACGATGGGCGCGCTCGATCACGCGGTGCGCTCGGGCAAGGCGCTCTATGCCGGCATTTCCTCCTATAATTCGCAGCGCACCCGCGAGGCCGCCGACATATTGAAGCAGCTCGGCACGCCTTGCGTGATCCATCAGCCGAGCTATTCGATGCTCAACCGCTGGGTCGAGGATGATGGCCTGCTCGATACGCTGGAGGGGCTTGGTGTCGGCTCGATCGTGTTCTCGCCGCTGGCGCAAGGCATGCTGACCGACAAATATCTCGGCGGCATCCCCGACGGCAGCCGCGCCAGCCAGGGCAAGTCGCTGCGCCCGGCATTCATCAACGACAAGTCGATCACCAATATCGAGGCGCTGAACGTCATCGCCCGTCGCCGCGGCCAGACGCTGGCGCAGATGGCGCTGGCCTGGGTGCTGCGCCGGGGCAGGGTGACGTCGGCGCTGATCGGCGCCAGCCGGCCGGAACAGGTCGAGGATTGCGTCGGCGCGCTGAAGGCGCTCGACTTCAGCGATGCCGAGCTCGCCGAGATCGACACCTTTGCCCGCGAGTCGGACATCAATCTCTGGGCGGCATCGGCCGAGCGCAAGGGGCCGCCGAGGAAGTAGGCGACGACGGTCTGCGGTCCGGTTTCATCGAAAAGACGCGGCAGCGCGAACTGGTAGCTGTCTTCGACACGGTGGCCAGCGGCTAACTTTCGGCTGCCTTGAGGTTCCGCGCGGCTTGCTCGAGCGTCGCCCTGTCGTTGCCCAGCCTGTCGATCAGCTCTTGCGCCTGATCACCGGTTATCCCGGTGCGCATCGCCAGTGCCTCGACCGTCAGAACGTCGGAGCTGGCGATCGTTCCCGCCGGACCGTCCGCGTCGTCGAGGCCAAGCTGTTGCTTCGCCTGCTGCCAATGACGCTCATGCGCGCCATCCGGGCGGCCCTCGCGCATCCAGATTTCATAGGCTCGCTGCCGAATCTTTTCATGCCGGTCATTGTCCATGACGGTTCCTCCCTTGTGGCGTTTTCACCAACGCGGGGAGCGCCGGAACGATCCGATGTTGATGCCGAATTCGCAGACATGCCGGACAAAAGCCGGTTTCTCACCGAACAAACACCGGACATACGCGTTTTGCGGAGGAACCTGCACAGTGGGCCGGCCGTTGAGCCGAGCCTGAGCAAAGGAGATTACAATGGCCGACGAACCGAACGAATCCGCAGCACCGAAGATGACTCAACGTGAAGCTCAGGAAGCCCTGGAGAAGCAGGTCGCGCAGCTGAGGCGCGAGATCAACAAGATCAATCGGACCTTGGCCGAACGCGCGGAAGAGGCGATCGAAGACGCCGGCGGCTGGTATGACAACGCTGCCGAGCGCGCCTCTCGGACAGCACAAGCCCTGCGCAACAGGGCGCAGACGGTGTCGGGCGTGGTCCAGGAGAATCCCGGCACAATATCGTCGGCATTCATCCTCGGAGCGGCCGTAGGAGCGCTACTCGGCCTCACCCTGGCCGCCACAGATCAGCGCCGCGATCGCTGGTTCTAGTCCCGACCCCAGGTTTTTGGGACAGAACCGGGTTTTGGGAAAGAACCAGAGGGATTGCTCCCGCTGTTCATTGGTTCAGCAAATGACACCGGTCAGGGCGTGGCGGGCTTCTGCGCCGTGCCGAGGGCTTTGGGCGCTGCGGGCGCCGCCGTCTTCATCTTCTCCTCGATCCAGCCGGTGTAATTGGCCAGCCGCGTGTAGATGCCGTAGGCGTTCTTGTGGCCGCAGGCGGTGCCGCCGTCGGCCGGACCTTCGCCCCAGCTGACGACGCCGACCTGCACCGGACCATCGGCGCCGGTCACGAACAGCGGTCCGCCGCTGTCGCCATTGCAGGCGTCGCGCTCGCCGCTGGCCGTGCCGGCGCAGATCATGTTGCCGGTAAGCGGATCGGCCATATCGGCTGCAATCGCGTTGGCGGCCGCCTCGATGCCCCTTTCCGAATAACGCATGCGGCGGGCGAGTTCGCCGAGCGCTGCCTTCAAATCATGCGCATAAATCGCCTTGATGCCGCTGTTGCAGGTTGCGTTCGGCTGGAGGTCCAGGTCGGCGACCATCAGTGCGGTGGGAAACGTTCCGTCCTGCATCTTGCCCCAGCCGGCGACCGTCGTCTTGCCGGCGTCTGGTGTCGGCTCACGGGCAATTTTGATGGTCGGGGCATCGGCCGGCGCGGCCAGCCGGATCAAGCCGAGATCGTTGTCCAGCGTCTGCTCGCTGTAGCCCTCGTTGACGATGATCTCCACCGCCTTGTAGCGCTTGCCCTCGCTCAGATCGGTGGCGCCGGTGAGCACGGTGACCACATCAGGCGAAATCGGCTCGCCGTCGTCATTGAGGCAGTGCGCCGCCGTCAGCACCCATTGCGGCGCGATCAGGCTGCCGCCGCAGAACTGCGCATTCGCCTGCGAGGCCGGGCTTTTGTCCAGTTTGCCGGTGGTCAGCAATGCCACCTGGAACGGGTAAGCGCCCTTCTCGGCCTCTTTGCCGCCGTAGACGCGATCGGCGCCGTCGGGGTTCTCCGCCCTGGCCTTGGCCCTGGCCTCGGCCACGCGTTTCATCGGCGAGATCGCCGCCTCCGGCCGAGCGGCCGCGTCCGTGGCATGAACGGATTTGACGGCCGGCAAGGCCGCCGCGATGCCGAGCAGCGCGGCGGCGGCAATCGGTCTGAACCTATGGATGATCTTCACCTCGAACCCCCTGAGACGATGTTCCCGACAGGTCAGTCGCCGACGCATGGTCCACTGAAATGGAACCGGCCGGTGAGATCATGCTCCACGGCGAAGCACGATCCGTCACAAAGCCGAGCACCATTTCTGCTAGTCGTGCTGTCGAGCCAACCCGCCCAAAATCCTATAGCCCCCCACGGGCTATGTGGAAGCAATTTGTCGTTGCCAATGTTGGATTATTTTAGGCAGTATACCGTTGCAGGCATTTTTGGCGGGGACCTAAACTGGCTGCACTGAATAATGGCCCGGTAAAGGCACCGGTAACCAATTTCATTTTTTTGCGCCACCACGATCTCGACAATATTTCTGTATCTTGATCCAGTCCTTGCTGACTTTTGGGAGAGTCTCACCATGACAAAACTGACACATAGCATTATTGCGTCCGCGTTGCTTTCCACCGCAATGTGGGCGGTTCCTGCCTTGGCTGCCGATCCAGGTTCCGCCAATGCCGGCAACGGCGAAAGCATGCGGGATGTAACATCGGGCGATTACAAGCCCGGCCGGGCGAAACCAATCGCCCCGCCGAAACTGACCGACGACGAGGCCAACCGCGCCGCGCCGCTCACCGACGAAGCAACGGCCGTCAAATCCTATGGCATCGTCGGCCGCTCCGCCGATGGCAAGGACATCAAGATTGACCCGAACGAGACGCTGAAGGACCTTGTCATCAAGGACATGAACGCGCCCGCCGACGGGCAGAAGTCCGACAATTCCGGACTGAGCGGAGGCGAAGAGGCTGGCCGTCAGGTGTTCGGCACGGACGACCGCGAGCAGATCAAGAATACCAAAACCTACCCGTTCACCGCGATCGGCTATCTCGAAGGCAAATCGAAGAGCGGCAGCTATGGCAGCTGCTCGGCGACGCTGATCGGCCCGCGCACGGTGCTCACCGCGGCGCACTGCCTCTACAGCCACGAGGACAAGGCCTGGCTCGACGATATCCTGTTCGTGCCGGCTCTCAACGGCAAGACTGCCGACGACGCGCCGTTCGGCGCCTTCACCTATGAAAGCGCTTATGTCATCCAGGGCTTCATCGACAATTACCAGGGCTTTTACGGCTCGGTCGTGCCGTGGGATCTCGGCATCGTCACCCTGAAGCAGGATGTCGGCACCAACCTCGGCTGGCTCGGCTATGCCAATTATGACGACCTCGGCGATTTCACCGCCAACATCATCGGCTATCCCGGCGACAAGCCGATGGGCACGATGTGGAAGGCGACCTGCGAAGTGCACGCCGAAAACATCGCCACCGAGTATTTCCAGTACGACTGCGACACCTATCCCGGGTCGAGCGGCAGCTCGGTCTATGCCTATGACAATGGCTCCAAGCAGCGCGTCATCACCGGCGTGAACGTGGCCGAGAGCCCGGATGCCAATACCGCCGTGCGTCTGAACGCCATCAACGTCCAGTGGATCAACAGCCTGTACAAATAGGCCTGCAGAGTTTCCGCCGCGATCGTCGCGGAAAACCGGCCGGCGGCGGAGCATTTCCGTCGCCGGCTTTCGCATTTTCGGGAATTATCTGGACTGGGCCGAGGGTGGCGCCTGGCGCACATAGTTCTCGATCGGCTGGGCGAAAGTCGGTGAACCGGCCTTGCGCTCCTTATCGATATAGCCGGCAAAATAGCTCCAGAAGGAAGCGGCATAGTCGCGGAAATAGGAGTCGGCGACGTCGCGCGAGCACAGCCTGCCTTCGACGCAGAAGGAAAGGCGGTTGAGGAAATAGACGACGCGGTCGAAATTGTCGCTGAAGTCGGCAAGCGGCATGTCGCCGCCGGTAGCGCTCATCGCTTCGATGCCGATGCGCTGTCTGAACACCTGTTCCTCGGTCGGCGTCGGATTGGCACTGAGCAGATTGCCGTATTTGGCGTTGAGCGCCGCCAGGCGTTGCTTGAGGGCCCGTTGCGCCTGCTGGTAATCCTTGCTTTCCCAGAGCTCGACCAGCGACATCGTCTGCTCGACGCGCTTCTGCTCCTGGTTCGCCAGGAACTGGTAGACCGAAAAGATCAAGGTGAAGATGATCGCCAGGCGCACCAGCAATCCGGACCAGGCATAGACGAGCATGCGCCAGTCGCGATCGGTGAATGGGTTCGCCTCCTTCTTGACCTCGTGATTGCTCACCCACGGCAGGCCTTCGACGGTTTCCGGCAGCGACACCGGCTTCTTTTGCGGTACCGGCGCCGTCACTGCCTGCTGCGTTGCGTTGCCCCCCGCTTTCGTCATCCGCAGCTGTCCAATTCTATGGTGGCGGACGGGTCGAGCACGATGCCCGGGGTCTCCAGCTTCTTCTTCAGGCAATCCAGCTGCGTGCGCGAAACGATGAACTGCAGGTCAGGCTCCACCTGCGCCTTGCCCGGCGACGGCAACGGCTCGACCACGCCGCGCGAGGCGCAGCTGCTGAGATCGACGACAACGGCGGTGTTGCCGGTTTTGGCGATCCGGTCGTACTGGTCGAGAAAGCAGCTCGCCAGTTCGGAATTGATGACGACCTCCTTGGCGCAGAGGCCGCAAGCCTCGTCCGCCGAAGCATTGGCGGCCAGCAACAGCTCGGCGACAAGGCCGGCGGTTGTTGCGCGCCACGAAAATACGATCCTGTTCACGAACGCCCTCACCCGTTCCGTTCGGCCGCCGACAGCGGTGGTCGAAGAATGTTCATTATCAGCCGATTAGGCAAGAGGCCCGGCCGGGCACCTGACCGCGCCTCAGGCGCGCGGCACGGTCTCCATCGGAAAAATCATCACGGCGCCCTTCGACCCCTTGTCGTCGGTCAGCCGCATGGCCGACCGTGTCGCCGGCGCCATGCCGATATCGGCCAGCATGTCGGCGAAGCTTGGCTGTCCCAGTCCGCGCGTTACCGAGACAACGCCCTCTTGCGACAGGAAGCTCAGATCCTGCTTCTCGCTCTGCGGCGGTGCTTCGGTCAAGACGGCGATCATCCGCTCCATGCCGAAGCCGGTGTCGGTGAATTTGAACAGGCCTTCCTCGAGCACGGCGCCTTCGGTCAGGCGCTCGGCAAGAAAATGCTGGATGGAATAGTCGGAGCCGACGTAGAGCACGTTGATGTCGACCAGGTTGGTCGAACCGTTCCTGGCCAGTACGTGGACCTGATCGTCGGGCGAAACACGCGGCACAGTCGACGCTTCGATCGGCTGCAGCGTGTCGCTGTCAAAACGCTTGATCCGGAACTCGACGCTGACCTCTTCCGGCCGATAATCGGAGGCGGCGGCCAGCCTCGACAGGCCAATGGCGCGGAAGATTTTCGTCAGATTCCCTGCGGCGGCCTCGATCAACTTTTCGCGGCCGTCCGGATGAATGACGATCAACGGCGGCTTGCTGCCGCCCTTGAGCGTCATGTCGCCCGAAGCCGGCAGGAACCACAGCGCCGGCGCGTCGGTGGCATCTTCTGCGGCGCCGGCAATGGCGTTCTCGCGCAGCACTGCGAGACGCAGATCTGCGCTCTTGCCCGGCTCGACCAGCGCGATGTGAAACCCTGAGCTCTTCCTGGCCGCCAGTTCGTCGAGAACCGAGTTCGCCAGCGCGGCCTCTTTCTCGAGGCCTTTGGCCGCAGCCGGCCGCGCGACCACGAGCTTGTAGTCGACGGCGAGCTCGGCCAGCCGTGCATAGGCATTGGCGGGGATATCGGCCAGCTTGAGCGCCGGCTTGCCGCCGAACTCGACCGGCTTGACCCGGCTTTCCAGGTTTTTCGCCGACTGAACCTGGAGATAGCCAAGCGCCTCGGACAGCGGCGACAGCGCCGACGGCAATATTGCGAGCCTGCTGCCGGGGGTGAGGCGTTGCAGCAACCCGGCGCTGATCGTGGCTTTGTCGTTCTCGATGACGATCGGCCATTGCATGACCGCGTCTGTCTTGTCGGTGCCGAAGACGCGTGCGTCGAGTTCCCCTTCGAACAGCGGCGTCGGCCGGGTGCGGCCGTCCGCCGAATATTGCTGCAGCACGGCCTGGCCGAGCTGGCGATAGGTGATGTTGGGGTTCTCGGCCAGTTTCGACAGGATGGTGAAGGTGAACAGGCCGAAACGCGGTGCATCGGCCGTGCCCTTGGGCAGCGGCATCTCGGGCGTCGTCTCCACCGTCTGCGCCGCGTAGAAGGCGACCAATTTGCCCTTGGTGGTCGGCTCGGCGCCGGTCGGCGTCAGCTTGAAGGCCGGCTTGCGCTGCCCGTCGTCGTCAAAGCCGCGCGGCGCGGCCGACGCAATCTCGTCGTAGGCTCTCACCGCAGCCGCCCTGGCAGCGTCGTCGCCGCCGACCAGATCGGCGAACTCGACCTTGCGTTCCAGCTCGTCGTCGACCTCGGCGGCGCGCGTCGCCGTGCCGGAATGGCAGCAGTCGAACACGGCCCAGACAAAGGCGCCCTTGTCGCGGATAACGTCGAGCGCGGTGCCGATCTCGTTGTCGACCAGCGCATTGGGCACGCCCTTTTCGCGGTTGACCCATTTGTCGATGTCGGACGGCAAGAAAATCTCGTCGAGGCCGTCCGTCTCGTCGCCCTTGTTCGCTGCCGGCTGCTGCGCGCCGTGACCGGACAAATGCAGGTAGACGAAATCGTCGCGCTGGACCTTGGCGGCAAGATCGGCCAACGCCGCCTTGATCGCCGCATGTGTCGGCGGTCCGTTGGCGCCTTCGACATCCTTGGCGAGCAGCGTGATGTTTTCGGCCAGGAATTTTACCGGCGCGGGCGTGTTCCCCAGGAGGTAATCGCGCACCAGGCCGGCATCGTTTTTCGGTCCGATCAGCCAGTTTTTCTTCGGCAGGTTCGGGTAATCGGTGCAGGCAACAAGCAGCGCATGGTAGGTGCGCGCCGCTGCGAATGCCCGAAACGGCACCAGGCCGGCAGCGGCCAGCGCGGACGTGCCGGCAAGCAGCGTCCGCCGCGTCACTTTGATCATGATTGCTTCCCCAAGCCCGATCGAATTTCCAAGCACGGCCAGCCTGGCCGAGGATTTTGTCAGTATTTTGAATATGGCGCCGCCGGCCAGCCGACCACCGGCTGCGAATAGAAACAGTAGCAAAAATGGCAGTTCGTCGCTATCTCAGTGGAAGAGGTCCGACTGCTTGCGAAATGGCAGCGATCGGCACGGAGCGGCTTGGAACAGGATCATGGCGGCAAGGGATGTACTGACGAAGAACCAGCTTTGCGTTCTCGAGAAGCTCGAGGCCGCCAGCGGCCCGCTCAGCGCCTATACGTTGCTCGACCAACTGCGCGAGCGCGGTTTTCGCGCGCCGCTGCAGGTCTACCGGGCGCTCGACACGCTGGTGAAATCCGGCTTCGTGCACAGGCTCGAAAGCCTCAATTCCTTCGTCGCCTGTGCCGAGCCGCACGACCACAGCCATTCGATGACGGCGTTTGCCATCTGCGACACCTGCGGCCAGGTGACCGAGTTCTCCGACCATGATGTCGGCCACCGGCTCGACGAATGGGTGCGCTCGACCGGCTTCGCCGCCAAGAAGGCGGTGATCGAGTTTCGTGGGACATGTGCGAAGTGTTTGGCCGAGGCGGCTTGAGGCCGGAGCAACGCGGCGAAGGCGGAGCAAGGTCTTCCGAGCCCTCGCCGGGTGTTCCCGGATCGGCTCAGTAGGGAAAGGGTCTCCTTGAGGTATGCCGGATGTGCAGGATCTCAATTGCGTCGGCACGGGCACGATAGAAGACCTTATAAGGGTAGCGGCCTATGAAGAGGACGCGAACGCCAGGGATGTCGGTCGCGTGACCGCTTTCGGGAAATTCGGCAAGTCGCGAAATCCCAGCGTGGATCCGAGAAATGACTGAAAGGGCGCCCTGAGGCGCCCGCTCTTCGAGGTAGTTGAAAATCGCCTCGCGTTCGGCAAAGGCTTGCCGCGTAAATCGGACCTTCATAGCCTGCGGCGGGTGTCGGCCGCGCGAACGGTATCCTCATCTACGAAAGTGCCGTGATCGGCCTCTGCTAGGCCCGCTGTGACCGCGCTGCGCTCTGATTCCGACATCGCATACACGCCAGTCCGCCGCGCCTCGATGACGCGGGCGTAATCAGCAAGCTCCTCCTGGTCTTCGCGAGGCCAAGCTTCCGCATGCCTTACCAGATTCTCAAGTGCCTTGGTGATCATACGGGCACTATAGCATACCGCTGCCGCTCGTGAACCTTGAACCGAACATGGCTCTGTGGCCCGCCTTAATGCGCCTCTTCCCAGTTGTTGGCTGCGCGGGCGTCGACGTGCAGCGGCACCGACATCGATACCGCCGGCATGGCGGCGTTCTCCATGACGTGGCAGACGACCGGGATCGTCGCCTCGACCTCGGCTTCGACCGTCTCGAAAACCAGCTCGTCATGCACCTGCAGCAGCATGCGGGCGGAAAGCCTGGCTTTTTCCAGCGCCTCGTCCATACGGATCATGGCGCGACGGATGATGTCGGCGGCGGTGCCCTGCAGGCGGGCGTTGATCGAGGCGCGCTCGTTGAAGGCACGGACCGAAGGGTTCGACGACCGTATCTCCGGATAGTGGATGCGGCGGCCGAAGATGGTCTCGACGAAGCCGTGCTCGCGGGCATAGGCCTTGGTCGCATCGATATAGTCGCGGATGCCGGGGAAGCGCTCGAAATATTTCTTGATGTAGTCGCCGGCTTCCTCGCGCGCGATCGACAGCTGGTTGGCGAGGCCAAAGGCCGAAATGCCGTAGATGATGCCGAAATTGATCGCCTTGGCACGGCGGCGCACTTCCGAAGGCATGCCCTCGACCGGCACGTTGAACATTTCAGACGCGGTGATGGCGTGGATGTCGGCGCCATCGGCGAAGGCCTGCTTGAGCTGCGGGATTTCGGCGACGTGGGCGAGCACGCGCAATTCGATCTGGCTGTAGTCGGCGGAAACCAGCTTGTTGCCCTTGTCGGCGATGAAGGCCGTCCTGATCTTTCGACCCTCGACGGTGCGCACCGGAATGTTCTGCAGATTGGGATCCGAGGACGACAGCCGCCCGGTCGTCGTCGCGGCAAGCGCGTAGGAGGTGTGGACGCGCTTGGTGTCGGGATGGATGAAGCCGGGCAGCGCATCGGTATAGGTCGATTTCAGCTTGGTCAGCTGGCGCCAGTCGACGATCTTGCGCGGCAATTCGTGGCCTTCGGCGGCGAGGTCTTCGAGAAGCTGCGCCGAGGTCGACCACTGGCCGGTCTTGGTTTTTGAACCGCCGGGCAGACCCATCCTGCCGAACAGGATGTCGCCGAGCTGTTTTGGCGAGCCGATGTTGATGCGTTCGCCGACCAGCTGGTAGATCTCGTCCTCGAGCCGTGCGGCACCCTGTGCCAGTTCGCCGGAGAGCCGCGACAGGATCTGCCGGTCGACGGAGATGCCGCGCTGCTCCATCCGTGCCAGGACCGGCACCAACGGCCGTTCAAGCCGTTCATAGACCGAGACCAGGCCCTTGGCGGCAAGCCGTGGCTTCAGCACCTGCCAGAGCCTGAGCGCGACGTCGGCGTGCTCGGCCCCGTAAGCCGTCGCCTTGCCGAGGTCGGCCTGATCGAGGCCGACGAAGCTTCTTCCCGAACCGGCCAGTTCCTTCAGCGGAATGGTCGCGTGGCCGAGCCATTTATCGGCCAGCGCCTCCAGGCCGTGGCCACCATGGGTGCCGGCCTCGAGCACGTAGGAGATCAGCATGGTGTCGTCATAGGGGCCGATCTCGATGCCGTGACGGCTCATGACGACAAGGCGGTATTTCATGTCGTGCACGATCTTGAGGACGGATTTGTCCTCGAGCAGCGGCTTGAGCAACGCCAGCGCGTCGCGGATCGGGATCTGGTTTTCGACCGCGCCGCCGCCGAGCAGGTCGCCATTGCCGTTTTTATGGGCAAGCGGCACGTAGGCGGCGTGGCCGGGCGCGACGGCCATGGCAAGGCCGATCAGTTCGGCCCGCATCGGATCGGGCGAGGACGTCTTAACGTCGAAGGCGACGATGCCTCTCTCCATCGCCTCGGCGATCCAGGCCTTCAGCGTCGCGGCGTCGCGGATGCAGGTGTAGGCGCCGGTGTCGATCTTGCGGGCGGTGGCAGCCTCCAGGCGAAGCGCCGAAAGCAGGGATGGGGTGTCGCCTTGCTTGGCTGCGGCCGGAGCTTCGAGTGCCGCTTCGTCCGACGGCGGTGCGCTCTCGGCGGCCGCGGGCACGCCAAAACCCATATCGGGGCCATGCGCGGTATCGGCACGCTCTATGGTGACGGGGGTGGCTGGAACGTCGCCGGCGTCGGTTCCGGTCGCTTCGGCCACGCGGCGCGTCAGCGTCGAGAATTCCATGGTCTTGAGGAAGCCGATCAGCCTGGGGCCGTCCGGCGCATGCAACACGAATTCGTCAAGCCCTTCGGTCACCGGCACGTCGTTCTTCAGCCTCACCAGGTCACGCGAAATGCGCGCCTTGTCGGCATTGGCGATGATCGATTCGCGCCGCTTGTCCTGCTTGATCTCGCCGGCGCGGGCGAGCAGCGTGTCGAGGTCGCCGAACTGTTCGAGCAATTGCGCCGCCGTCTTCGGCCCGATGCCGGGCACGCCCGGCACATTGTCGACCGAATCGCCGGTCAGCGCCTGCAGGTCGATCATCTTCTGTGGCGGCACGCCCCATTTCTCGATCACCTCGGGAACGCCGATCTGGCGGTCCTTCATCGGGTCGTACATGGCAACCGTTGGGCCGACCAACTGCATCAGGTCCTTGTCGGAAGAGATGATGGTGGTGTCGGCGCCGGCTTCGCAGGCAAGCCGGCAATAGGTGGCGATCAAATCGTCGGCCTCGTAGCCTTCCGTCTCAAGGCATGGCAGGTTGAAGGCCCTGGTCGCCTGGCGGATCAGGCCGAATTGCGGGATCAAATCTTCCGGCGGCGCCGAGCGGTTGGCCTTGTATTCGGGGTAGAGGTCATTGCGGAAGGTCTTCGACGAATAGTCGAAAATCACGGCGAAATGCGTCGGCACGATGCCGACATCGGTGTTGCGGGCGTCCTGCGTCAGCTTCCAGACCATGTTGCAGAAGCCGAGCACGGCACTGGTCGGCAGCCCGTCGGACTTGCGGGACAGCGGCGGCAGCGCGTGATAGGCACGGAAGATGTAGCCGGAGCCGTCGACAAGGAAGAGATGATCGCCTTTTTTCATGGTACGAGGGAATAGCGCGGCGCAGCGCCGCGGTCCATGCCAAAGGCGGCTTCTGCCAAGGGTTCCGGCAACACCCTGACAAATGGCGTGCGAGCCTGGCCTGCCATGCGGCCTGGCGGGAGCTTTGTTCGCTCACGCCTATGTTACAAAAGTGTAATTTTTGTGCCCTTGAATCGCCACGTTCGCAGACACAGATAAACGCCATCGGCAGTTTTCGCCGAAGTCCGGAGCAAGGCCCGTCCCCCGCCTATCCCGGACACTTGCGGCAGCCTATCCCCCCTCTCCGGGCTGCCGCATCGTTTCGAGTAAAGGCCGCCGTGGTTCCCTCCACCACGGCGGCATTTTTTTGCCTTTGGACAGGAAGCTGTGGCCCAACGGTCGCGGGCTTTCCGTTTCGCAACATGGGCTCTAGATTCGCCGCCAGAATCGAAAGGCCCGCCAGATGTCCGCAGTTTCCCCTGTTCTCGACCGCCTCGACAAGAACTTCGACCAGAGCCTGGAACGCCTGTTCGGCCTGCTCGCCATAAAGTCGATCTCCACCGATCCGGACTACGCCGCCGACTGTCGCAAGGCCGCCGAATGGCTGGTCGCCGAGCTCAAGCTGATCGGCTTCGACGCCAGCGTGCGCGACACGCCGGGGCATCCGATGGTGGTCGCGCATCACGACGGGCCGGCGGGCGCGCCGCATCTGCTGTTTTACGGCCATTACGACGTGCAGCCGGTCGATCCGATCGAGCTGTGGGAAAGCGACCCGTTCGCGCCAGCGGTCAAGGAGATCGAGCCCGGCCACAAGGTGATCACCGGCCGCGGCGCGGCCGACGACAAGGGCCAGCTGATGACCTTCGTCGAGGCCTGCCGCGCGTGGAAGCAGGTGCATGGCGGATTGCCGTGCCGCATCACGATCCTGTTCGAGGGCGAGGAGGAGTCCGGATCGCCGTCGCTGAAGCCGTTTCTCGAGGCGAATGCGGATGAGCTCAAGGCCGATTTCGCGCTGGTCTGCGACACTGGCATGTGGGACCGCGATACGCCGTCGATCTGCGTCTCGCTGCGCGGGCTGGTCGGCGAGGAGATCACGGTGACTGCCGCCGACCGCGACCTGCATTCCGGGCTCTATGGCGGTGCGGCCGCCAATCCGATCCGCATCCTGGCAAAGATCCTGGCCGACATCCACGATGCGGATGGCCACGTCACCATCCCGGGTTTTTATGACGGCGTCGAGGAAACGCCGTCGCAGATATTGCAGTCGTGGCTGTCGCTCGGTGAGACGGCCGAGACCTTCCTCGGCCCGATCGGCCTGTCGATTCCGTCCGGCGAAAAGGGCCGCTCGGTGCTCGAACTGACCTGGGCGCGACCGACGGCCGAGTTCAACGGCATTATCGGCGGCTATACCGGCAAGGGCTTCAAGACGGTGATCGCCGCGCAAGCCTCGGCAAAAGTCTCCTTTCGCCTGGTCCATAAACAGGATCCGGAAAAAATCCGCGCCGTCTTCCAGGCATTCGTCAGGCAGCGGGTTCCGGCCGACTGCTCGGTCGAATTCCACCCGCATGGCGGCTCGCCGGCGATCCAGCTTTCCTACGACTCGCCCTTCCTCGCCAAGGCCAAGCAGGCGCTGTCCGACGAATGGCCGAAGCCGGCGGTGGTGACCGGCAGCGGCGGCTCGATCCCGGTGGTCGGCGATTTCCAGACCTATCTCGGCATGGAATCGCTGCTGGTCGGTTTCGGCCTCGACGACGACCGCATCCACTCGCCGAACGAGAAGTACGAGATGAGCTCCTTCCACAAGGGCCAGCGCTCCTGGGCGCGCATTCTCGAGGCGCTGACACGCTGAAATTGCGCCAGACTCAAGTTTTTGTTGATTTTTCGCCGGATCGCGGCAAGGACGGGCACGGTCCGTCGCGCATCGCTGCACGGGGCCGCGACCGGAGAAGACGATGAGCGACATACGTTTCCACAAAAACGATCTGCCCGGCCTGCTGCATTACGATGTCGGGGCGGTCGCCATCGACACCGAGACGCTGGGGCTGAACCCGCATCGCGACCGGCTCTGCGTCGTGCAGATCTCGCCGGGCGACGGCTCGGCCGACGTCATCCAGATCGCGCCCGGCCAGAAGAAGGCGCCGAACCTCGTCAGCCTGCTCAAGAACCGCAGCATCACCAAGCTGTTCCATTACGGCCGCTTCGATCTCGCCGTTCTCTACAATGCCTTCGGCGTCATGCCGGAGCCGGTGTTCTGCACCAAGATCGCGTCGCGGCTGACGCGCACCTACACCGACCGGCACGGGCTGAAGGACATCTGCTTCGAGCTTCTCGGGATCGGCCTGTCGAAGGCGCAGCAATCATCGGACTGGGCCGCCGAGACGCTGTCGCCCGAGCAACTCGAATATGCCGCCTCCGACGTGCTCTATTTGCACCGGCTGCGCGACGTACTGAGCGCGCGTCTGGCGCGCGACAACCGGACCAGGGAGGCCGATGCCTGCTTCCGCTTCCTGCCGACGCGTGCGAAACTCGACCTGATGGGCTGGGATGAGGAGGATATCTTCGCCCACAGCTAATGGCCTTCATGATAATTCTACTCCGGCGGCCATCTGGCGCAGTTTTCTCCGCTTCCGGTGCTCACGGACCCAAATGTCCGCTGCGCTCCGGTTCTCGAAAACCACGCCATATGTCTCGCCGGAGCGAATTCTCCTAAAGGCCATCGGCCAGGAACCAGACGCTTGTCCCGGCGTTCCGTTCGCTTCACCGGGAGAAATGAAAATGGCTGCCCGAAAATCAATCGAAACGGCACCGAAGGACGGCTCCAAGGTCACCGTCTACTGGCAGGACAGCGACGGCGTGATGAACGAGAGCATCGCGCAATACCGTTCGCTCGACCGGCTGAAGGCGGCAGGCGGCGACTGGGACGAAAGCGACGCTGGCTGGTGGGCCTATACGGACGGCCATACGCAAAGGAAGATCGAGCCGATCAGCTGGCGGCCGGCCTCCGACGATGCGGATGCCGACGACTGAGGGTTGTCGCAACCGCCGAACTGAAGTGATTATTCTGAGGCAACGCGCATTTTGTTCTTGCTTTGTGCCGGCAGCTATGCTACTAATTTCGCTATGGTGCTCATTGGCTCCAACGACCCGCCCGCCGAGGCGGGTTTTTCATTTCCGGCTTTGGCGCTGTCGCGGGCCGCAGCCGTTCGGCAAGCGACTGAATACAGTTTATTTCGATTTTTCCCGACTTAACCCGCCTTTAAACCGCCGCATCTAGTCTTCAACCCCAACGCCATAGGCATGGGGAAGACAGCACAGCGCATGGCGAACCGGAAAGACAGCCGCATCGAGCCCAGCTTCGAGGCATCGCCGGGGGCGAGATCCTCGGCCGGTTTTTCGGTAAGCGAGGAGGACCGCGTCGTGCCGAGCAACCGAAAAGCCGCTGCAAAGCGCAAATCGTCCAGGGCCAAGCCGCCGCGCGGCGGGCGCGGCAAAAGCCGGCGCGGCGTGTTCGGCGTGCTTGCCCGGCTGTTCTACTGGTGCTTCGTGCTGGCCATCTGGGGCGGCATCGCCACTGCCGGCATCGTCGTCTATTACGGCGCGAAAATGCCGGCGGCCACCACCTGGGCCATTCCCGACCGCGCCCCCAACATCAAGATCGTCTCGGTCGACGGCCAACTGCTTGGCAATCGCGGCATGAGCGGCGGCGAGGCCGTCGGCCTGCACGAAATGTCGCCCTATATTCCCGAGGCCGTCATCGCCATCGAAGACCGCCGCTTCTATTCGCATTTCGGCATCGACCCGATCGGCCTTTCCCGGGCCATGGTGACCAACGTGCTGGGCGGGCATTTTTCGCAGGGCGGCTCGACGCTGACCCAGCAGCTGGCCAAGAACCTGTTCCTGACGCCGGACCGCACGCTGGAACGCAAGGTGCAGGAAGTGCTCTTGGCGCTGTGGCTGGAGCACAAGCATACGAAGGACCAGATCCTCGAAATGTACCTCAACCGGGTTTATTTCGGCTCTGGCGCCTATGGTGTCGAAGCGGCCTCGCGCCGCTATTTCGGCAAGAGCGCGCGTGACGTCACGCTGTCGGAGGCCGCCCTTCTCGCCGGCCTGCTCAAGGCGCCGTCGCGGCTGTCGCCGGCGCGCGACCCGAAGGCGGCCGAGCAGCGCTCGCAGCTGGTGCTCGCCGCGATGCGCGACGAGGGCAAGATCAGCGCCAAGGAGCAGACCACGGCGATGAGCGCGCCGGCGACACGCGCGCCGTCCTACTGGACCGGCTCGGAAAACTACGTCGCCGATACGATCATGGAAGAACTGCCCGACCTGATCGGCGACGTGCGCCGCGATATCGTCGTCGACACGACTGTCGACCTGACGCTGCAGAAACTCGCCGAGCAATCGATCCGCCGGCTGATCGACCAGAGCGGCAAGAAGCTCAATGTCAGCCAGGGCGCGCTGGTGTCGATCGACAATTCCGGCGCGGTGCGCGCGATGGTCGGCGGTTACGACTATTCGACCAGCCAGTTCGACCGCGCCTCGGAGGCGCGCCGCCAGCCGGGGTCGGCGTTCAAGCCGTTCGTCTACATGGCGGCGCTGGAATCCGGCCGCACGCCCGACAGCGTGCGCAACGACGCGCCGATCAGGATCGGCAACTGGACGCCCGACAATTACGGCGGCAAATATTTCGGCAAGGTGACGCTGGCGACGGCGCTGGCAAAATCGCTGAATTCGGTTGCCGCGCAGCTGACCATGGAAGTCGGGCCGAATGCGGTGGTCGAGGCGGCGCACCGCATGGGCATCCAGTCCGACCTGACGGCCAACACTTCGATTGCGCTGGGCACCTCGGAAGTGACGCCGCTGGAACTGACCTCGGCCTATGTTCCTTTCGCCAATGGCGGTTACAAGCCGGACATCCATTTCATCCGCCGCGTCACGACGAGCGACGGCAAGGTGCTCTACGAGAACAATGGCGGCGGTGCGCCGCGGGTCGTCAAGCCCGATGTCGTCGGCATGATGAACTCGATGATGACCGGCACGGTCGAGATCGGCACGGCCAGGAAGGCGGCGTTCGCCTGGCCGGCGGCCGGCAAGACCGGCACCAGCCAGAACTCGCGCGATGCCTGGTTCATCGGCTATACCGCCAATCTGACCACCGGCGTCTGGTTCGGCAATGATGACGGCAGCGCGATGAAGAAGGTCACCGGCGGCGCGCTGCCGGCGCAGGCCTGGCACGAGTTCATGGTCGCCGCGCATGAGGGCGTGCCGGTGCGACCGCTGCCCGGAACCTGGAAGTCGACGCCGCCCGACACCATCGTGCCGGACGACATACCGTCCGACACGCCGCCGCCGGCGCCGGTCGCTTCCGTCGGCCAATCGGCGCCGCCTGTGGCAGCTACCCAGCCGGCTTCGCGTCCCGTGCGTCCCGCCGAGACGGTCGATGCCGGCGGCCTGGCCATGCCGGGGGTCGACAGCGCCACCGGATCGATCAAGCACCCGGTGCCGCCCGGCAATGTCGGCGGCCCGGTCAAGAAGCGGCAGACGTCGATCCTGGACATCCTGACAGGCGGCTGAACAACAGGCCCCCTCGCCACCGCTGCCGCGTTCCGCTACATCTCCCGTTTGGAGACCGCGAATGGCAGAGACCGACACCAGAAAGACCATTGTGCTGACCGGCGCCAGCCGTGGCATCGGCCACGCCACGGTCAAGCGCTTTTCACGCGAAGGCTGGCGCGTCATCACCTGCTCGCGCCAGGCCTTTGCCGAGGACTGCCCGTGGCCGGCCGGCCCGGAAGACCATATCAAGGTCGACCTCGCCGACCAGGAGGATGTCGGCATCGCCATCTCCGAGATCCGCCACCGGCTCGAGGCGCATGGCGGGCAGCTGCATGCGCTGGTCAACAATGCCGGCATCTCGCCGAAGCTCAAGGACGGCAACAGCCGCATGAACTCGATCGACACGCCGATGCATGTCTGGCGCGACGTCTTCCAGGTGAATTTCTTTGCCCCGATCATGCTGGCACGGGGATTGTTCAAGGAGCTGGCATCGGCCAAGGGCTCCATCGTCAACGTCACCTCGATTGCCGGCACCCGCGTGCATCCTTTCGCCGGCACCGCCTATGCGACGTCGAAGGCGGCACTCGGCTCGCTGACCCGCGAGATGGCGCATGATTTCGGCCCGCACGGCATTCGCGTCAACGCCATTGCGCCGGGCGAGATCGACACCGCGATCCTGTCGCCGGGCACGGAAAAAATCGTCGAGACCATTCCGCTGAGAAGGCTGGGCACCACGGCGGAAGTTGCCGACATCATCTTCTTCCTGTGCTCGCAGCAGGCGTCCTACGTGACCGGCTCGGAAATCCACATCAATGGCGGCCAGCACGTTTGAGCTGTTGGTTTTGATCAATCGTTGACGCTGCCCCTCATCCCCCTGCCGGGACCTTCTCCCGTGAAGAACGGGGAGAAGGGGCTTGACCGCAACGCTGGCGGGGCAGCGCAGGCTTAGGCTGCCGTGGGCGCTTTCGGTGCTGCCGTCACCACCTCGACGATTCCGCGGGCGATCTCGCGTTCGCCCATGATGACGGTGTCGGCACCAAGGTTTTTGAGGTGCTCGACCTCGGCATCGGAATGGGCGCGGGCGATGATTTCGATTGCCGGATTGGCGGCGCGGGCGCGCAGCACGACCTGCCCGGCCTCGAAGGCGTTGGGAATGGCCAGGATCAGCCGCTTCGCGCCCGCGGGATTGGATGCGGCGAACACGTCGCCACTCGCCGCGTTGCCGGGTACGGTTTCGACGCCTTCGGCCTTGAGTTTCGCCAACGTCTTGTCGGCATCCTCGATGACGAGGAAGGGCAGGGCGGCCTGCTTCAGCGATGTACCGACAAGGCTGCCGACGCGGCCGTAGCCGATCAGGATGGTGTGGCCGGTCAGCCTCGTCCTGGGCGGTGGGCCATCCTCGTTAGCAGGCGCCGCGACCGAAGCCACCTGGCCGGGCTCGGTCGCCGGGCCGATCGGCCTTGCTTCGCCGGACGGCGCCGTCCTGCCGGCGCGTGCTTCCAGCCAGGGTTTCATCCGGTCGACGGCAAGAAACATCAGCGGATTGAGGACGATCGACAGGATGGCGCCGGCGAGGATGAGGTCGCGGCCTTGTTCGGGCAGCAGTTTCAGCCCGACGCCGAGTTCAGCCAGGATGAACGAGAATTCGCCGATCTGGGCTAGGCTTGCCGAAATCATCAATGCGGTTGCGACCGGATAGCGGAAGACGACGACGATAACAAAGGCTGCCAGCGACTTGCCGACAACGATGATGGCCAGCGTCGCCAGGATCGGCCAGCCATTGCTGATCACGCTGAACGGGTCGAACAGCATGCCGACCGAAACGAAGAACAGCACGGAAAAGGCGTCGCGCAGCGGCAGCGATTCCTCAGCCGCCCGGTGGCTGAGCTCGGATTCGCTCATGATCATGCCGGCGAAGAAAGCGCCAAGAGCCAGTGACACGCCGAACAGCTTGGCCGCGCCGAAGGCGACGCCAAGCGCAATCGCAAGCACCGCCAACCGGAACAGTTCGCGCGATCCGGTATGGGCGACGTAGTGCAGGACCCAGGGGATAAGCCGGCGGCCGACCACCAGCATGACCAAGACAAAGGCCGCGACCTTGGCCAGTGTGACGGCGACGACGCCCCAGACGCCGTAGCTCGCCGGCAGCGACAGCAGACCGCTGGAGTGCACCTCCACCTGCTCTTGGCCGCCGAGCACGCCGGCCAATGCCGGCAAAAGCACCAGCGCCAGCACCATCGCCAGATCCTCGACGATCAGCCAGCCGACGGCGATGCGGCCGCGCTCGGTCTCGATCAGCCGCCGCTCCTGCAGGGCGCGCAACAGCACCACGGTCGAGGCCACGGAAAGCGCCAGGCCAAAGACCAGTCCCGCGCCCATCGACCAGCCGAGCATCCAGGCAAGGCCGGCGCCGAGGGCTGTCGCGAAGCCGATCTGCACAATGGCGCCGGGCACGGCGATGGCGCGGACCGACAACAGGTCCTTCAGCGAGAAATGCAGGCCGACGCCGAACATCAGCAGGATGACGCCGATCTCGGCAAGTTCATTGGCGAGGCCGGCATCGGCGACGAAACCCGGCGTGTTCGGTCCAACCAGAACGCCGGCGACGAGGTAGCCTACCAGCGGCGGCACGCGAAAACGGTTGGCAAGTGCGCCGAAGACGAAAGCCAGCCCCAGACCGGCGACGATGGTGGCGATAAGGGGCGTGTCATGCGGCATTGTCTATGGAGCGCCTTCAGGAATCGCGATGTCGGATATGCGCCGTCCAATGGCCGCCGCCTTGGCAGTATGGAGGCTGGGACAGTCGCGAGACAACCCGCAATCCCCATGAAATCGATGGCAAGGCGGCAAAAAGGCGTTGAGCCGGCAAGATTTGCCGCTACGGCGCGCGTGCTCCAGGCAGGCGATTGATACGGAAAAGGGCTTATCCCGTTCGCACAGGCAGATGCTGCTAATTGTGCATTTATAGAACTGGGATTCATCCGTTTAGCAGACCGAAGCGGACCTCGGATGGAAGATGGGTGCGACGCATCAGGCGCGATTCGCCAATCCGTGTCCTGTCAGATCGTGGCAGCCTCCTACTGCGCCACAGACGTTTTTGAAGCCGGGCGCTTGCGGATGAGACAATCTTCGACAAAGACCTCGGGAACCCGGAGAGCCTTGGAGGAAGTATGGTTAAAATCGCCAATACAGCCGCAGAGCACATTGAGAGTTTCCATGCGGCTCTCGACGTGGTCGCGCGGGAGAGAAAATACCTGACCATGCTGGAAGCGTTCCCGCTTCCTGAGACACGCGATTTCGTTTTGAACATGATTAAGCAGCGAAACCCGCATATCGTAGCGACGGAAGGAGACCGTGTTGTGGGATGGTGCGACATCACCCGCCATTTCTTTCCATCCCACGCTCATCGCGGAAGTTTAGCGATGGGAATCATACCCGATTATCGTGGACAAGGATTGGGCCGTCGCCTTATCACCGCCGCCTTGGAAAAGGCTCGGCAAGAAAACTTCGTTCGCGTTGAACTCTCGGTGCACGCCGATAATAGCCGGGCCATAACGCTGTATGAAAAAACTGGTTTTGTTACGGAGGGTGTCCTCAGGCGTGGCGTTTGCATTGATGGTCGCTATTTTGACACCATCTGCATGGCCGTGATGCTCGACGGTCAATGACGATGCTGGCGCATCCCGACCGACGTTTTGTCGCCGTGATCCTGCTAATTAACTTCGGATGTTTTCCGTCGGCGCCAGATCAGCTTTGAACGCTGGCGACCCCCTCTCCCCGTCCTTCACGGGGTCCGGAGGGCGGGCGAGACAAGCGGCTCGCCCAGGAATGGGTAAGGGTGAGGGGAGCGCAAACCTGATGCGGTTGTCCTCGCCTGCCCCAGCCTGGGACCTGCCCCAGCCTAGGATTAGTAAGGAAATTACACGCCGCCGATGCCCGATCAGGTCGCCTGCAGCAGGCTCTCGATATCGGGTATGCTGTGGTTGGTCAGCGTCTTTGGAATTTCGGCCGTTATCTTGTCGGTGACCTCCTTGTGCAGCTTCCTGCGCATGTCGCCCAGCACCGGCGGCGGCGCGATCAGCACGATCTCCTTGAAGCTGCCGCGATGCGCGAGCTTGTAGAGCCTGTCGGCAATCTCTTCGGCAAAACGCTCCTTGCCGAGACGGTGCCAGTCGGTGTCCTCGACCGCACTGCGGTGGACGGAAGGGCCGTCGCTGTAGCGGCCGGGGCGGTCCGTGCCTTGTTCTCGGGTTGCCGGATTTTCCTGCTCCATCTCGTGCACGACCTGAAGGTCGGGATATTGGACGTCTCCACGGTTCTCGAGGAACAGCGCCTTTTCGCCATCTGCCACCACGATCCATAGTCCGCGTTTCAGTCTGACGTTGCTCATGGGGCGCTCCTTTTTTGATTTTTCGAGCCCATCGCCGGGCCTTTGCCGCAGGGGTGTGACCGGGCCTGGGTCCATAGAGCAAACGCGTGCCGAGGCGGGAATGGTCCGGCACTCGGACCCGGTGCTCCGACAGGGGTCGGCGAGAGTGCGGGGCTGCCGTCGATCGCTTGGTCAGGATCCGGCGGCTTAATCTACTAAATTGATAGAATTTAGAAAAATCTGTTTTGTGGTTAGCTCCTCCGGCCGCTAAAAAGGCAGCGGATCAAGGGCTGCAACAGCAGCTTCAATCTGCCCCGCATTTGAATTTGGAATATTTTTCTCTTGGCCTTCATGCTTGCAGAAAAGAGATTGCCTGCTACGAAGCGATGCGCGAGTGGGTGCCTTCTGGTTTTTCGCGCCCCCGCGTAGAACTGACAAACGGTTCCAGGATTCCGCTCGTCATGCCGCAAGCCACGCCCAAGCTCAATGCCTTTCCCGTCTTCATGCGGGTCGAGGGCGAAGCCATAGCCATCGTCGGCGGTGCAGAGGAAGCGCTGGCCAAGGCGCGGCTGCTCGCGCAGTCGAGTGCTGTGCTGCGCATCGTCAGCGATGAAACAAGCCCGGAGCTGCTGGCCTTTATCGCCGAGACGGGGGCCGCCCACATCGCCGACGCCTATGATGCAGCACATCTCAATGGTGCGGTGATGGTGTTTGCCGCCAGCGGCGACGAGGCGCTCGATCGCCGCGTTGCCGGGGATGCGCGCCGGCTGGGCATTCCGGTCAATGCCGTCGACCGGCCGGAGCTATGCGATTTCTTCACGCCGGCACTGGTCAACCGCGCGCCGGTCGCCATTGCCATCGGCACGGAAGGTGCCGGCCCGGTGCTGGCGCAGATGCTGCGCAGCCGCATCGACCGCATGCTGGCGCCCTCGCTCGGGCCGCTCGCGGCGCTCGCCGCATCGTTTCGCGACACCGCCGAAAGACTGCTGCCGAAGGGCAATGCCCGCCGCCGCTTCTGGAGCGATTTCTTTGGCGGCGCGCCGGCCCGCGCTGTCGAGGCAGGCGAGCTTTCGCAGGCGCATGATGCGGCCGTCGGCCTGCTGCTTTCGACAGAACCGGCATCGGGCCATATCGCGCTTGTAGGCGCCGGTCCAGGCGCCGAGGACCTTTTGACGCTGCGCGCCCATCGCCTGCTGATGGAAGCCGACGTGATCGTCCATGACGCGCTGGTGCCGGAGGCGATCGTCGCAATGGGCCGTCGCGATGCCGAGCGCCTGCCGGTCGGCAAGCGCAAGGGCTGCCATTCCAAGAGCCAGGCCGAGATCAATGCGCTGCTGGTCGAGCTTGGCCACGCCGGCAAGCGTGTCGTGCGGCTGAAGTCCGGCGACCCGCTGGTGTTCGGCCGGGCCGGCGAGGAGATGGCGGCACTTCGCGATGCCGGCGTCGCCTACGAAGTGGTTCCGGGCGTCACCGCGGCCTTCGCCGCCGCCGCCGATTTCGAACTGCCGCTGACGCTGCGCGGCGTGTCGTCGTCGATGGTGTTCACCACCGGCCATGATCTCAAGGGAAATTCGCTGCCCGACTGGGCAAAGCTCGCCATTTCCGGCGCGACGGTCGCCGTCTATATGGGCCGCTCGGTCGCCGCCGAGGTCGCCGGCCGGCTGATCGAAGCCGGCCTGTCGCCGGATACGGCCGTCGCCGTGGTCGAGAATGCCAGCCTTGCCAACCGCCGCCGTTTCCACGGCACGCTCGCCGACCTGCCGTCGCTGGAGGCGCGCGCCGACCTCAGCGGCCCGGTGATGACCATCATCGGCGACGCGGTCGCCGGGGCCAATTTCGAACGGTCCGAGCCGCTGGCGGCACACAGGCAGGAAAGCGTGGCGAGTGCTGCCGCGCAAGGAGTGAGCCAATGAAAGTCCTGACCGCGAACCGCCTCGCCGACGGCATAGCCGTCTGGTACGCCAATGGCGGCTGGGCCGAGATCATCGACCATGCCGACATCGCCCATGACAAGGCGGCCGAGGACCGGCTGGAGGCAATCGGCGCCAAGGCCTCCGCCAACAACGAAGTGGTCGACGTCAACCTGATAGACGTGACCGTGGCCAACGGCACGGTCGAAGCGGTCCGGCTGCGTGAAAAGATCCGTGCCGCCGGCCCGACCACCCGCAACGACCTGGGCAAGCAGGCCCGTCCGCAAGCTGCACGCGCGGCATAGATGACACAAGCATGATCCCGATCATGCTCGAACGAAGAAAATAACGGGCGGACGCGCCCGGAAAGACCTGAATATGTACCGTTACGATGAGTTCGACCACGATTTCGTCAAGGCCCGCGTCGCCGAGTTCAGCGACCAGGTCGCGCGGCGCCTTGCCGGCGAGATCACCGAGGACCAGTTCCGGCCGCTGCGGCTGATGAACGGCGTCTATCTGCAACTGCATGCCTATATGCTGCGCATCGCGGTGCCCTACGGCACGCTGAACAGCAAGCAGCTGCGCATGCTTGGCCACATCGCCCGCAAATACGACAAGGGTTACGGCCATTTCACGACGCGCCAGAACATCCAGTTCAACTGGCCGGCGCTGTCGGACATCCCGGCGATCCTGGCGGATCTGGCAAGCGTCGAGATGCACGCCATCCAGACCAGCGGCAATTGCATTCGCAACGTCACCGCCGACCACTTCGCCGGCGCAGCCGCCGACGAGGTTGCCGATCCGCGCCCCTATGCCGAAATCCTGCGGCAATGGTCCTCGGTGCATCCGGAGTTCTCGTTCCTGCCGCGAAAATTCAAGATCGCGGTGACCGGCGCCGAGCGCGACCGCGCCGCCATCCAGACGCACGACATCGGCCTGCACCTGAAGAAGAACGCCGCCGGCGAGCTCGGTTTCGCCGTCTATGTCGGCGGCGGCCAAGGCCGCACGCCGATGGTCGCCAAGAAGATCCGCGATTTCCTGCCCGAAGCGGATCTGTTGTCCTACTGCACGGCGATCCTTCGCGTTTACAACCTCTACGGCCGGCGCGACAACAAGTTCAAGGCGCGCATCAAGATCCTGGTCCATGAGACCGGCGTCGAGGAGATCACCCGCCAGGTCGAGGCCGAATGGCAGGAGTTGAAGGACGCCGAGCTGAGGCTGCCGGAAGAAGACATCCGCGCCATCGATGCCTATTTCGCGCCGCCTCCACTTGTCGACCGGCCGGAAGGCGACGAGGCGGTCAAGCTTGCCCGTCTCGACTCCAAGAGCTTTTCCGAATGGCTGGATCAGAATGTGGTCACCCATCGCCATCCCGACTACGCGGCGGTGACCATCTCGCTCAAGGGCATCGGCGAGACGCCGGGCGATGCCTCCGACAGCCAGATGGAAGCGGTCGCCGACATTGCCGAAAAATATTCATTCGACGAGCTGCGCGTCAGCCACGAGCAGAACCTGATCCTGCCGCATGTGGCGCGTGCCGACCTCAAGGCGGTCTATGACGCGCTTGTCGATATCGGGCTGGCGACGGCCAATTCCAACCTGATCAGCGACATCATCTCCTGCCCCGGCCTCGACTATTGCGCGCTGGCAACGGCGCGTTCCATTCCCGTGGCGCAGGAAATCTCGCGGCGCTTTGCTTCGCTGGAGCGCCAGCGCGACATCGGCGAATTGAAGCTGAAGATTTCCGGCTGCATCAATGCCTGCGGCCATCACCATGTCGGCCATATCGGCATCCTCGGGGTCGAGAAGAAAGGCGCCGAGCTCTACCAGGTGACGCTCGGCGGCTCGGCCGACGAGAACACCTCGGTCGGCGAGATCATCGGCCGCGGCTTCAGTTCGGAAGAGATCACCGATGCCATCGAGCAGATCGTCGAGACCTATCTCGGGCTTCGGCTGGACAGAAACGAAAGATTCATCGACGCCTACCGCCGAGTCGGTCCCGCGCCGTTCAAGGAGGCGCTCTATGCTGGCGAAGCCAAGGCCGCTTGACCGTATCGTCGACGTCGAGGCCGGCATCGCCGCCCAAGCGGCGGGTCTCGACGCGCTCTACGGCCATCTGAAGCCGCTGGAGATCATCGAGCGGTCGACCCGGGAGTTCTTTCACGGCGAAATCGCCGCCGTCTCGTCCTTCGGCGCGGATTCGGCGGTGCTGCTGCACATGATCGCCGAGATCGACCGGACGCTGCCGGTGATCTTTCTCGACACCGGCAAGCATTTCGAGGAGACGCTCGGCTATCGTGACGCGCTGGCCGCCGATTTCGGGCTGAGCGATATCCGGGTGATCAGGCCCGACGATGCGGCGCTGGCAAGGATCGACCCGACCGGCAATCTGAACGAGACCGACACCGACGCCTGCTGCGACGTCCGCAAGGTCGAGCCGCTGGCGCGCGGCGTCGAGCCGTTCCGCGCCTGGTTCACCGGCCGCAAGCGCTTCCAGGCGGCGACCCGGGCAGCACTCCCGGTGTTCGAGGCGGTCGGCTCGCGCATCCGCATCAATCCGCTGGCGCACTGGACGACATCGGACCAGGCCGGCTACATGCGCGCACATGCGCTGCGTGAAAACCCGCTGGTCGCCTATGGCTATCTGTCGATCGGCTGTTTCCCATGCACGCAGCCGGTGCAACCGGGCGACGATGCGCGCAGCGGCCGCTGGGCCGGGCACGCCAAGACCGAATGCGGCATCCACTTGTCGGGGCTGGAAAGGTCGCTGACCGACGCCTCGCTTTAGGGTATATTGATATTCAGCCGGCCTGCAAACGGCGGCTTCCTGCGCTTCCGGCGCTCACGTACCCAAAGTACGCTCAGCTCCGGTTCTCGGAGGCCACACAGTTTGGTCGCTTCGCGCCCGCCTTCGGTTCCGGCTCGGCCTGACCTGAATCTCACGGTGCACTTTAGAATCTTTGGACTTGGGAATTTTCTTGATGAGCGATTTGATAGCCGAAAACGCCATGCGGCTGTGGACACCGGATGGGTTCCGCGAGGACGAGTGGGTTCATGCCGAAAGCGCCGAGGCGCTGGTCGGCAATGGCCGTTTCATCCTGCCGTTGCAGGCGTTTCTCGGCCTCGATCCGGAGGTGCGGCGGTCGGCGAAGGAGCGCATCGGTGTGCTGCTGCAGCCCGGCGATCAGCTCGAGAAGATCGCAGGCCTGCTCGATCAGCTGTCGCTGGTGGCGCTGGCGTTTCCGGCGTTCAATGACGGCCGCTCGTTCTCCAAGGGCGAATTGCTGCGCAGCCGTTATCATTTTGCAGGCGCTATGCGCGCCACCGGGCAGGTGCTGATCGATCAGTTGCCGCATATGCTGCGCGTCGGCTTCGATGAATTCGAGGTATCGCACCCGGTGCTGCTGAAGCGGCTCGAGCAAGGCCGCACCGGCGGACTGCCGCTGTTCTATCAGCCGGCGGTGAAGCCGGAGGCCAAAGGCCCGAAATATTCCTGGCGGCGGGTGCGCGCCGGCTGATCCGCTCCAGAGGGCCAGAAGCCCTATCTGGTCGGACCACATTCCCGATTCAGCCTTTTATTTTGCGCCTCTCCGCCTTAGGATAGGCCCATTATTTCGCGATCCGAATAAATGTGGCCACAAGGGAGGAACCGGGTATGGCTGGCAAGAAGATATTGATGCTCGTTGGCGAGTTCAGCGAGGAGTACGAGATTTTCGTCTTTGAACAGGCCATGCATGCGGTGGGCCACACCGTCCATGTCGTTTGCCCCGACAAGAAGGCCGGCGATATCCTGAAGACCTCGCTGCACGACTTCGAGGGCCACCAGACCTATACGGAAAAGCTCGGCCACGACTACATCCTCAACAAGACGTTTTCCGAGGTCAATCCGGCCGACTACGATGCCGTCTACGCGGCGGGCGGGCGCGGGCCGGAATATATCCGCATCGACAAGCGCGTGCAGGCGCTGGTGCGGCATTTCCATGAGACGGGAAAACCGATCTTCACCATCTGCCACGGCGTGCAGATCCTGATCGCGGTCGATGGCGTGGTGCGCGGCAGGGAAGTCGCGGCGCTGCAATATTGCGAGCCGGAAGTCACGCTGGCCGGCGGCATCTATATCGATGTTGCGCCGACCGGCGCCCATGTCGACGGCAATCTGGTGTCGGCCAAGGGCTGGCCGGGCCTTGCCGCCTTCATGCGCGAATGCCTGAAAGTGCTGGGCACCGAGATCCGCCAGGGCGAGACCCTGATGCGCGACCAGCGCCGGGCGGCTTAAGCTCGGAATGTGGAGCCCGCCGCACCCCTAACGCATGTCGCGCAAAAGTGTCAGCGGTTTTGCGATAACGGCATGCATAAACGACAACCTAAAGCGCGTCGCATGAGGCCGGTCGAGCGCAACGCGCTTTAGGTGCGGCGGTATGCTTTACACGGCCATCCGCGCTTCGCGGAACGATACCAGCTTGCTGCGACTCTCGTCCCACAGCGCCAGCTTGACGCAGCGCAGGCTGTCGAGGAGTGTGACGCGGCCGATCTCACGCAGCTCCGGATAGTCCCTCAACACTTCCGGAAGCCGGTAGCATGGCACCTTGGCCGAGAGGTGATGCACGTGGTGGACGCCGATATTGCCGGTGATCCAGTTCAGCACCGGCGGCAGGTCGTAATAGGACGAACCGTGCAGGGCAGCGTGCTGGAATTCCCACTCGGAGTCCTTTGTCCACTCCGTCTCCTCGAACTGATGCTGGACATAAAACAGCCAGATGCCGGCCGATCCGGCGAGGATGACGATCGGCAAATGCACGACCAGGAACGCGCCTGGGCCAACGAACCAGATGAGCAGCGCGGCGATGACCGCGATGGCGAGATTGGTCGACATCGACGACACCCAGGGGGTGAAACCGCCCCGCATCATGCCCAAGGGCAGTCTCTGCTCGAAAATGAAGATCCATATCGGGCCAAGGCCAAACATCACCAGCGGATGGCGATAGAGGCGATAGGCGAGCCGGCCCCGCCATGACAGTTGCCGATATTCAGCGACGGTCAGTGTCTTGATGTCGCCGGTGCCGCGCTCGTCGAGATTGCCGGCGCTGGCGTGATGGGTTGCGTGGGCGCGGCGCCAGCAATCGTAGGGCGTCAGCGTCAGCACGCCAAGCACACGGCCGATCCAGTCGTCGGCATAGCGATTGGCAAAAAAGGAACCGTGGCCGCAATCGTGCTGGATCATGAAGATCCGCACCAGAAAGCCGGCTGCCGGAAGGATGAGGACCAGACCCCACCAATGGCCATGGGCATAGGCGGCTGAGGACAGTGCCCACAGCGTGGCGAAGGGGATGAGGGTGACGGCGAGTTCGACGGCGCTGCGACGCCTGTCGGGCTTTTTATAGCGCGACAGGATTTTCAACCAGGCGCGCTTGCTGTTTGCCACAGCTTCGGGGGAAATCATGTTCATCATGAAACATAGGCGGAGCGGCGCGCTGCCGCAAGGCGGAGATCACGCAAAGTTACTGCGGGTAAATGTCGCGCGATGGCGAGGAATTGCGGCCGCAATCGCAGGTCGCGTTGCTGGCGACGGTGTCTACCGACGGCGCCCGCCTGCGACCACCTTGGCTTCGACGCCGTCCAGGCGGTCGAGCAATTCCTTCAGACGGTCGGGAATATCGGACTCCGTGCGGAAGGCCGGTAAGGTGCGCAGAAAGCGCTTGGTCGCCTCGGTGCCGAGCTGGCGCCGGATATCGGCGGCGAGCCCGTCGCGTTTTTCGCCATTCCTGCGGGGCATCATCCAAAATCCTGTGTCGGCTTCGAAACTCTTCCAAGGGAGGAATGGTTCCCGCATTGTAGTGTCCCAGCAAGCAAAGCCGTCGGGTACGGTAAAATTTGAATTAAAATCGAAAGGTCTGCGCCGTCCGCCATCAAGCAGCGACAGCGGCTGCAGTATCGCTTGCCCCTTGATTTTTGGCCGCTAAACCTCGATATCGGGCGCAAATCCACACCATTCGAAAATGACGGGAAACGGCGATGAGCGACCAGGCAAAAGACGAACGCGCGCCCGATGAAGCCGAGAAGACCGAGGCTGCCGCGGAGCCAAGGGAAGGTGGCGTCGACGGCGACTATGAAGCGCTTGTGCGGCTTCTGAAGGAAAACGAAGAGCTGAAGGATCGCGCGCTGCGCGTCGCGGCCGACATGGAGAACTTGCGTCGCCGCACCGCCCGCGACGTCCACGACGCGCGCGCCTATGCAGTCGCCAACTTTGCCCGCGACATGCTTTCGGTGTCAGACAATCTGCGCCGTGCGCTGGATGCCATCCCGGAGGAGGCCAAGGCTTCGGGCGATGCCGGCTTCAAGGCGCTGATCGACGGCGTCGAGATCACCGAGCGCGCCATGCTGTCGGCGCTGGAACGCCACGGCGTGAAGAAGCTCGAGCCCGAGGGCGAGAAATTCGATCCGAATTTCCACCAGGCGATGTTCGAGGTGCCCAATCCCGACGTACCGGCCAACACGGTCGTGCAGGTCGTGCAGCCCGGCTATTCGATCGGCGAGCGTGTGCTGCGGCCGGCCATGGTCGGCGTCGCCAAGGGCGGCCCCAAGCATGTCGCAAGCGAAGCGCCAGTCGAGCCGGGGCCGGTCAACGAGCAGGCTGAGAAAGATGCGTGAACTGGGAATAGTGCACCGTTCGGCAGCAACCGCCACCAAAGCGTGAGGGATGATCGACCGCCCCCCAACCTGTCCGAGTTTATCTGGAGTCAATCCAGATTCGCAGGAGCCACTCGCTATTCCCCACTCGCTATTTCATTATTCACCCCATGAACCCGATCGAGCTTCTCGACTATGCCGGCGTCGCCGTCTTCGCGGCGACCGGTGCGCTGGCCGCCTCGCGCAAACAGCTCGACATTATCGGTTACCTGTTTCTGGCTAGCGTTGCCGGCATCGGGGGCGGAACGTTTCGCGACGTCATCCTCAACGTGCCCGTGTTCTGGGTGGGAAACCGCGACTATGTGCTAATCTGTGCAGCGGTGGCGGTCGTCGTCTTCTTCAGCGCACATCGTTTGGAGTCCCGCTACAAATTGCTGCTCTGGCTCGACGCCATAGGTCTTGCCGCATTTTCGGTGATGGGCGCGGCCAAGGGGCTGACGATCACCGGGTCACCTGCAGTTTCGATCGTCACCGGCATGCTCACCGCAACCCTTGGCGGCATTCTGCGCGATCTATTGACAGGCGAGCCTTCGGTGCTCCTGCGACCGGAGATCTACGTTACCGCAGCGCTTGCCGGCGCCGGCCTCTACACACTTGGCGATTTCGCCGGACTGCCGCCGCTTGCGTCGGGCCTAGCAGGTTTCATGGCGGCTTTCTGCGTACGCGGCGGCGCGCTGAAATTCGGCTGGGCCTTTCCGTCCTACAAAAGCAAGCCTGGCCGGCGTCCGGAAGATATTCCCTGATTTAAGGTGTCACGCCGCAAACCGCTGCGCTTCTCCGCCATAATAATTGACGTAGCGGGCACCGATCTCCTTGACCGGCATCACCACGAACACGTCGACCGTCGAGAATTCACGGTCGATGACGCAACCGTCGCCAATGCGCGCGCCGACGCGCAGATAGCCCTTGACCAGCGGCGGCATCGCCGCGATCGCCGCCTTGGTATTGACGGCCTCGATCGGCATCAGATCCATTGAACAATAGCGCCCGGCGACGGCACGCACGTCCCATGATGAATTCGTCCGGCAGTGGTGGGCAAGATAGGTCAGCGCCTCCGCATGTGCCGCCGGCACGGTGCCGTGGAACGACGCGCAGCCAGTCATCACACCGATGCCGTAATGGTTGATGTAGGCCCAGATGCCTTGCCACAGCGCCTCGATGGTGCGCTTCGAGCGGTATTCCGGCAGAACGCAGGAGCGGCCGAGCTCGAGGAAGCGCTGGCCGGGATGCCGCGCGATCAGCTTGGTCAGTTCGAATTCGCCTTCGGAATAGAAGCCGCCGGCGGCCGCGGCAATCTCCTGCCGCAGCAGGCGGTAGGTGCCGACGATGCGGCGATGCTCGGGGCCGGAAAGCGAAGTATCGAAGACCAGCAGATGATCGCAGAGGGGATCGAAGCGATCGGCATCGCGGCGGTCCTGCATCTGGAACAGGTCCTTCCTGGCACCAAGCTCGTCGTAGAACACCCGGTAGCGCACTTCCTGCGCGGCAGCGATCTCGGCCTCGTTGCGGGCGAGCCGCACTTCGAGATTGCCGATGCGGCCGAGCGATGCGCCTTTTATGACGGCATCGGCGTTCCGGCCGACGAGCAAAGGCCCGCTGGCGTTCGGCCGAGCATCACATTCCGGCATGACTGTATGCACGAGTGATTCTCCTTCGAGCCATCCCTCTTGGCACGGGGATACGGTGTAGGTGCAACAGGATTGTGACAGTACCGTGATACGGCTCTGCGGGCAATACTTCGTCGGCTGGGCAATCTATCAACCGTCGATGTTGTGCCTCAGGCGGCCGCTTGCCCTTCGACCGCATGAACCAGGGCATCGGGGTCGAGCGGCTTGGTGACGAAGCCGCTGGCACCGTGAGCGAGCACGGCGTGGCGGGTCTTTTCCTGGCTGTCGGCCGACAGCACCATGATCGGCACCGGCGGCACCGCGGTCTCCTCCTCATGGCGGCGGATGGCGGCGATGGCGTCCAGGCCGTCCATGACAGGCATATGCAAGTCCATCAGCACCACGTCGTAACGGTGCTTGTGGCCGGTGCTGATGACCGCCTCGACGGCGGCCTTGCCGTTGCCGACCACTTTCACGCGATGCCCGGCCTTCAGCAGCGTGGCGCGGGCCAGCATGGCGTTGATGTCGTTGTCCTCGGCTATCAGCACCGACAGGCCGTGCTGGCGGGCGCCAATGGCGTGCCCCGCCTGCGCGCCGCGCCTTTGCAGTTGCGGCTCGGCGATGACCGGCGCGTGGCTGGTCAAAAGCACGCGCAGCAATGTCTCACCGCGCACCGGCCTCGCAAGGAAGGTGGCGTAACCATTGGCACGGAACTCGCCAAGCATGCCACGGTCGGTCGGTGCGATCAGCGTCACTGCCTCGCAATCGGCAAATCCGCTCTGGCGCAGGCGCCTGAGCAGCCTGCCGTCGCTTTGCTCCATGGCAGCATCGATCAGCAGCACGTCGCAGCTCTCGGCGAAAGGGGTGGCCTGGGCGGCGGCGGTGGCCAGATCGACCGTGCCGCCATTGGCGCGAATGGTGCGGGCGAGGGCTTCGGCCTCGACCAGGTTCTTCGACACGATCACCGCATGCCGGCCCGACAGCGCGTCCTGGCGGATCTGCGGCGCCTCGACGGCGGAAATAGCGGGAATCTCGAAGACGAATTCGGACCCCTGGCCAAGCCGGCTTGACACAGAGATAGTGCCGCCCATGGCGGTCACCAGGCGCTTGGAAATGGCGAGACCGAGGCCGGCACCGCCATGCGCACGGGTCGAGGTGCCGTCAGCCTGTTCGAAATCCTCGAATATGCGCTCCATGTCCTCCTCGCGCAGACCGGGGCCGGTGTCGGTGATGGTGAAGCGGATGCGGTCGGTGGTTTCGGTGCGGACGCGGGCGATGCTTGCCAGGACGCCGCCGCTGTCGGTGAACTTGACGGCGTTGCCGATGAGATTGAGCAGCACCTGCCTGACCCTGCCGGGGTCGGCGGTGATCAGCTGCGGCACGTCGGGTTCGACATGACAGCCGAGGCCGATATCCTTGGCAAAAGCCCGCGCCGCCAAAAGCTCGATGACATTGTCGGCGATCTCGCGCACCGACATCGGTTGCGGTTCGGGATCGAAGCGGCCGGCCTCGATCTTGGAGTAGTCGAGCAGGTCCTCGATCAGCGCCAGCAGCGCGCTGGCCGAGGTCGAAATGGCGCCGACATAGGTCCGCTGCTCGGGCGAAAGGCTGGTGTCGGCGAGAAGCCGGGCCATGCCCATGATGCCGTTCATCGGCGTGCGGATCTCGTGGCTGACGGTGGCGAGGAAGCGCGATTTGGCCTGGCTCGCATATTCGGCCCGCTCGCGGGCGGTGATCAGCGAGGATTCGGCGCGCTTGCGAGCGGTGATGTCGCGGGCGATGGCGCGATGCGAAACGGCGCCGCTGTCCTTGTCGCGCACCGACAGCTCGATCCAAGAGAACCAGCGTGGGCCGTCCGGCGTGCGAATGGCGACGTCGGTGGAACTCAGGCATTCATGGTCGGAAAACGCGGCGTCGGGGACGATGCCGACATCGATGCCTAGTTCGGCCAGGGTCTTGCCGGCAAGGTCGCGCTGGTCGGTTTCGACAAGGTCGGCGAAAACCTTGTTGGCGTAGACAATGTGGCCGTCGCGGTCACGATGGACGACGAGATCGCCGAGTGCATCGATCAGCCCGCGAAAGCGCTCCTCGCTCTCCTGCATCTCCCACATGCGGTCGGCCAGCGTCTCTATTTCGGCGCGGCTGCGGGCGGTCGTGGCATCGAGCAGGGCCACCGCGCGGCGCTCGGTGCGCCTGTTGCGCAGATGCATGGCGAGCCCGGCGATGGCTGTCGCCAAAAGGCCGATAGTGATGAAGATCGGCGCCCCGGTCAGATGCGAAAAGCCTGCCAGCACGACAATGGCGACGAGCGTCAGGAAGGGCAGGCCTTCGCGGTTGGAGGCCGGCAGTTCCGGCGCCAGCGGTGGCGCGGCGACAAGCTGCCGTCCTGGCGCCGCGGGGGCCGTCCCGTCGGCCCGTTCGGCTGGTTCCGCCTCTCTGATGCCGGGTTCCGCAATCATACGGAAATCCTGCCAGACAGAGCTTATCGAAGGTTGTGGTTGATCGCTCGAATTTTACCGGTCGCGCTCTTTTTTTCCCTTGGGGGCTCACATATCCACCACCACGCGGCCGCGGATCTTACCCTCGACGATGTCATGCGCGGCGCCGATGATGCCGTCGAAGCCGATGCTCGTCGAAAGGCTGGCAAGCTTTGCGTGGTCGAGATCGGCGCCGATACGGCGCCAGGCCTCGAGGCGGACCGCCTTCGGCGCCATCACCGAATCGATGCCGAGCAGCGAGACGCCGCGCAGGATGAAGGGCGCGACGCTTGCCGGCAGGTCCATGCCGCCGGCGAGGCCGCAAGCGGCAACGGCGCCGCCATAGGAGGTCATCGATAGAACGTTGGCCAGCGTGTGGCTGCCGACCGCATCGACGCCGCCGGCCCAGCGTTCCTTGGCGAGTGGTTTTGCGGGCTGGGCAAGCTCGTCGCGTGAAATCACTTCCGCGGCGCCGAGGTCGATCAGATAGGGGCTTTCGGCAGCACGGCCGGTCGAGGCGATGACGTGATAGCCGAGGCTGGACAGGATCGAGACCGCGACCGAGCCGACGCCACCGGCAGCGCCGGTCACCGCCACCGGGCCGCGATCGGGCACGATGCCGTGGCGCTCCAGCGCGATGACGCAAAGCATGGCGGTGTAGCCGGCGGTGCCGACCGCCATCGCATCATGCGGGCTCATGCCGTCCGGCAACGGCACCAGCCAGTCGCCCTTGACGCGGGCGCGCCCTGCAAAGGCGCCGAAATGCGTCTCGCCGACGCCCCAGCCGTTCAATATGACCTTGTCACCCTTGCGCCAGTCAGGATTGGAAGACGAGATGACGGTGCCGGCGAAATCGATGCCCGGCACCAGCGGCCAGCGGCGGATCACCGGCGCCTTGCCGGTAATTGCAAGACCGTCCTTGTAGTTCACCGTCGTCGCCTCGACCGCGACGGTGACGTCGCCCTCCATCAGGTCTGCCTCGGTAAGCTCGGTCACCGCGACCGACTGGTTTTTCTCGGCGTCACGCGAAACGAGGATGGCTTTGAAGGTTTCGGGCATTTTTTCTCCTCGGGCTTGCAGATCAGAATGTGTGGCGCCAGGCGAGTGAGGTCAATCGCTCGACGCTCCGCGCCGCCAGCCAATGAGTTCGTCGAAGACGACCAGCACCGCACCAACCGAAATGAAGGCGTCGGCGAGGTTGAAGATCGCGAAGGACCAGACCGGCGTATGGAACAGGACATAGTCGATGACATGACCGTAGATTGCGCGATCAATCAGGTTGCCGAGCGCGCCGCCGACGATCAGTGCGAAGCCGATGCGGGCAAGCAGGTGGCCGGGCGGCGTGCGGGCCGCAAGATAGAGCACGAAAGCGACCACCAGAACCGCGACGACCACCAGGCCGGTGTCGCCGAAGGACGAAAACAGCGAGAACGCGATGCCGGTGTTGTAGGTGCGGTACAGCGCCAGGAACGGAAGCAGGTCGAGCCGTTCCTGAAAGGCAAGACCGGTTTCGACTAGGTATTTCACCCACTGGTCGAGCGCTATCGCGGCGACGACCAGAAGAGCATACGGCCTCCAGGACTTCATGGTTTGCAGTTTCACGGTTTGAGATGTCACGATCTGGCGTCCTCCGGGCCGAGCTTCAGCGCGCCGCGCCGGATCTCGAACAGCATGACGCCGGTGGCCACTGCAAGGTTGAGCGAATCGGCGCGGCCGGCCTGCGGTATCCGCAGCAGTTTGTCGCAGCTTGCGGCAAGCTCGTCAGGCAGGCCTTGCTGCTCGTTACCCATCATCAAAAGCACCGGGCCCTTTGAAAAATCGACCGAGCGGTAGTCGACCGCACCCTTCAGGTGGGTGCCGGCGACGAGGCCGGGGAAGCTCGTTCGCCAGGCGAGAAAAGCTTCGGGCGACGCCTTGGCGACCGGCACGGCGAAAATCGAGCCCATGGTGGCGCGCACCGTTTCGACCGAAAAGGGATCGGTGGTCTCGCCGACCAAGATGACGCCCCTGGCCCCGACAGCGTCGACCGTGCGGATGACGGTGCCGAGATTGCCGGGGTCGCGGACGCGGTCGAGCGCCACCCAGACGTCGCCGTCACGGGCGCGGATGTCCTTCAACGGCAGGTATTTCTGCGAGAACACGCCGACGACCATTTGCGGATTGTCGCGGCGGGTGATGGCGACCAGCACTTTTTCCGAAACTTCAAGGACGGTGCCGCCGGCGGCGACCGTGCGCGCCGCGACCTTTTCAACCGCCGTATTGCCACGTCCGGCCTTGGCGAAGACCAGTGTCCTGATCGACCAGCCGAGATCGAGCGCGTCGATGACCAGCTTCAGGCCTTCGGCCATGAAGGCATTCTGCTGGTCACGGAATTTCTTCAGCGCGAGCGCCTTAATGTCCTTGACCAGCGGGTTGGCGAGGCTGGTGACTTCCTTCACCTGCCCTGGCGCGCCCGCGTGCCGTTCGTACGCACTCATTCAGGCCACCCAGCGCGAGAACAGCGAGGTCGAAAGCGCCCGACCGGCAGATTTCTCGCGGATGATCAATTCACCCGACTCGACCGTGCCGCCCATGCCGGCGAAGGTGTCGCGCATCAGGGCATGGATGGCGAAAAAAGAGGCGCGGATCGAATAGGCGGTCAGTACCACGGCGAGCGGCTTCGGCGTCAGGATCGTGCGGCAGATATCGGTCAGCGCCGGCAGGTCCTCGAACAGCTGCCAGACCTCGCCTTTCGGTCCGCGGCCATAGGCGGGCGGGTCGAACAGGATGATGTCGTAGCGGCTGCCGCGGCGCTCCTCGCGTTCGGCGAATTTCACGGCATCGTCGACGATCCAGCGGATCGGCTTTTGCGACAAGCCCGCCATTTGCTGGTTTTCGCGCGCCCAGCCGATCGCCTTCTTGGAAGCATCGACGTGGGTGACCTCGGCGCCGGCACGCGCCGCCACCAAGGAGGCAAGGCCGGTGTAACCGAACAGGTTCAACACCTTCACCGGCCGTTTTGCCGCCGCGATCAGTCCGGCCATGTGGTCCCAGTGCGGGGCCTGCTCGGGAAAGACGCCGACATGGCGAAACGAAGTGAAGCGGCCGAGATAATCTATGCCGTCATGCTTCATCGGCCAGGTCTCGCCGAGCGACGTCTTGGGAAAGCGCCAGCGGCCGATGCCTTCCTCGTCGGTATCGCCGGTGAAAATGGCGTCGGCGCGCTCCCAGTCCCTGGCCGGCAAAGCCTTTTGCCAGATCGCCTGGCCCTCCGGCCGAACGATGCGGTAGGGGCCGTATTGCTCGAGTTTTTCTCCGGCGCCGCTGTCGAGCAACGCGTAGTCCTGATTGGGGCCGACCTCGAGGATCAGCGGCAGATGTTCGGCAGGCAGCGCGCCATCGCGACGGGATAGAGGGCGCGGCGCGGCTTTCGGCTCGGACCGGTTCTGCAGTTTAGGCTCCGAACCGGCGGTCAGGCCGGCGTCGCGCCGCCGCGGCTGCTCCGCCCCGCCCTTCGGGGGCGGGCGGCTGTCGCGGCGTTTGTCGCGAAAAGGTTTCAAGAAGGCGCATCTCCGGACGGCGGCTCGCCGCTTCTGCCACAGCACATTGACCGGCGCAACAAAAGGGCTGCCGACGTGTGCAACCGGATCAGCCGCGCCTGATCGACAGCAGGCCGACTGCGAGCGCTATGAAACCAACGGCCTTGAAGCCGGTGACGACCATATGGCCGGTTTCCCAACTGCTCCGGATACTTTCGAAATTGTCCGGGATCGGTCCAGGCACCCAGGTGGCCAGGACATCGTTTGCCGGTTTGACCAGGGTAAACCACGCCACGAGGGCCATCAGATAAAGCACGGTGGCGGCCAAAATCCACCAGAATGCCGGGCGGTCGCTGCGCAGCATCCAGGCGAGAAGCCCCGGACAGCCGATCGCGGCCACGTCCAGCGGTGCGCCGACAATCGCGAAGAATTGGAACTGAGCGTTGAAGACAGTGGTTTCACGCCAGAGCGAAGGCGGCCAACTGGTCAGCCGCGGCACCGATTCCAGCACATGGGCGAAGGATGGTCCGAGGCTGAGCGCAGCGACGATGACGGTCAAAACCGACCAGAACAACAGGAACCCGCGCATATCCATAGTGGCCAGACAACGGCGTCAGGACGCAGACGTTCCCGTCCGCCACCCATGTCGCTTGCCGCCGAAAGCGCTGGGGCTCTATCGTGATTGAAACCAGGTCATGATTCATGTCCCGTGCTGAACGCCTGCTCGACCTGATCCAGATCCTGCGCCGGCATCGCCGGCCGGTCAGCGGCCGCAGCCTTGCGGGCGAAATGGGTGTGTCGATCCGCACGCTCTATCGCGATATCGCCACGCTGCAGGGGCAGGGCGCGCCGATCGAGGGTGAGGCGGGGTTGGGTTACGTGCTCAGGCCCGGTTTCATGCTGCCGCCCTTGATGTTCACCGATGAGGAGATCGAGGCGATCGTGCTCGGTTCGCGCTGGGTGGCCAAGCAGCCGGACTGGCGGCTTGCGAACGCCGCCACCGACGCGCTGGCCAAGATCGCGGCGGTGCTGCCGAACGATTTGCGCGAAGAGCTCGACGCCTCGACGCTGCTGGTCGGGTCGCGCACCGAGGTCACCGAAGGCATCGATCTCGGCGTGGTGCGGCAGGCCATCCGCGAGGAGCGTAAGCTGAGCTTTGTCTATCGCGACGCCGGCGGCGCTGCCTCCGAGCGCACCGTCTGGCCGTTCGCACTCGGCTTCTTCGACAAGGTGCGCGTCGTCGCGGCCTGGTGCGAGATGCGCCAGGATTTCAGGCACTTTCGCGCCGACCGGATATCCGGCCTCAATGCCACCGAGATGCGCTATCCGCGCCGCCGTCAGGTGCTGCTCAAAGAATGGCGGGCGACGCTCGACACGCCAAGCTAAGGCTGCTGCTCAGTTGAGACTGCTGCCAGAATCTGGCAGTGGCGTACGGTATGCTCCTCCAGTCGAAACGATCTGGAGACCAATTCATGACACCGCCCAATTTCGTCATCCTCTATGTCGACAAGCCTGAGCAAAGCGGCGCCTTCTATAGCGCGCTGCTTGGGCGGCAGCCGGTCGAGACCTCGCCGACCTTCGTGCTGTTCGTGCTCGACAACGGCTTCAAGCTCGGCCTCTGGTCGCGTCACACCGTGGAACCGGCCGCCGCGGCAGCAGGCGGTGGCGCCGAGATCGTCTTTGCGCTGGACACGCCGGAGGCGGTCGATGCCACCTACACCGATTGGGCCGGACGGGGTCTGAAAATCCTGCAGAGCCCGACCGACATGGATTTCGGCCGGACCTTCGTCGCGCTCGATCCCGACAATCATCGGCTGCGGGTTTATTGGCAAAGGGAGTAAGGCAGTAGGGCAGTAGGGGAGTACTGGCGCGGCGCCGCACGATCAGTGCGGTTTCCTACTGCCCTACTGCCCTACGCTTGCGCGATACACGCCAATGCCGGCGGCGAGGTCCTCGAGGGCTGCGCCGACCGACTTGAACAGCGTGATCTCGTCGTCGTTCTGCCGGCCTTTTTTCTGGCCGCGCGTGAGTTCATAAAGGTCGGCGACGATGGCTTCCGGCTTCAACACGCCGGATGCCAGCGGCTGGACGATGTCACCGGCTTCCTTGGTGGCGCCGGCGCGGGTGTCGACATAGACGCGGGCGCGTACGATCGCGTGGTCGTCGCTTTCGCGCATCGCCGGCGTGAAGCCGCCGACCAGATCGACATGGGCTCCGGGCTTCAACAGTGCCCCCTTGATCAGTGGCATGGTGGTGATGGTCGCCGACGATACGATATCGGCCTTTCCGAGTTCGGCGTCGAGATCGCCTGCTGCTTCGGCCGCAAAACCCTCGGCACGCAATTTTGCCGCGACCTTTTCGGCATTGGCCGGCGTGCGGTTCCAGATGCGGATGTTCTTGATCGGACGCACCGCCGAATGCGCCTTTGCAAGGAATGGCGACAGCGCGCCGGCGCCGACCACCAGCAGCCGCGATGCGTCCTCGCGGGCCAGATAGGAGGCGGCCAGCGCCGAGGCACAGGCCGTGCGCCACTGTGTCAGCCTCTGGCCATCGATTAAGGCCTGAGGCTCGCCTGTGGCGCCGTCGAGCAAGAGGTAAAGCCCCATCACCGCGGGCTTGCCGACGGCATTGTTGTCGGGCGACACGGTGACGATCTTGACGCCGATATGGCCATCGGCCGAGGTGCCAGTGGCGTTGAAGTCGGTCCAGGCCGGCATCAAAAGCAGGGTCGAGGCGGCGCCATCGGGCCGCTCGACCGTGTGATGGTGCCTGACCGGCTGCACGGCGCCATCGCGAAAAGCGGCGCGCAACGTCTCGACCAGCCCGGAAAAGGTCAGCGCGCGGTCGACCTCGGCGGCGGAAATGGTCAGCATGAAAGGCTCCGTGGAGAACTAGGCCGGTTGTGCTTCAGGCCCGAGCCGCGGCTCAGTTCGTCGGCTTCGGCAAGGCTGGGCTCTGCGACGCGGTGGGCGCGCGGCTGACCGCCTGACGCAGGTTCTCTGCCTCGGCGCCGCGCTGGCGCGCCAGCTTACGGTAGCGGCCCTGCTTGATCCAGGTCGCCAGGCTGCCGACGATCATGCCGATGGCCAGCGCCAAGAACAGGAAAATGAAGAGCGGCACGGTCAGCGTCAGCGCCGGATTGCCGGGATTGAACGGATCGAGCGTGAAGGCGACCGGTTCGCGGTTGGCGACGGCCAACGCAATCAGGATGACGGCCAGCGGCACGAAAACCACGATGAGGAGAAAGCGATTGAACATGTTTTTCCGTTCGGAAGAAAAGGCGGGAGCGGTGGCGGGCGCCGCGCCTATTTGCCTCCGTTCAGCCTTTCACGCAATTCCTTGCCGGTCTTGAAGAACGGCACCCATTTCTCCTCGACCTCTACGGATTCGCCGGTGCGCGGGTTGCGGCCGGTGCGGGCAGGACGATTTTTCACCGAAAACGCGCCGAAGCCGCGCAACTCGACCCGGTTGCCCTCGGCAAGCGCGTCGGTGATTTCATCGAAGATGGCGCTGACAATGTTTTCGACGTCGCGCAGGAAAAGATGCGGATTACGCGTGGCGATGATCTGCACAAGTTCGGATTTGATCATGAAAAGGCTCCCCGTAAAAGCAGTGCCGCCGAAATTATCAGAATGATTTTATTTGGTTTTTCACTCGTCCCAAGCGGTTCCTCAAGGGTGCCAGACGGAAACGAGACCGTCAAGAAACAAGCGGTCCGCTCCAATTTCGTGAAGGACGTCGCCGCCATGGCCGGCCAGGCCAAGCGCAGCACCGACGGTCTGCGCCATCGCTTTGGAGAACAGGAAACCGCCGCGTTTTTCCGTGTCCTTCCATTCCACCACCTTGAGCTTGGCATCGACACCCTTGCCTGCAAGCCAGTCGATTGCTTCGGCCTCGCCGCCGACCGCGTCGATCAATCTGTTGGTGACCGCCTGCCGGCCGGTGAAGATCGACCCGTCTGCGAGCGCCAGCACCTCCGGCTTGGTCATGTTGCGGCGCTCGGCGACGATGCCGACGAACCAGTCGTAGCTGTCGAGGATGAGCTTGCGGACCATGGCGCGCTCATCGTCATTGGTCGGCTTGAAGGGAGAAGGCGAGGCCTTCAAGGGCGAGGATTTCACCTCCTCCAGCTTGACGCCGAGCTTGTCCATGAGGCCGCTGACATCCGGGTACTGGATCAGCACGCCGATCGAGCCGACGATCGACGATTTGCGTGCGACAATATGATCGGCCGCAGTGGCGATCATGTAGCCCGCCGAAGCCGCGAGCGTGCCGACCTCGGCCACCACCGGCTTGTCGGCGGCGAGCTTGCGCACTGCCTCATAGATCGACTCGCCACCGACGGTGGTGCCGCCGGGTGAATCGATCGACAGGATCACAGCCTTGACGCGCGGCGACTGACGGATTGCCTCCAGCCGCTTGATGAGTTCTTCGTCTTCGGTGATGGTACCTTCGATCTTGACCTTGGCGATGTGGTCGACAGCCGCGCCGGTGAAGTCGTCACCATAGATCCATGCCGAGAAGGCGATTAGCCCGGCTGCTGCGACGATAATCGCCGCAACACGCCAGAATGTCAGCTTGCGGCGCAAGCGGCGGCGGTCGATCAGGTCGTCGGCTCTCAATGCCATGGTCAGCCTCGTAGTCGGTGGGAGCAGATGCTTTTAAAGCAACCATTCGCGGCCGGCTACCGTTTCCTGACGGCCTTGCGCCAAAGGCTGTCTTAGGCATTCGCGGCAAGCCTCAACCTGTCACGTTCTACAGGCTCTAACACTGTGCGCCCATATCTGGTATGAGGTACAGGCTGCGCTGGGGCCATTTTCATTGTACAGGGGCGGCTGTCACATTTTTGCGGTTTTCCTCGGCTTGTGCTTGCTTGAGGGCGCCGGCACCCCACCTATAGGGCGGCCTGGCGGGCAGGGGTTTAGAAGAAGCAGTCATGTTAGCGGGACCAATCGAACCGACCAACACCGAGACGGAGTTGGCTCCCAAGGCCGCAGGCCGGGCGCGGGTCGACGCGTTTGACGTTGCGCAGCGTCATTCGCGCCGGGTCCGTATCCTCAAGCTGGTCGTGCCGCTGGTCGCTGCTGTGATTGCGGTCGCGTTTCCGGTCTATTCCTATCTCATGGCTCCCGCTGCAATCGAGGTGCAGGCCGACGGCGGCGCCTTTGCCGATGGCAAGCTGGTGATGGCCAACCCCAAGCTCAACGGCTTCACCAAACAGAACCTGCCCTATTCGATGACAGCCCTGCGCGCCATACAGGATGTCAGCAAACAAGGCATCATCGATCTGGAAGGCATCAAGGCCAAGCTGCCGATTGCGGCCGACAACACGGCCGCCATCGATGCCACGCACGGCACCTATGATCGCGACGGCAACACGCTCAGCCTGACCAGCGATGTGACCGTGTCGACCACGGATGGTGTGGTGGCAAAATTCAAATCAGTCTATCTCGACATGGGCGAAGGCACTATGAAGACAAGCGAGCCCGTCGATGTCAGCCGCGGCGGGTCGCGGATCAGGGCGGATTCGATGTCGGTCCAGGACAATGGCAAGGTCCTGGTTTTCGAGAACAAGGTGCGCGTCGACATCGATCCCGCCAGTTTGAAGGCGGCAGAGGCAAAGAGCGGAGAGACCAATGCGGTTCAGTAGTTCGGCACGGCGCCTCGCCGCGATTTCGGCGTTGACGCTCGGGTTGCCCTTGGGGCTGACCTTCGGGACGGCGCCGTCGCTGGCGCAATCCAGTGCCACCAGCCAAATGTCCGGCCTCAGGCTGTCGGGCGACAAGCCTATCCAGATCGAAAGCGACAAGCTCGAGGTGCGCCAGGCGGAAAGCGTCGCGGTCTTCACCGGCAACGTCAACGTCGTCCAGGGTCCAACCGTGCTCAAGGCCGGCAAAATGACGGTCTATTACGTCAGGGATGCAGGCGCCGCTAAAGGCGCCCAGCCCGCGGGTGCCGCGGCAATGACCGGATCCGCCAACATCGACCATCTCGAGGTCGACGATAAGGTCTACATCAAATCGGACAATCAGGTTGCTACCGGCGACCGCGGCACCTTCGACATGAAGACCGAAGTGCTGGTGCTTTCGGGCAGCAAGGTCGTGCTCTCGCAAGGCGACAACGTGCTTGTCGGCTGCAAGCTTACCGTGCAGATGAAGAGCGGCCTTGCCCAGGTCGACGCTTGCGGCGGCCGCGTCATGATGTCGATCACGCCGCCGGCGAAGTCTGGAGCAGCGAAACCCTGATGACCGGTATATCGTCGCTGCTGGCGCGTCTTCCAGGGCGCGCCGCCAGCAAACTTGCGGCACCGGCCAGGGTCACCGTCGAAGCGGCAAAGTTCAAGGGAACCTTGATCGCCAAGGGGCTGACCAAAAGCTACAAGGGCCGCAAAGTCGTCAGCGGCGTGACGTTGGGCGTGCGCGCCGGCGAGGCGGTTGGGCTGCTCGGCCCCAACGGCGCCGGCAAGACGACCTGTTTCTACATGGTAACCGGCCTGGTGCCGGTCGATGAAGGCACCATAGAAATCGACGGTTTCGACGTCACGTCGATGCCGATGTATCGCCGCGCCCGTCTCGGCATCGGCTATCTGCCGCAGGAAGCCTCGATTTTTCGCGGCCTGAATGTCGAGCAAAACATCCGGGCCGTGCTCGAAGTCGTCGAAAAGAGCCGCAAGGAGCGTGAGCGCCTGCTCGACGAATTGCTCGAGGAATTCCACATCAGCCATCTGCGCAAGGCTCCGTCGCTGTCGCTCTCCGGCGGTGAGCGGCGACGCCTCGAAATTGCCCGCGCCTTGGCAACCCGCCCCGCCTACATGCTGCTCGACGAACCTTTCGCCGGCATCGACCCGATCGCCGTCGCCGACATCCAGCAGCTCGTGCGCCACTTGACGGCACGTGGCATCGGCGTTCTGATCACCGACCACAATGTCCGCGAGACACTTGGCCTGATCGACCGCGCCTACATCATCCATGCCGGCCAGGTGCTGACCCATGGTCGAGCCGACGAAGTGGTCGCAAATGCCGATGTGCGGCGGCTTTATCTCGGCGAGGGATTTACGCTCTAAGTGCGAAATTCCGGCTCGAGCGGGATTTCCGGCGTAGTCCAGCAGCTTTTTCTTCAATTTTCTGCCTGAAAACGCTCCGACAGGCGAGTTTTACCGCTCCTCGCCTTGACAAGCAAAAGCCGGGCCAGTTTCTATGCTGGCCTGGAAAATTCCTTCCAGCAGTGCGGGTGCGTAGACGGAGCGTTTGAAACCGAACCATGGCGTTGGCGGCAAAACTACAGCTACGACAGTCGCAGTCGCTGGTGATGACGCCGCAGCTGATGCAGTCGATCCGCCTGCTGCAGTTCACCCATCTCGAGCTGGAACGCTTCATCGACGACGAGATCGAACGCAATCCCCTGCTGGAACGCGCCGAACCGCAGGAGGACGCCGCCAGCGACCAGGCGCAGAAGGGCGACGCCGCATCGGAACCGGCTGCCGACGGCGACTGGTTCGAGGCGGAAACGGCATGGAGCGCCGAGGCGATCTCGGAAAAGCTCGATACGTCGCTGGAAAACCTGTTTCCTGACGATCCTGGTACGAGCGAGCGGCTCGGGCCCGACCTGACGGCACAATGGAAATCGGCGTCCGGCAATGGTTCCACCTCTTCCTCCGACGGCTTCGACGTCGCGGATATGGCGGCGGCGGCCATCACGCTGCGCGACCATGTCGGCGAGCAGGTGGCGCTCGCCTTTGCCGATCCGGCGGCGCGCCTGATCGCCGGCGAGCTTGCCGACGGCCTCGACGAGGCCGGCTACATGCGTGCCGATATGGCCGAGATCGCCGCCCGCCTCGGCGCGGACGCCACGGCGATGGCAACGGTCCTGGCGGTCTGCCAGACATTCGAGCCCGCCGGCATATTCGCCCGCGACCTCGCCGAATGCCTGTTGCTGCAGCTGGCCGTGCGCGACCGGCTCGATCCGGCGATGAAGGCGCTGATCGCCAATCTCGAACTCCTGGCACGGCGCGATTTCCAGACGCTGAAGCGGATTTGCGGCGTCGACGAAGAGGATCTGCTCGACATGCTGGCCGAGATCCGGGCGCTCGACCCACGGCCGGGAATGGCGTTTTCGCGCGGTGCCAGCGATGCGATCGTGGCCGACATCGAGGTGCGTGCAGCCAATGACGGCAGCTGGACGGTCGAGCTCAATGCCGAGACGCTGCCGCGCGTGCTGGTCGATCACATCTATTTCGCCCAGGTCACGCCACATGCGAAAAACCAGGCGGAAAAGGATTTCCTTGCCGAATGCCTGCAGAACGCCAACTGGCTCACGCGCAGCCTCGACCAGCGGGCGAAGACCATTCTCAAGGTGGCCTCTGAGATCGTGCGCCAGCAGGACGCTTTTCTCGTCCACGGCGTGCGGCACCTGAAGCCGCTCAACCTGCGCACGGTGGCGGACGCCATCGGCATGCACGAATCAACGGTCAGCCGGGTCACGGCAAACAAATACATGCTGACGCCGCGCGGTGTGTTCGAGCTGCGCTATTTCTTCACCGCCTCGATCGCTTCGTCAGGTGGCGGCGATGCGCATTCGTCGGAAGCGGTGCGCGACCGCATAAAGCAGCTGATCGACGAGGAGAAAGCCATCGATGTGCTTTCCGACGATGCCATCGTGGACATGCTGCGGGAAAGCGGCGTCGACATCGCCAGGCGCACGGTGGCCAAATACCGGGAAGGCATGAACATACCCTCTTCGGTGCAGCGGCGGCGTGAAAAACGCGCTTTGGCCAGCGCCGGCCGTTGATCTCCGGCGGAATTTCCACAGCTTTCGCCCTTCATTGACAAGCGGCGACGAAGTGGCTAGAAGCCCGCCCGCATGGGACGGGCTGGCGAGTGGATTTGAGTTCGCCGATGCCCGCACGAGAGATGGTCCGTCACGATGTAGGCCACGGGACGGCCAAGAAGGCGGCTTGTGATCAACCGGAAAGTTCGGATCTAAAATCGGCGCAAGTGACGCCGCAAAAGCTTGTGCGCGCGGACCACGAGTATAAACTCGGGACAGTTTGAAGCCTGAGCAAGGAAGGTCAGTTTTCAGATGACACTGCGCATATCGGGAAAACACATGGATATCGGCGATGCGTTCCGTACGCGCATCAACGACCGTGTCGGGGAAGTGATCGGGAAATATTTCGATCGGGGCTTTTCAGGGCAAATCGTAGTCGTCAAATCGGGGTCGCGCTACACGGCCGATTGCATGATCCGGCTGGACTCCGGTGCTTCGCTGCAGGCGACCGGCGATGCCCAGGATCCAACGCTTGCCTTCGATACCGCGGCGGACCGTCTGGAAACACGCCTCAGGCGCTACAAGCGCCGGCTGAAGTCGCACAATTCAGGCAATAGCAACGGCGAGCTCACCGACGTCGCCTATACGGTGATGGCGCCGCTTGCCGACGACGAGGAGGACATACCGGAGAATTTCGCGCCGGCCATCGTCGCCGAATCGACCATGACGCTGCGGACCATGTCGGTGGCGTCAGCGGTGATCGAACTCGACACCAAGGACAGCCCGGTCCTGGTCTTCCGCAATGCCGGAAACGACCATCTCAACATCGTCTATCGCCGGCCGGACGGGAATATTGGCTGGATCGACCCGTCCACGGCCAAGGTCGCGCAGGGGTAAAAACCAGCCGCACGCGAGCGTGGGGACTGGCGACGGCAGGCGAACAAGGGATTTCAAGCATGGATCTGAGCGATCTCGTCAGCGTTCCGGCAATCATGCCGGCGTTGAAGGCGAACTCCAAAAAGCAGCTGCTGCAATTGCTGTCCGAAAGGGCGGCGGCGATTTCCGGCATTCCGGAGCGAGAGGTGTTCGACACCATCCTGCAGCGCGAGCGGCTCGGCTCCACCGGCGTCGGCAACGGCATCGCCATTCCGCACGGCAAGCTGGCCGGGGTGAAGCGGATCGCCGGCGTTTTTGCCCGGCTGGAGACACCGGTGGACTTCGAGGCCCTCGATGATCAGCCGGTCGACCTGGTGTTTCTGCTTTTGGCTCCCGAAGGCGCCGGCGCCGACCACCTCAAGGCGCTGTCGCGCATTGCGCGGGTGCTGCGCGACGCCGACACGGTTGCCAAGATCAGGGGCACGCGCGACGCCGTAGCCATCCACGCGCTGCTGTCGGACACACAGGCCTCGCACGCCGCCTGAGGTTTTGATTAAATCCGTTGAAGGGCCGCCGTGAGCGGCCCTGTCCGTTTCCACCAGATCGCTGCGCCGTATTTGTCAGTGGATAACGACGTTAGTGGATAGCGACCGGGGTCAGATCGTTTTCCAGCGCGCCAGCCAGTGCCCGGTCGCGAGCGTCCGAAAGCAGGATCGGCTGGCCATTGGCGGCAAACAGGGCCCACAGTTCCAGCCCGGGCGCGATTTCGCCGAGGCCCGGGAAACGGCCGCGCAGATCGTCGCTCGACACTTTCCTGAGATAGGCGACAGAACCTTCGCCGAGATGGGCGAATTCGCCGCTGGTCATGATGATATTTTCGTTAGTTCTGGTCATTTCAAGCCTCCTTGCCGCGAGATGCCGCTCAAGGCCATCCCGCATGAGAGCTATCGGCAAAAATCAGTCTTTCACCGATATGTTTATTTTTCGTACCAGCCGTTCGGATTCCGGCCGATCGAGATCGATCGACAGAAGGCCGTTCTTCAATTCCGCCGCAATCACCCGCATGCCGTCGGCCAGCACGAAACAGCGCTGAAACTGACGCGCGGCGATGCCGCGGTGGAGGAATTCGCGCTCGGTGTCGTCGTTCTGACGGCCGCGCACGACCAACTGGTTCTCCTCCGTTGTGACATCGAGATCGCTTTCCGCGAAACCGGCGACGGCGAGCGTGATACGCAGCCTTTCGGTTTTGCCGTCGGCACCGCTGAGGCGCTCGATGTTGTAGGGAGGATAGCTGTCACCGGACTTTGCCAACCGCTCCAGCGTCTTTTCCATGGAATCGAAACCGAGGAGAAGCGGGCTGGAAAAAGGCGTCATTCGGCTCATGTTACAGTGTCCTCTCAAGAGCGACATAAAGTGGAAAAACCCGGATGGCATTTTTCCCGATGGTCTTGATATGGTCCGCCGCCCGGCAGACTTCAAGCCGTCACACGTCCCGCCCAAAAAGACTTGCCAAAACAAGGAATTGAAATGCCCCAATCCCGCAGGATCATCATCGACACTGACCCCGGCCAGGACGATGCCGTCGCCATATTGCTGGCGCTGGGCAGCGCCGAGCTGGAGATCGTCGGCATCACCGCGGTGGCCGGCAACGTGCCGCTGAAACTTACCGAAAAAAACGCCCGCAAGATCTGCGAGCTGGCCGGCCGGCCGGACGTCAAGGTCTATGCAGGCGCCATCCGGCCGCTGGCGCGCGAACTCGTCACCGCCGAGGAAGTGCATGGCAAGACCGGCCTCAACGGGCCGCAACTGCCCGAACCAAAGATGAAACTGCAGGACGAGTATGCGGTTGATTTCATCGTTGAGACGCTGATGAACGAGGAGAGCGGCACGATCACGCTGTGCGCGCTCGGGCCGCTCACCAACGTTGCGCTGGCGCTGATCCGCGAGCCGAAAATCGCGCCGCGCATCAAGGAAATCGTGCTGATGGGCGGCGGCTTCTTCGAGGGCGGCAACGTCACGCCGACCGCCGAGTTCAACATCTATGTCGATCCGCATGCTGCCGATGTCGTGTTCAAATCCGGCATTCCGATCGTGATGATGCCGCTCGACGTCACCCACAAGGCGCTGACCACCGCCAAGCGTACGAAGGCCTTCCGCAAGCTCGGCACCAGGGTCGGCACGGCCACCGCGGACATGCTGGAATTCTTCGAACGTTTCGACGAGGAGAAATACGGTACCGACGGCGGCCCGCTGCACGATCCTTGCGTGATCGCGTATCTGCTGAAGCCGAAGCTGTTCAAGGGGCGCAACTGCAATGTCAGCGTGGAAACCGCCTCGGAGCTCACCATGGGCATGACGGTGATCGACTGGTGGGGGGTGACCAAGCGGCCGAAGAACGCCATGGTGATGCGCGACATCGACCATGATGCGTTTTTCGCGCTGTTGCTGGAACGGCTGGGGCGGCTTTAGGGCTGCTCAGTAGTTGAGCAGGCGGTAGGTGGTGGTACCGTCCTGGCGTTGTTGTTCTTCGATCGAGACTTCCGATCCAATCATGTGGGGTGTTTCCACCTCACCATCGACAAATATCCGAGCGTTGCCCTCATAGAGGCGGACTTCATATCTATAATAAAGTCCATGTCCGACGGAACCCCTCGGATTTAGAGGCATCGTCGCAACATCTTCGACGGTGCCTCCTACGAGTTGTGTGCCAGTGATCGGACTGTTCTGCCTGGTTACAATCGGCACAGCGATCGCGAGAGCGAGCGCACACAAGATTGTGATGCCAACAACTCTGTCGCGAAACTCTTCCCGAAGCAAAAGAATGCGGGTTCTAAGAGAAAGATTTGCCGGCCCCATACCTTAGAGTTGAGTAGCATAGGGGCTTTGTTCAAGAGCGATTCCCCGAAAAAGCCATGTCACTCGCGTCACCTTTGAAAACAGCTTATCGATCGATCGTCGTTCAATTTGCAAACCGGTAAAAGACGAAGCCATTGTCGCGCGTGACGCGCTCGATGCCTACGCGCGAGCCGATCAGATGCGGGAGGTCGTCGTAAACGAGGACCGTCGAACCGTTCTCAAGGACCAGCAGATATTGGATATTGCGCCCTTTACCCTGTCCACTTTTGATCGTCGCATCGACCGGGTCGACCGATCGGATCGGACTTGCGTCATTCGCCCATTTGTTCAGAGCCGACGGAACCATCGCCGCGAACAAAGCGATGAACAGGATCACGCCAAACGCGTTCCTTTTCAAATCCGCGTAACTCCACGGCATAGACATGAATCCCCAACTGTTGATCCATGTGGTGGCCTGAAGGCCGACTTTCAATCGGCTTTCCTATTCCAGGATGTTGCTGTTGGCGTCGCCGGGCTCGCGGCCGTTACTTCGCCTTGGAAAAGGCCAGCCACAGGCCGCCGCCGACCAGGAAGCTGCCGCTGATCCTCGACAAGAGCTTGAGGCGGCCGGCCGACAGCAGGCGTCCGGCGCGGCCGGCGGCCAGCGCGTAGGTCGAATCCGAGACTGCGGCGAAGATCATCGCGGTGAGACCCATGACGCCGATCTGTAGTGCGTAATTGCCTTCGGGAGCGATGAACTGCGGAAAGAAGGCGCCGAAGAACACTAGCGTCTTTGGATTGCTGATCGCCACCAGCAGGCCCTGCAGGAAGAAGCCGCCACGTGGCCTTTTTGCCGTTCCGTCGGCGTTCAGCTTGCCTTTCGAGCGGAACATCTGCACGCCCATCCAGATCAGGTAGGCGGCGCCGATCAGCCGGACCCACTCGAACCAGTGGCCCATGCCCGCGATCAGCGAAGTCAATCCGATGCCGACGATGGCGATCATGATGGCTAGCCCGGCCTGGGTGCCGGCGACATTGGCGAGCCCTGCGCGCGAGCCATGGCGGATGCTGTTGGCAATGATCAGCGTCACCGTCGGCCCCGGCACCAGGATGATGACGATGCAGGCGACGACATAGGTGGCGTAGAGTTCCAACGACATTTTTTCCCTCCACAGATGCCGCTCGTGCGGCGCGCTGTCGCGATCAATGCATGGCGATGAGTTGCGTGCAAGCCGGCGAGGCGCCGACAATGCGGAGTTGATTTCAGCAGGCGCCGGCCTGCCATGGCAGCGTTGTCTCATAGGCGGCAGCCGCCCTCAGCACGGAGAGGTCACCGCGCGGCCGCCCGATCAATTGCATGCCCATTGGCCTGCCCCTGGCGTCGAAGCCCGCCGGTACGTTGACCGCCGGGCAGCCGCCCAGCGTGGCGAGCGCTGAGACCTGCATCCAGCGGTGATAGCTGTCCATGGCACGCCCGGCCACTTCCCTTGGCCAGTGGGTGACGACATCGAAGGGAAAGACCTGTGCGGCTGGCAGCGCAATCAGGTCGAAACGCTCGAAGAGCGATAGCAGTATTCGGTGCCAGGACGAGCGCCTCACCGTGGCGGCATGGATCTGCGGCGCGGTGAGGCGCAGTGCATGTTCCACCTCCCACACGGCCTCCGGCTTCAGCAGGCTGCGTTTCGAGGGATCGTCGTAATGCGCCTTGAGCGCACAACCGCTGCTCGCCTGCCGAAGCGTTACAAATGCCTGCCACAGCGCTTCGAAGTCGCATTCCGGCATCAGCGGCTCGGCCTCGAAGGATACACCCGCGAACCGGCCGAGTGCTGCCTCGCAAAGCTGTAGAATGCCTGCTTCAACCGGCAGATGACCTTCGAGATCGCCGAGCCAGGCGATACGCCCGCCGGCCGCCGGCGTTTCCACCCCTTGGAGAAACGAGCCTGGCTTATCATGCGACAGCGGCGCGCGAGGATGGTAGCCGGCCTGCACGTCGAGCAGCAGCGCCATGTCCCGCACCTTACGCCCCATCGGCCCTTCGACGCCCATTTGCGCAAGAAACACATCAAGGTCAGGGCCGGCCGGCACCAATCCCTGCGATGGACGGAAGCCATAGACATTGTTGTAGGCAGCGGGATTGCGCAGGGAACCGCCAAAATCGCTGCCATCGGCAACGGGAACCATGTCGAGCGCCAGCGCGACCGCCGCACCGCCGCTCGAGCCGCCGGCGGTCAGCGCCGGGTCAAATGCGTTGAGCGTCTGTCCGAACACGGTGTTGTAGGTGTTGGAGCCGAGCCCGAATTCGGGAACGTTGGTCTTGCCGATGATGATCGCGCCGGCCTTGCGGACGCGCTCGACGAAGAAGTCGTCTTCCTCAGGCACAAAATCGGCGAAGATCGGCGAGCCGAAGGTGGTTCTCAGGCCTTTTGTCAGCGCAAGATCCTTGATCGCGATCGGCAGGCCGAACAGCGATCCGGTATCTCCACCTCGCGCCAGATGAGCGTCAGCGCTGTCGGCCTCGCGCAGGATGTCGGCACGCTCACGCAATGAAACGATAGCGTTGACCAGCGGGTTCACCGCCTCGATCCTGTCGAGGAATGCCGCGACCACTTCGCGCACCGAAAGCTGCCGGCGCCGGATCTTCCCGGCAAGCGCCACGGCAGACAGGCGGCAGATGTCGCCGGCGGGCGGCACCGCATGCTTGGTCGTCGGGCGCATGGCTGTCATCCGGCTTCAGCCTGTAGATTTCTGCAGAGCGGCATCGACGTCCCTGGCCAGCGGGATGGCCGGCTGTGCACCGGCTTTCAGGCAGGCCAGCGAACCGGCTGCGGCAGCGCGGGCAAGCGCCTGGTCGAGCGGCAGGCCGGCTGCCAGCCCGGCTGCAAAATAGCCGCAGAACGTGTCGCCGGCGCCGACCGTATCGAGCGGACTGATCTTCAGCGCCGGAACCATCAGGAGATCGTCCGGCGTTGCCGCCAGAACGCCGTCCGCGCCAAGCGTGACGACGATGGTGCGGCCGGTTCTCGCGGCATAGTCGCGCATCCGTGCCGGGCGGTCGCGGCCATTCAACGACAGCGCCTCGCCATAGAGGTCGAACTCGGTTTCGTTGGCGACGACATAGTCGGCCTTGCCGAGGAAGCCGGCCGCGTCGCCATGGAAAGGGGCGGTGTTGAGCACGGTGATCGCGGCGGCTGTCCTTGCCGCGTCGAGTGCTGCCTCGACGGTCTGCAGCGGGATCTCCAGTTGCAGCAGCACGACGTCGTCGTTTTTTACGAAAGCCTTGGAAAGGTCACCCGGCACGACCGAATCATTGGCGCCCGGCACAACGGCGATCACGTTCTCGCCGTCGGCGCCGACCATGATCAACGCGGTACCGGTCGAGGCAAAGGTCTCGCCGACGCCGGACAGGTCGATCTTGCCGTCGCGCAGCAGCGCCAGAGCGTCGCTGGCGAAGCTGTCCTTGCCGACCGCGCCGACCATGCGCACCTTGGCGCCGGCGCGGGCGGCGGCCAGCGCCTGGTTGGCGCCCTTGCCGCCGGGGGCAGTAGCGAAACCGGAGCCGCGCACGGTCTCGCCGGGACCGGGCAAGCGGTCGACACTGGCGATGAGATCGAGATTGATGGAGCCGATGACGACGATCAAGAAGTGCCTCCCGCTAGCGCATACCACTCTAATTGCGCGGGAAGCTACTCCGTAAGATCGCTGCTTGTCACCCTAGCGGTCCTTGCATCGCTCCAATCGTTCCATTCGTTGGCTATTCAAGAAGAGACCTGTCCCGCCTCCCAGCCGAGGATGGCGCGTTTGCGGGTCAGACCCCAATGGTAGCCGGTGAGTGCGCCGGACTTGCCGAGAGCCCGGTGGCACGGCACGACGAAGGACATCGGATTGGCACCGACCGCGGCACCGACAGCCCGGCTGGCACTCGGTGCGCCGATGCGCGCCGCGATCGAGGAATAGGTGCAGGCCTGGCCCATCGGAATGCGCAGCAAGGCCTCCCAGACACGGACCTGGAAGTCTGTGCCGATCATGACAACGCGCAGCGGCTGGTCGGCGCGCCACAGCGACGGATCGAAGATGCGCGCGGCATAGGGTGCCGTCGCCGCCATGTCCTCGACATAGGTCGCATTCGGCCAGCGGCTGGACATGTCGGCAAAGGCCGCACGCTCGCCGCCGGGGTCGTTGAAGGCGAGGCCGGCGAGGCCGCGGTCAGTCACCATGATCAGCGCGATGCCGAAAGGCGAGATATGATAGCCGTAGCGGATGGTGAGCCCTGCGCCGCGGGTCTTGTAATCCCCCGGCGACATCGCTTCGTGGGTGACGAACAGATCATGCAGCCGGCCTGGGCCGGACATGCCGAGTTCGAACGAGGTTTCAAGCAGCGGCATGCCGGCATCGAGCAGCTTGCGCGCATGATCGAGGGTGACGGCCTGCAGAAAAGCCTTGGGCGACAGGCCGGCCCAGCGGGTGAACAGCTTCTGCAGCCCGGTCGGCGTCTCGCCGACCTCCTCGGCCAGCACTTCCAACGAAGGCTGGTCGCGATAGTCGAGGCTGATCTTTTCGATGGCACGACGGACGATTTCGTAGTCTCCACCTTCAGGCGTGATGTCTTTCTGAAGGATTGCTGTCGTTTTGAGAGGCATTTGGGCGTTCATGGCAGTATCTCCTTGAGTGCGAATATCGTCCTTCGCGGCGCCGATCACCACCCGAAACTTGCTTTCCCGCGGCATGTACCCAGATAGAGCTGGGCTTTGAATGGGGAGGACGGTCGTGGCTGGTGAAAAAGTAAACCTGACCGGGGCAAAGGAGACTTTGCTTTTGACACTTTACGGCAAGGCGCTGGAGAGCCGGCTGCCCAATTCGCTGCTCAGGGACTACTTTGCCGACGAGGCGGTGCGCAACATCGACTATGATTTCTCACGGCTCAAGGTCGACAACAATCTCGGCGTCGGTCTAGCAATCAGGGCAAAGACGCTGGACGTCTGCGTTCAGGACTTTCTCGCCCGAAATCCTGACGCCATCGTACTGCATCTCGGGTGTGGGCTCGATACGCGCGTATTCCGTATCGATCCGCCAGCCGGCGTGGACTGGTTCGACGTCGACTATCCCGAAGTCATCGACCTCAGGCGCAAGCTCTATCCCGTGCGGGATCACTACCACCTGATCGCTTCGTCGGTCACCGAACCGGGATGGCTGAACGAAGTACCTCGGGATCGCCCGGCCATAGTCGTGGCGGAAGGCCTGACTCCCTACCTGGGCGCCGAAGAGGGGCAGCAACTGTTTTCTCGTTTGGTGGGACATCTTTCGAGCGGCGAACTGGTTTTCGATGCCTATAGTCGCCTGGGCCTGAAGATCATTCGCCTCAATTCCTCCTTCCGCGCCACCGGTGCCGAGGTCCATTGGAGCATCGAGAACCCGCATGAGTTGGAGCGAGCCGTTCCGAAGCTGCGGTTCGTCGAGGACATCCCTGCCTATAAGCCGGAACATGCCGCTCGCATGCGCTGGTTCGCGAAACTGTTTGTTCGCCTTTGGAAATACATTCCAGCATTGCGCAAGATCGGCAGGCTGTTGCGCTATCGGTTCTGAAACGCTGGCTCAGCGCGCCTTAGCGGCTGCCAGAGCGCGCGAAAATGCGGTGGCAAAACTCTCGCGGTCGGCGGGGTTGAGAAAGCCGCCGATCGAGACGGTTTTTCCTTGCGCCTCGACCGCCATTCTGGTGATGCCGATCTCGGCGTGGCGGGCGATCGAAAAGCGCGCCCAGAACGGATTGAAGCGGTGTGCTTCCGATTTGCCTGACGGGGCAGTCTTGCGGATGTCGAGGCTGGTGCGCGACACCGATACCTCCTCGCGAGCCCGGGCGGCACGATAATTGGCGCGGAAGGCGATGTAGACGGCGATCACGTCGAGGCCGAAGAAGCCGAACACCGGCCAGGCGCCGCGCGACAGAAAAAAAGCTCCGGTCACCAGCCAGCCGAACAGCAGGGCGCCCATCAGTATGGCAAAGCCGGTCTTGCCCAGCGACCGGTGCGGTGTCAGCAGCGCCTGGAAAAATGGCTCGTCGGCCTGAAATGAGGCGTTTGTGTCGCTCATTGGGGAATATTATAGGAAGGCAATGACAAGCCCCAAGCCCAAAAACTCTTCTGCGCTAAAAAAAGACCTGTTGCCCGGCCGCCGCGACGGCTCGAACGCCAAGCGGCGTCCGCGGCCCGCAAGATCGCGGGCGCTTTACAGCGCGGCCGAGGTGCATGAGATTTTCCGGCGCTTTTCCGTTCAGCGGCCGGAACCGAGGGGCGAGCTCGAACATATCAACGCCTTCACGCTGTTGGTGGCGGTGGTGCTTTCGGCTCAGGCGACGGACGCCGGCGTCAACAAGGCGACGCGGGCGCTGTTCAAAATTGCCGACACGCCGCAAAAGATGCTGGCGCTGGGCGAGGCCAAGCTCGGCGACCATATCCGCACCATCGGGCTATGGCGCAACAAGGCCAAGAACGTCATCGCGCTGTCGGAGGCGCTGATCCGCGACCATGGCGGCGAGGTGCCTGAGGATCGCGATCAACTGGTCGAGCTGCCGGGTGTCGGCCGCAAGACCGCCAACGTCGTGCTCAATGTGGCATTCGGCCAGCATACGATGGCGGTCGACACGCACATCTTCCGCATCGGTAACAGGCTCGGCCTGGCGCCGGGCAAGACGCCGGAACAGGTCGAGCAAGGTTTCCTGAAGATCATTCCGGATGAATATATGCGGCACGCGCATCATTGGCTGATCCTGCACGGCCGCTATGTCTGCAAGGCGCGCAAGCCGGATTGCCCGGCCTGCGTCATCGCCGATATCTGCAAGGCCAAGGAAAAGACGACCAGCGTGCCTGCACCGCTGGTGGAGATCGCGCCGCTCGGGCCAGGAGAAGCGGCTACTGAGTCAGTGCCCGGCAAGCGACTGTGAAGTTCCTCGCATGTGGCGCCGTCCACGTTCAGGAACTCTCTTCGACAAACACCTCCTCGCGCTTCTTCTTGACCGCGGGGAGAAACACGATGACGAGCACGGCAAGCGCGATGAGGAGCAGGCTGGCGCTGATCGGCCGCGTCACGAAGGTGCTCGGATCGCCGCGCGAGAGGATCATGGCGCGGCGCAGGTTTTCCTCGAGCAGCGGGCCGAGCACGAAGCCGAGCAGCAGCGGCGCAGGTTCGCAGCGCAGCTTGGTCAGGAGGTAGCCAAGCAAGCCGAAGAAGGCGACGGCATAGAGGTCGTAGACGTTGGTGTTGACGCTGTAAACGCCGATCGAGCAGAACGCCATGATGATCGGGAAGAGCACGTAGTAGGGGATGGTAAGAAGTTTCACCCAAAGCCCGATCAGCGGCAGGTTCAAGATGATCAGCATCAGATTGCCGATCCACATCGAGGTGATGATACCCCAAAACAGCGCAGGCTGTTCGATGGCGACATTGGGGCCGGGCACGATGCCCTGGATGATCATAGCGCCGATCATCAGCGCCATTACCGGGTTGGCCGGAATGCCGAGCGTCAGCATCGGGATGAAGGAGGTTTGGGCGCCGGCATTGTTGGCCGATTCCGGTCCGGCGACGCCTTCGATGGCGCCCTTGCCGAATTCCCCGGGATTTTTCGAGACACGTTTTTCGACGGTGTAGGAGGCAAAGGCGGCAAGGATCGCGCCGCCTCCCGGCAGGATGCCGAGCGCCGAACCGATGATCGTTCCGCGCACGATGGGAGCCGCCATGCGCCGAAAATCTTCGCGGGTCGGCATAAGGCCGGAGATCTTTCGGATCAGCACGGAACGCTCATGCTCGTTTTCGGGGTTGCGCAGTATCTCGGCGACGCCGAAGACACCGACCGCCACTGCGACGAAATTCAGCCCGTCGGCATATTCGCGGATGCCGAGCGTGAAACGGGGTGTACCGGTGTAGATATCGGTGCCGACAAGGCCGAGCAGCAGGCCGAGCACGACCATGGCCAGCGCCTTGACGATCGAGCCGTGGGCGAGCGCGACGGACGAGACCAGACCGACAATCATCAGCGAAAAATACTCGGCAGCACCGAATTTCAACGCTATCGCCGTCAGCGGCGGGGCAAAGATGGCGACGAGGAAGGTCGACACCGTGCCGGCAAAGAACGAGCCTATCGCCGCGGTCGCCAGTGCCGCCCCGGCGCGGCCTTTCCTGGCCATCTGGTAGCCGTCGATGGCGGTGACGGCCGACGAGGATTCGCCGGGCATGTTGATGAGAATAGCGGTAGTCGAGCCGCCATACTGCGCGCCGTAATAGATGCCGGCGAGCATGATCAGGGAGGAAACCGGATCGCCGATCTGGAAGGTGATCGGCAACAGCATGGCAATGGTTGCGGTGGCGCCGATACCGGGCAGGACACCAATCAGCGTGCCGAGAAGGACACCGATCAGGCAGAAACCGAGGTTTGCCAAAGATGTGGCCGTCGAAAAGCCGAGTGCGAGATTGTTGAGGAGTTCCATTTCATCTCCTCACAACGACAGTGGCAACCACGGGCCGAAACGCCGGAACGGCAGGCCGAGTGCGTAGCTGAAGATGGCGAACGCGAACAGCGTCAGGCCGGCCGACAGCACGAGCGCGGTCAGCGGCTTCATGCGGCCGCTGGCAAACGATGCGATCAGCGCCGCCAGGAAGATCGATGGGATGAAGCCGAGGCCGCGCACCGTCAGGCCGAAGAAGATCGGAGCAGGCAGGATGAACAGCATGCCGCGCCACGCAATGTAACCGATCGGCTCGCTCTCGAAGCGCACTGCCTCGACTAGGATGACGGCGCCGAGCAGAATGAGCACGATCGCCAGAACCAGGGGGAAATAGCCCGGCCCCATGCGAAAGGCGGTGCCGATTTCGAGGCCCAGCGACTGCAGCGCGAAAAAGACGCCAATAAAGATCAACAGCGCGGCGCATATGCCGTTGGCTCTGTCGATTGCGAAAGGTTTCATGACGTCCTCCCGGCCCGCCTCACGGGCGTGCCGATGCCGGTGTAAAAACGGGGCGCCGGCGGCGCCCCGTTAAAAACCTTTAGTCGGCGTACTGGCCGGCCGCTTCGATGATCGGCTTCCAGCGCGCAATCTCACTTTCCAGCTTGGCCTTGAGCGCGGCCGGCGTGGCATCGGCCTCGGGCGACGGCTTGGTGCCGAGTTCGGCAAATCGGGCGACGACGTTCTGGTCCTTCAGCGCCACCTGCAGAGATTTCGACAGGCGTTCGGTGATCTCGGCCGGCGTGCCCTTGGGTGCATAGATGCCGTGCCAGATGCCGACCTGCACCTGGGGAAGACCGGCCTCTATCGTCGTCGGCACGTCCGGCAGCACGTCTAGCCGTTGCGGCGAGGTTACGGCATAAGCCTTGATCGTGCCGCCCTGGATCTGCTTGGTGGTATTGGTCGTCTGGTCGCACATGATGTCGACCTGGCCGCCGAGAAGATCGGTCATGGCCGGGCCGGTGCCCTTATATGGTACGGTGACCAGCGGCGTGCCGATGGCGCTCATAAACAGCATGCCGCACAGATGCGAGGCGGCACCGATCCCGGCATTGGCAACGGTGATGCTGTCCTTGTTAGCCTTGGCGTAGTCGACCAGCCCCTTCAGATCGGTCGGCTCGAGGTCCTTGCGGCCGACGATGGTCATCGGCACCTCGGTGACGAGGCCGACATATTCGAATGCGTTCAGCGTGTCGTAGGCGAGCTTTCTGTAGAGCGTAGCACTTGTCGCCATGCCGATGTGATGGAGGAGCAGCGTGTAGCCGTCAGGCTCGGCATTTGCGACGCGGCCCGCGCCCAGTGTGCCGCCGGCGCCGCCGACATTCTCGACGATGACCTGCTGGCCGAGGTCCTTCGACATGGCTTCCGCGACAAGACGCGTGACGGTGTCAGTCGGGCCGCCGGCCGAAAACGGCACGACAATGCTGATCGTGCGTTCGGGGTAGGTCTGCGCGCCAGCGGCCGGTGGGTAAAGCATGGCGGCCGCAACGGCAGCCAGCGCGGCGACGAATTTTCTCATCGTGATTCCTCCCAGGATACGAATTACCAACCGCTGCGCGGAGTTCCTCTCAAAACCGAATGTAGATGGAGCAATAACTAGCGCAACCCGACAAATGACAATCAGCCTCGAACGGCAAACTGCACGTTTGTCCGCGCAAATGAGTGGAAAGGTTGGGCCGCGCGATGCCCTTCCTCCGACCTATCTTAATAACCGTAGCCGCGCGCCATCGCCGCCGCGAACACCGGGATCAAGAGGAAGATGAAGGCCTCGGTGCGGACATAGCTGCGAACGGACGCTAGCTCCGCCGCAGGCACCTGGAAGCCGGGACTGGCGCTCGCCTGCCTGTTCCAGGACAGGAATCGGACGGTCGGGATAATCGACAACAGGCCGACAATTGCGAAGGCGGCCATCTTTGCCCAGAACATCCAGTTGTAGACGTAGAATTCCCAGCCCTTGAGACCATAGATGACGCGGCCGATGCCGGCGACGATGATCAGCATGGCGATGATGCCGTAGTGGCGATCGATGCCGACAAGCCGCTTCAGCGTCGCGGCGGACAAGTCGCTGCGGATCAGGACGAACTCGGCGCCGATGATGCCTGCCAGCGAAAACACCAGCAGATGATGGAAGATGGCAAGCACAAGGTCGGTCGTGTCCATGCTGTTTTCCCTCTGTCGGACGGCAGCGCCGGAACCCAACGCGCCTGAACCAGTACTGGAGAAAAACTAACACCGCCTGGCAGGATTCACATCAGCCTGGAAGATGATCTACACAGCCTTGGCTCTTGTTTTTCGCAACGGATTTGGATTTCCCGTCTCGGGCGTGTCGCTGTCCCCACTTTTGGAAGACCTGCACGGGCAACAACCGAGACATGACCATGGCCAGTCCGCATACAATTGTCGCCCCAGTAATTGAGACCTCGCGCACGGTCCTGCGGCCGCACCGGCTTGACGATTTCGACGCCTATGTCGCGATGTGGGCCGATCCCGCCGTCACCCGCTTTATCGGCGGCAAGCCGCGCACGCGGGAGGAAAGCTGGATGCGCTTCCTGCGCCACGCCGGCCTGTGGTCGCTTCTGGGCTACGGCTTCTGGGCGATCGAGGAAAAAGCGACTGGCCGCTTCATCGGCGAGGCCGGCTTTCACGATCTGAAACGCGACATGACGCCGTCGATCGAGGGCATTCCGGAGGCCGGCTGGGCTCTGGTTTTGGGCGCGCATGGCCACGGGTTGGCCAGCGAAGTCGTCGCACGGGTGCTTGCCTGGGGCGACGAGACGTTCGGCGCCGCGAAGACCGTCTGCATCATCGATCCGGAAAACACCGGATCGCTGAACGTCGCGGCAAAATGTGGTTATGGCGAAGTGCTGCGAACCGTCTACCAAGGCAAGCCGACCATCCTGCTGGAGCGGCAACCCTGACGGATGTTGTTTGGCACTGCCTGCCACGTCGTCTTCGGGCGTCCGGTTCGCCAGCCTGAAAATCGTGCAGGCCGATTGTGCCGCATGCGGCGTGTTCTGTCTTTGACAGGAAGACGCAAACTCTGCATGAATTTTATCGAGCGGGTCTGAAGTCAGGCCACGTTTCTGGCAGGCACCGGAGGAGGTGTCGCGATTTGGAGGAATCCCATGCTGAACAGACGCCGATTCTTGATGAGCACCGCGGCAGCAGGTGCTGCCGGACTCGCGGCATCGCATTTTATTCCCGCCTTCGCGCAGGACGCGCCGCAGCTGCAGATTTTCGTGCCAGCGGCGCCGGGCGGCGGCTGGGACCAGACGGCGCGCGCCATGGACCAGGTGCTGCGCAGCGAAAAACTGATCTCCGGCTCGCAGATCACCAATGTCGGCGGCGCCGGCGGTACTGTCGGCCTGCCGCAATTCGTCAACCAGTGGAAGGGCAAGGGCAATGCGCTGATGGTGGCTGGCATGGTCATGGTCGGCGCGATCATCGCCAACAAGGCGGCTAACAACCTTACCGAAGTCACGCCAATCGCCCGCCTTACTGGCGAGTTCGAGGCGCTTGTGGTGCCGGCCGCCTCGCCATTCAAGACTGCGGCCGACTTTGTTGCCGCCCTCAAAGCCGACCCGACGCAGGTTCCGGTCGCCGGCGGTTCGGCTGGCGGCTCGGACCACATCTTGTTCGGCCTCATCGCCAAGACCGTCGGTGTTCCGGCCACCAATCTCTCCTATGTGCCGTTTGCCGGCGGCGGCGAGGCGCTGTCGGCGCTGCTCGGCAACCAGGTCGCGGCCGGCATCTCCGGCTATGGCGAGTTCGCCGAACAGGTCAAGGCGGGTGCGCTGCGGCTGCTGGCCATCTCCGCGGATAAACGCCAGGAGGGAATTGATGCGCCGACGATGAAGGAAGCCGGCATCGATGTCGAGCTGTTCAACTGGCGCGGCGTCTTCGCACCGCCCGGCGTCTCGGACGCCGACAAGGCAGCAATGATCAAGCTGATCGAGACCATGGCCAAGAGCGACGCCTGGGCCACCGAATGCAAGAACCGTAACTGGACGCAGATCCTGCTCACCGGTGACGATTATGCGAAATTCGTCGCCGAAGACACGGCCCGCATCGGGACGATCCTCAAGGACCTCGGCCTGGCGTGATGCTCTCGGCAAGGGGCGGCCTGCGCCCAACCCTTGCCGATTTTCGCCAGCCGCATGGACATACGCGGCGCCGGAGGTGAAACTAGGCCGAGATCGGCCGAGTGAGACCGGTCCAGGGAGAACCGGCCCTCGGGGCTGGCATTGGGAGGACGATGATGAGCACCAGCGACCAGCAGGCGCCGCCGCGCCTTGCAGTGCCCGAACTGCTGATCGGCGTTGGGCTCCTCGCCTGTGCGGGTGCGGTTGCCTGGCAGACGCTGGCAATCCCGGTCTCGCCGCTCTATTCCAAGGTCGGTCCGACCGTCTTTCCCTACATCACCATGACCGGGATGATGATCCTGTCGCTGCTGCTCATCATTGCCGCCTTGCGGGGCGGATGGCAGCCGGAGGACGAAAAGGAGACGCCGACCGACTGGAAGGCGATGGGCATCGTCGCCCTCGGACTGATCGCCAATCTGGTGCTGATCCAGCCGCTCGGCTTTACCGCGGCATCTGTCATCATGTTCGTTCTCATCTGCCACGGTTTCGGCAGCCGGCGTCCGCTGCGTGACGTGCTGCTCGGGCTGATCCTGGCGCTGGCCGCCTATTTCGGCTTTGCCAGGGCGCTTGGCGTCAATATCGGTGCCGGCTTCATCGAAAACCAGCTGAATGCGACCGTCGATTCGATCGTTGCCATGCTGAGGGGCTGACGCCATGGAAACGCTTGGCCATCTCGCGCACGGATTTTCGGTCGCCTTCTCGCCGATCAATCTCATATGGTGCCTGGTCGGCACCACGCTGGGGACTGCCATCGGCGTGCTGCCCGGCCTCGGGCCGGCACTGACCATCGCGCTGCTGTTGCCGATCACCTATCAGGTGGCGCCGGAGGCATCCTTCATCCTGTTTGCCGGCATCTACTACGGCGCCATGTATGGCGGCTCGACGACATCGATCCTGCTCAACACGCCTGGCGAAAGCGCCACCATCGTCACCGCGCTGGAAGGCAACCGGATGGCCCGCTCCGGCCGTGGCGGTGCGGCCCTGGCGACCTCGGCGATCGGCTCCTTCGTCGCCGGCACGCTGGGCACGATCGGCGTTGCCTTCCTGGCGCCGATCGTCGTCAAATTCGCGCTGGCCTTCGGCCCGGCCGAATATTTCTCGCTGATGGTGCTGGCCTTCATCACGGTTTCGGCGGTGCTCGGCTCGTCTTCGGTGCGCGGCCTGACCAGTCTGTTCGTCGGCTTCGTCGTCGGCATGATTGGCGTCGACCTGCAGACGGGGCAGCCGCGCTTCACCTTCGGCATGAGCGAATTGTTGGACGGCGTCGACGTCATCGTCGTCGCCGTTGGCCTGTTCGCCGTTGGCGAGACGCTTTACATGGCCTCGCGCCGCTATGCCGGCAAGGACGATATCGTGCCGTTGAAGGGCTCGCTCTACATGACCGCGGCCGAATGGGCGCGCTCGTGGAAGCCATGGCTGCGCGGTGCCCTGATCGGCTTCCCGATCGGTGCCATGCCGGCCGGCGGCGCCGAAATCCCGACCTTCCTCTCCTATGCGATCGAGAAGAAACTCTCCAGACACAAGGAGGAGTTCGGCACCGTCGGCGCCATCGAGGGCGTTGCCGGGCCGGAGGCCGCCAACAATGCATCCGCGGCCGGCGTGCTGGTGCCGATGCTGACGCTCGGCCTGCCGACCTCGGCGACGGCCGCGATCATGCTGTCGGCGTTCCAGAGCTACGGTATCAATCCGGGGCCGCTGCTGCTGACGACGCAGGCCGACCTGGTGTGGGGGCTGATCGCCAGCCTGTTCATCGCCAATGTCATCCTCGTCGTCCTCAACCTGCCGCTGATCGGGCTCTGGGTGCGATTGCTGAAGATCCCGGCGCCGCAGCTCTATGCCGGCATCCTCGTGTTCGCCACGGTCGGCACCTACGGTATCTCGCAATCGCCGATCGACCTCGTCATCCTCTATCTGCTCGGTGCCGCCGGCTTCCTGATGCGGCGTTTCGATTTCCCGACCGCGCCGGTCATCATCGGCATGATTCTCGGGCCGCTTGCGGAAACGCAGTTCCGCCGCGCGATGACCATCTCGAACGGCGATTGGACGGTGTTCTACAAGCATCCGCTGTCGCTGACGCTGCTGACGCTGGCCTTCATCGGCCTGGTTGGACCGCATATCTGGGCCTACATCGAGCACAGGCGCATGCGTGGACCGGAGCACGTGCCGGGCGATGCCTGAGCTGTTCGTGACGTCATGACAGACCTGCTTTCCGGCATCCGCGTCCTTGACCTGACCAATGTGCTGGCCGGCCCCTATTGCGCCTACCAGCTGGCGTTGCTCGGGGCCGACGTCATCAAGGTCGAGACGCCGCAAGGTGGTGATCTGGCGCGCCAGCTCGGCGCCTCGCCGGAGCTCAACCGGGCGGGCATGGGCGCTTCGTTCCTGGCGCAGAATGCCGGCAAACGCTCGGTGGCGCTCGATCTCAAGCAGGAGGCCGACCGCGAACGCTTCCTCGATCTGGTCGCTTCGGCCGACGCGCTGGTCGAGAATTTCCGCCCCGGCGTAATGGACCGGCTGGGGCTTGGCCATGCCAGGCTGAAGGAGGTCCGGCCAAGCCTTGTCTACTGTGCGATATCGGGCTTCGGCCAGACCGGGCCGATGCGCGACAATCCAGCCTACGACCAGATTATCCAGGGTCTTTCCGGCATCATGAGCATCACCGGTACACCGGAAACGGCGCCGCTGCGTGTCGGCTATCCCGTCGCCGATACGCTTGGCGGGCTGGTCGGAGCCTTCGCCATTACCGCCGCACTGGTCAAGCAGAAGACGACTGGCGAGGGCGCGTTCCTCGACGTGTCGATGCTCGAATGCACGCTTTCTGCGCTCGGCTGGCCGGTGTCGAACTATCTGACGGCGGACGTCGAGCCGCAGCCGATGGGCAATGAAAACATGACGGCCGCACCGTCTGGCGCGTTTCGCACCGGCGACGGCTTGCTCAACATCGCCGCCAACAAGCAAGAGCAGTTCGTCACACTGTGCCGGTTGATCGGTCGGCCGGAGTTGGCGTCGGATGTCCGCTTTGCCGAGCGCGAAACGCGCAAGCAGAACCGCATTGCATTGAAAGCGCTGATCGAGGATGCCTTGGCGAGCGGCTCGGCCGCCGCCTGGGAGGAGACGTTCAATCGCGCCGGCGTGCCGGCAGGCCGGGTGCTGACAATCCCGCAGGTACTGCAAGAGAGACAAGTGATCGAGCGCGGCATGACGGTACGCTTCCAGGCCGTGTCCGGGATGGCTAGGCCGCTGACCGTGGTGCGCGGCGGCTTCATGGTCGATGGCGAGGCACCTTTGCCGAGCAGGCCGCCGCCGGGGCTGGGCGAGCATATGGACGAAGTTTTTGCCAACCTGCCGCCACGCGCCAAGAAAAGAGCGAAGGCATGAGCGGCACGGAAAAGAAGCCATGAGCGACACGGAAAACAAGGCTGGCCGCGCGCGCGGCGAGGAATGGTGGCAGACCGGCATCATCGAGATGCGCCCCGGCGTCATCCGGCTGCGCGGCTATGAAATCCAGGATCTGATCGGTCGCGTCAGCTTTCCGGCAATGATCTGGCTCATGCTGCGCGGCGAACTGCCGAGCGAGGAGCAGGCGGCGCTGCTCGGCATCGCGCTGGGTGCTGCCGTCGACCATGGGCCGCAGGCGCCGTCGATCGCCATCGCCCGCATGGCGATCACGTGCGGCGTCGGCATCAACAGCGCCATGGCATCTGCCATCAACGTGCTTGGCGATGTGCATGGCGGCGCCGGCGAACAGGCGCTTTCCTTCTACGGCGACATCGCCGCTGAAGTGGACGCCGGCGTGCCCCTCACGGGCGCCGTGTCGCTGCGGGTTGGTCATTTCCTTGCTGGGGAGGACGGTTATGTGCCCGGGCTCGGCCATCGCTTCCACCCGGTCGACCCGCGGGCGCCCCGCCTCATCGAGCTGACCCGTGACTTTGCCGCGCGCGGCGTCGTCAGCGGGCGCTTCGCCGATATCGCCGAGATGGTCGAGGCCGAGGTTTCGCGGCGCAAGGGCAAAAAAATCCCGCTCAATATCGACGGCGCCACGGCCGTCATCTACGGCGAGCTCGGCTTCCCGCCGCCGCTGACGCGGGGCCTTTTCGTGCTGTCGCGCTCCGTCGGCATCCTCGCACATGCATGGGAACAGTCGCAGGAGAGCGAACGCAACAAAGGGCCACTGCCGCGCGAATGGCTGTGGGCCTATACCGGCACGCCGGCGCGGCCTCTGCCCGAGGAAGACGATGGCAGTCAGTGAGGCATCGGTTCAAGAGACGGGGGCGGCGGGCGCTGGAAACCAATTCCATCCCGACACAGTTGGGGCATGCCTCCATCTTCTATTGAGCGGGATCTTTTCCGAACGCCGGACTCTGCTTTTTGGGATTATGCTCCAGTTCGGCAATCCTGATGTTCCTCACCAGCGTCGAAAGATCCGGCTCGTCGATCAGCAACGCCGCGTCGGTCGGCGTCAGCCATGCCCGCTGCCGTCTCTTGGCTTCTTGCCACTTGGCAAGTTCCTCGGTTACCTCAAGCAAATAGACGACGACATCGACGCGAACGAAGCGGTTCGCCAGCCGCTTCCAGTAGTGGTAGGTGCCGGCAGGCTGTTTCAGTGTCTTGCCGAGAACACCGGCTTCTTCCTGTGCTTCGATGGTGGCTGCCTTGCGGCCGCTCTTGCCCTTCATCGGCCAGCCCTTCGGTACGATGAAGCGCCTCGTCGTTCGCGATGTGACCAGCATCACCTCGACATCGCCATGCTCGTTCAGCCGAAAGGGAATCGCCGCGACCTGGCGAACCCCGTCGCCCTTCCTTGCCTTGCGTACAACCTTCTTCTTGCTGGCTGCCATTCGATAATCCAGTCGAATCGGTGCCCAGACGGCAAGGGCAGCGTTGCAAACTCGCCCGCTTTCAATGGGGCGCAGGCGGAGCGGTTTCCCCAGTATATAAGTCGGCTAAATAAATGAAAGGGACCGGTCGTCAGCGGCAGGTGCTGACAAAGCCGCTCCCTGACGGCAGCAACTGGCAAGTTGGCCTCATCTGCGGCACCTCCTGCCGTTGCGGTATTGGGATTTGGCGATCCAGGGCACGGTACTGCTGTTGCTGCTGCTGGTATTGCTGCCGCCGCAGCCTGTTCTCCAACATCTGCAACTGGTCTTGCTGGATCAACACGTTGCGATCGGCGGGACTGCCGACCTGTGCCGATGCAGCAGGATTTACGCCCGACAGCATCGACGCAGTCAGCATTGCCGACCCTAAAAACGTCAATAGACGAAGCCGTGGCATTCGTTCATTCCCGCACAAAACCAATCTTCTTTTAATATAGGGCTTTTGTCCGGCGACGCCATGGCCGCCGCTGATTTGAAGCAGATTGGAAGAGGCATTTCGGCTTCGGATGCTCGTCGCGTCAATCGACTTCGCGCAGCCGGTATCCGACGCCGGTCTCGGTCGTGATATAGCGGGGCTGGTCGGGCGTCTTTTCAATCTTTAGCCTGAGTTGCCGGACATAGACTCTGAGATATTGAACGTCGGTGGAATCGCCCCAGACCTGCTTCAGCAGGAACTGGTGGGTGAGAACCTTGCCGGCGTGCTGCACCAAGGTGCGAAGAATGTCGTATTCCTTCGGCGAGAGCTTTATCTCCTTGTCCTCGATCTTGACGACGCGCTTCACCAGATCGACGGAGAGGTCGCCGGTCTGGAACACCGGTCTCTCACCCTGCTGCTGGAACTTGTGGCGAAGCGCGACGCGGATGCGTGCGACAAGCTCGTTCATACCGAATGGCTTGGTGACATAATCGTCGGCGCCGAGTTCGAGGGCCGAGACGATGCCGGCCTCGTCGGTGCGGCTGGAAAGAATAACCACGGGAATGTCCAGGCCATCATCCCGCCATTTGCGGAGCAGCTCATGCCCGCTCATGCCGGGCAGGCCGAGATCGAGCAGCACAAGGTCCGGCTTTTCCGTCGCGATGAGTTCAATCGCCGCCCTGGCGTTCGGCGCCTCGCTGATCGCATAGCCTTGGCTGCCAAGCCCGACGCGAAGCAGTTTCCGGATCGGCGGTTCGTCGTCGACCACCAATATCCTGACGTCCAGGCTCGTCATGCCAGATCGTCCATATTTTGATGGCCCGTCTCGGGTTCGCCGAGATTGGGCAGTTCCGCCGGCACCAGTTGCATCCTGATGGTGAAAACCGCCCCCGAGCGGTCGGACCTGTTTGCCGCCAAGAGCGTCCCGCCCATCGCTTCGATGAAGCCGCGGCAAATCGACAGGCCGAGCCCCGTGCCGGCACGCACCTGGTCACCCTTGCGCACACGGTAGAAAGTGTCGAAAACGCGCTCTAGATCCGCTGGCGGAATGCCTGGTCCCTCATCCATGATCTGCAGGATGACGAAGCCGTTGTCGGCCCAGGCTTGCAGGCGGATCGTCGAACCTGGCGGCGCGTATTTTGCAGCATTGTCGAGGAGGTTGAACAGCACCTGTTCGAACAGAACGGGGTCGACCCGCAACATCGGCAGATCCGATGGAATGTCGATCTCGGTCTTATGCTCGCCGACGATTTTGCGGGCCCGATACAGAGCTGAACCGACAATGTCGCCGAGATAGTGAAACGCATAGTTCGGCTCCATCGTGCCGGATTCGATCTTGGTCATATCGAGCAGATTGGCGATGAAGCGGTTAAGCCTCTCCGCTTCATCGAGCACGGTCGACAGCAGTTCCGCCCGGTCCTGCTCGGGAAGCGCGGCCTCGAAGTCCCTGAGTGTTCCGGCCGCGCCCATGATGGCGGCAAGCGGCGTTTTCAAATCGTGGGAAATGGAGGTGAGCAAGGCCGAGCGCAGACGGTCTGCCTCGGCCGCAAGCTTGGCCCGGTCAACATCGGCGACGAGCTGGATGCGCTCGATGGCGACCGCCGCCTGGTCGGCGAGCGCATCGAGCAGACGCTGCTGCTCGGGTGTCAGCAGCGGACCTTGCTTGTCGTTGTCGAGGCCGACAACGCCTACCGCCGTGCGTCCGGTCCGCAAGGGCAGATAGAGGCGCTTTGCTCCGGGCAGCGTGTCGGCGCCGCGCCCGGCGGCGCGGTTATGCTCCCAGGCCCAGCGGGCTGCTGCGATGTCGGCCTCGGCCAGCGTGTCGTCGGGTGGGTAGCCGGCTTTGACCGCAATCGTGCCGTTCTCCGGCAGAAGCAGCACCACGCGCAGCTTCAGCATCGAGGCGATCTGGAAGGCAGTCGCCCAGAGAACGTCATCAAGCGTCCCAGCGCCGGCGAGCTTCTTTGAGAAGAGATAAATATCTTCTGTGGCGCGTGCCCGCGAGCGCGCGGCGACCGCCTGACGCTGCACGCGCGCTGTTAGATTGCTGCCAATGACCGCAACAACCAGGAAGACAGCCAGCGCAACGATGCTCTCCGGATCCTCGATCGTCAGCGTGTAGCGTGGTTCTAGGAAGAAATAGTTGAAGGCAATGGCGCTGATGAGGCAGGCATACAAAGCCGGCCAGAGACCGCCGGTCACCGCCGACGTCAGGACCCCAATGAGAAAGATGATCGCCAGATTGCGGACGTCGAGAAACTGGTCGAGAAGGACGGCGAAGGCGAGCGAGCCAACAACATAGGCCGTGGCCCTGAGATAGGGCCAGATCTCGAACTGCCACTGCTCGTCCGCCGCCTTGACGGTCCTCGAAGTCGCCTCGGCGTTGCGTTCGTTTCCCGAAATGACATGGACGCTGATGTCGCCGGCATTGCGGATGAGATCGTAAGTGAGCGAGCCTTCGATCAATTCCCGCCAACGCGATCGGGTCGGCCTGCCGATCACGATATGGGTGAAGTTGTTCGCCGTCGCATGCCGAACGATGTCTTGCGCGACGTTCTGACCCGGAATGGTCGTCACCTCGGCACCGAGCTGCTCGGCAAGGCGCAGCTGCGTCGCCAGCCGATCCTTGTCCTCCTCGGGCATGGCCGCTGAATGAGGGGTATCGACATGAAGCGCCGTCCAAGGGGCGCGGAGCCGGTCGGCCAACCTCCGCGCATAGCGTACACGGGCCGCCCCGCCCGGACGCGCATCGACGCAGACGAGAACCCTTTCCCCCGCCGCCCAAGGCCCGGGTATCGCGTGGGCCCGCATGTGGGTCAGCAACTGCTCGTCGACCCGCTGGGCAGTGCGGCGGAGCGCCAATTCCCGGAGCGCCGTCAGATTGCCCGGCGAGAAATAGTTCTCGATGGCGCGCTGGGCGGTGCTGGGGATGTAGACCTTGCCTTCCTCAAGCCGTTTGATCAGATCGTCGGGGGTGAGGTCGATGATCTCGATGTCGTCGGCCTGGTCGATTATGGAGTCGGGGACAGTTTCCCGCACCCTGACGCGGGTGATCTGCGCCACGACATCGTTCAGGCTCTCGACGTGCTGGATATTCAGCGTCGTGTAGACATCGATGCCGTGCGTCAGGATTTCCTGGACGTCGAGATAGCGCTTGGGGTGACGGCTGCCGGCGACGTTGGTGTGGGCGAGTTCGTCGACCAGAACTAGCGCCGGGTGCCGGGCGAGGATGGCGTCGAGATTCATCTCCTCAAGGATCCGCCCCTTGTAATCGATCTCAAGGCGAGGAATGACCTCGTAGCCTTCGACCAGCGTCTGGGTTTCCTTGCGGCCGTGCGTCTCGACGATGCCGATCACCACGTCGACCCCGTCGGCCAGCCTGGCGCGGCCCGACATCAGCATCTCGTAGGTCTTGCCGACACCGGGGGCGGCGCCGAGAAATATCCTCAGGCGGCCGCGCTCCTCCCGCTCGGCATGCTCGAGCAGCGCGTCGGGAGAGGGCCTGGTTTCGGCGGTGCGTCTGTCGTCTGGCATACGGGTCAATCATGAACGGCGCCGGCTTCGGTGTCGATCCCGGCGCCGGTCCTTCACTGTTTCATGGCATCGTCCAGCGCAAGGTTGAGGGCCAGCACATTGACTACCGGCTCGCCGATGAATCCCAATTCGCGATCTTCGACATGGCTGTCGACAAGCGATTTGATCCTGGATTCATCGACGCCCCTGGCCTTGGCCACCTTGGCAACCTGAAAATAGGCCGCATCGGGGCTGATATGCGGATCGAGGCCGCTGCCGGACGTGGTGACCAGATTCATCGGTACCGGCTGGCTCGGGTTTTCGGCTCTCAGCTTTTCGGCGTCGCTCTTGATCCTGTCGATGAGCTTCGGGTTGGTCGGGCCGAGATTCGAGCCGCCCGAGGCGGCGGCATTGTAGCCGTCGCCGGCAGCCGACGGGCGGCCATGGAAGTAGCGGTCGCTTTCGAAAGCCTGGCCGATCAGCTCGGAACCGACGAGCTTGCCGTCCTTCTCGATCAGGCTGCCATTGGCCTGGCGCGAAAACAGCGCCTGGGCAATGCCGGTCATGCCGGTCGGATAGACCAAACCCGTCAGAATGGTGAAGAAGACGATCATGACGATCGCGGGCCTGATTTGATTGAGCATCGACGTGGTTCCTTAGGCGAGACCGAGAGCGGTGATGGCCATGTCGATCATCTTGATGCCGACGAAGGGCACTACGACGCCGCCAAGGCCATAGACAATGAGATTGCGGCTGAGCAGCGCACCGGCGCCGACCGCGCGGTATTTGACGCCCCTCAGCGACAGCGGGATCAGCGCAATGATGATCAGCGCGTTGAAGATGATGGCCGAGAGGATAGCGCTCTGCGGCGTCGCCAGATGCATGACATTGAGCGCTTGCAGCGGCCCGGCGGTCTGGCCCGGGGCGATGTAGAAGACGGCGAATATTGCCGGGATGATGGCAAAATACTTGGCCACGTCGTTGGCGATGGAGAAGGTGGTCAGCGAGCCACGCGTCATCAGCAGCGCCTTGCCGATTTCGACGATCTCGATCAGCTTGGTCGGATCGCTGTCGAGATCGACCATGTTGCCGGCCTCGCGCGCCGCGACCGTGCCGGTGTTCATGGCAACGCCGACATCGGCCTGCGCAAGGGCCGGCGCATCGTTGGTGCCATCGCCGCACATCGCGACCAGTTTGCCTTTGGCCTGCTCGTCGCGGATCAGCTTCAACTTGTCCTCGGGCGTCGCCTGGGCAAGGAAGTCGTCGACGCCGGCTTCCGCCGCGATCGCCGCCGCGGTCATCGGATTATCGCCGGTGATCATCACCGTGCGGATGCCCATGCGGCGCAATTCGGCAAAGCGTTCTGCGATGCCGCCCTTGACGATGTCCTTCAGATGGACGACGCCGAGCAGGCGCCCGTCGCGCTCGACCGCGAGTGGAGTGCCACCCGATTTGGCGATCTCGTCGGCGATCGCCTGAAGGTCGCGGACGGTGTCGCTGCCGGGGCGCATACTGCCTGTGGCAACGGTCGAGAGGTTGACGTGGGCAAGTACCGCATCGACTGCGCCCTTGCGGACCGAGGAGCCTTCCAGATCGACACCGCTCATGCGGGTTTGCGCGGTGAAGGGCACGAAAGTCGCGTGCAGGCTTGCCATGTCGCGGGCGCGGATAGCGTATTTTTCCTTCGCCAGGACGACGATCGAGCGGCCTTCCGGCGTTTCGTCGGCAAGCGAGGCAAGCTGAGCCGCGTCGGCCAGTTCCTGTTCGGTGACGCCCTTGACCGGACGAAATGCCGTCGCCTGACGGTTGCCCAGCGTGATGGTTCCGGTCTTGTCGAGCAGCAGCGTGTCGACATCGCCGGCCGCCTCGACGGCGCGGCCCGACATGGCGAGCACGTTGAAGCGCACCAGGCGGTCCATGCCGGCAATGCCGATAGCCGACAGCAGGGCGCCAATTGTGGTCGGGATCAGGGTAACGAACAGGGCGACCAGCACGGTCACCGAGATATAGCCGCCCGAATACGAGGCGAAGCTCGGGATCGTCGCCGTCGCCAGCACGAAGATCAGCGTCATGCCGACGAGCAGGATGTTGAGCGCGATCTCGTTGGGTGTCTTCTGGCGCTCGGCGCCCTCGACCAGCGAGATCATGCGGTCGAGGAACGTATGACCGGCAGCCGCAATGATGCGCACGCGGATCCAGTCGGACAAGACCTGCGTGCCGCCGGTCACCGCCGAACGATCGCCTCCGGATTCGCGGATGACCGGTGCGGATTCGCCGGTGATGGCCGCCTCGTTGACCGACGCCACGCCTTCGACCACCTCGCCGTCCGAGGGGATGATGTCGCCGGCTTCGACAAGCACGATGTCGCCGACCTTCAGGCTGGTGCCGGGCACCAGTTTGAACTTGCTGCGGTCGCCACCGTTCAACAGCTTGGCCTGCGTCTCGGTTCGCGCCCGACGCAGCGAGTCAGCTTGCGCCTTGCCGCGGCCTTCGGCCACCGCTTCGGCGAAATTGGCGAAGAGCACGGTGAACCACAGCCAGATGATGATCTGCAGCGTGAAGCCAAGATCGCCGCCGCTGGTAACGAGATCCTTGACGAACAGCACGGTGGTGAGCGCCGAGACGACGGCGACGACGAACATCACCGGGTTTCGCATCAAGGTGCGCGGGTTCAGTTTTCTGAAGGAACCGCCGATAGCGGGCCACAGAATGCGGGTATCCATGATGCTCACGGATTTCGACGGGCTCATTTGGTAGCTCCAGTGTCGATGTTGTTGACCGGTCGATCGTGTGCCGAACGAAGGTGCGGCGGCCCGTAAGCCAGCAGCCAGATCATGATCAAGGCTGCCGCAATAGCGAGGAATGTGGACAGCGTCGGGAAAGGAGGGGGCGTTTTCTCCCCCTCCGGCTCGGGGCGATGCCGGACCTTTCGAGGTATGATCTTGAACCAGGGCATCGCCGTTTCAGAATGTCTGACCGTGAATCATCGCCAGGTGCTCGACGATCGGTCCGACCGCCAGGGCCGGGAAGAAGGTCAGGCCGCCGACGATCAGGATGACACCGGCCAGCAGCCCGACGAACAGCGGACCGTCGGTCGGGAAGGTGCCGGCGGAGGCAGGGACGGTCTTCTTTGCAACCAGCGAGCCAGCAATCGCCAACGCCGGAATAATGACCAGGAACCGGCCCATCAGCATGCCGATGCCGAGCGTTACGTTGTACCAGGGCGTGTTGCCGCTGAGGCCGCCAAAGGCGGAGCCATTGTTCGCCGCGGCCGAGGTGTAGGCATAGAGAACCTCGGAGAAGCCGTGCGGGCCGGCATTGGCGATGGAAGCAACGCCGGTCGGCAGCACCACCGCGATAGCGGTGAAGATCAGCATTGCAAGCGGCAGGCAGAGCACGCCCAGCATAGCCATCTTGACCTCCTTGGCCTCGATCTTCTTGCCGAGATATTCGGGCGTGCGTCCGACCATCAGCCCGGCGACGAAAACGGCAATGACGATGAACATCAGGATACCGTAGAAGCCGGCGCCGACGCCGCCGACAATGACCTCGCCGAGTTGCATGTTGATGATGGGGATCATGCCGCCGAGTGCGGTGAAGCTGTCATGCATGGCGTTGACCGCGCCGCAGGATGCGGCCGTGGTGATGACGGCAAACAGTGCCGACAGGGCGATGCCGAAGCGGCTCTCCTTGCCCTCCATGTTGCCGCCGTCGACGCCCAGCGCATGGACGAGCGGATTGCCGGCGGCTTCTGCCCAGTAGCAGACGGCAACGCCGGCGATGAACAGCACGCCCATCGCCGACAGAATTGCCCAGCCCTGGCGCTGGTTGCCTACCATGCGGCCGAAGACATTGGTCAGCGCCGCGCCGAGGGCAAAGATCGTCACCATCTGGATCAGGTTGGAGATTGCATCGGGATTTTCGAACGGGTGCGCGGCATTGGCGTTGAAGAAACCGCCGCCGTTGGTGCCGAGCATCTTGATGGCAACCTGGGAAGCGACCGGCCCGACCGCGATAGTCTGTTGCGCGCCTTCGAGCGTCGTCGCGTTGACGTAGGCAGCGAACGTTTGCGGCATGCCGAGATAGACATAGACAAGAGTCAACACGATGCAAAAGGGCAAAAGCAGGTAGAGCGTGCCGCGGGTCATATCGACCCAGAAATTGCCGATCGATTTGCCTGAGGCTCTAGCAAAGCCGCGGATCAATGCGACCGCAATGGCGACGCCAGTCGCCGCCGACAGAAAATTCTGTACGGTCAAGCCGGCCATCTGCACGAGATAGGACATCGTGCTTTCGCCGCCGTAGTTCTGCCAGTTGGTGTTGGTCATGAAGCTGGCGGCGGTGTTGAAGGCCAGCCCAGGTTCGACGGCGGTCATGCCGGCCGGATTGTAGGGCAGGCCGCCTTGCAGCCGTTGCAGCAAATAGAGCACCAGGAAGCCGGCCAGGTTAAAGAACAGCAGGGCCGCCGCATAGGAGGTCCAGTGCTGCTCCTCGCGCTCGCTGGTCCCTGATATGCGGTAGAGCCCGCGCTCGAGCGGGGCCAGAATTGACGACAGGAATGTGCGCTCGCCGCTGAAAACGCGATGCATGTAGCCGCCGAGCGGCTTGGCCAGCAAAACGACGATCCCGCAATAGACGAGGATCTGCAGCCATCCGTTGATTGTCATGGGGTTGGCTCCTTGCCAGTGGAGATCAGAAGCGTTCCGGGCGAAAGAGGGCGTATGTCAGGTAGGCGAGAAGAAACAAGGTCACGGCGCCGCCGAGGATATAGTCGAATAGCATGTTACGATCCCCTAAACTTACAGCTTGTCGCAGGCTTTGATGTAGCCGAAGCATAGAGCAAAGAACGCGATTCCAATCGCGACAACAACTATGTCCATCATGAAATTTTCCTATATTGTGTTTGTTATTTGGAAAAAACTGTCCAAGCCCGTTCACCGCATCATGTCGGCGGCTGGATACATCGCTGCGGCGAATATGGATCAAAGTGCCATAAAGGTTCGAGACGGGACGCGGAGCAAAGAAATCAAAATCCCATAAGGATTTCGCCGCCTCGGCGCTGGCCACAGCTTCAGGAGGGAGGTGCGCACCGGCGCGCGAAGCTGCCGGGGCTCAGTCCGCGCGGGTGTAGATCACCGCGTAATCGTCCGCATAGGCCCGCTTCCAGCCCAGTTCGTCGAAGAACGGAATGCGGCTGTCGTCGGCGGTCAACAACGCCCAGCCTATCGTATATTTGTCGAGTTGGGCTTTCAGGATCGGCTTGCCCCGGCTGTGCCCAGTCCGCTCATCCGTTTCCGTAAAGCCGTTCAGGAAGAGCTGATCCGCGCGGCCGTCGATAAACGTCTTGACGCCGTGGAAAATCAGCGTGCCACCGAAATCGTAGGAGTTCAGCAGATTGCCCGACAGATTATGGGTTTGGGCAAAGGCCAGTGCGTCCCTCGCCGAGGTCTTCTGGCTCGGCGCGACCGGATAGGTCGTGAAGGCGGCAGCCGCCAAAACCAGCAAAACGGCAAGTCCAGCACAAATCCTGGAAAATTGCCGTGCGAAAAATTGTTCAAGTCCGTCACGCTTTTCCGCCGCCCATTTCTCGGCTGAAAGCGCTGGATATTGTTGCGCGACCTCGACGGCAAGGACCACCGGCACGAGAAGAAAGAATAGGTACATGAACCGTATGTGGGTGAGATAGACGTGCAACGTGAAGACAAGGAACAGCGCCTTGGCCCAGCCAATGCGCAATCTCGACACGAGCAGCCCGAAAAACGCCACCAGCAGGGCCACCTCCTGGAGGGTGTGCCGCGCGGCGTCGAAGGGCTGCCACTCCGCAATGTAAGGCACCGCCTCATTGCCATAGGCCACGGTGAATGTGGCGAGTATGGCCTTGACGCCATAGGGATTGAGCAGGCTGACCAGTGGGCAAAGCAGCCCGAAAAGGATCCACTTGGCCAGCAGCCGGGGGTTCGACAAGCGTGTGCGCATGACGAGATCGAGGCCGGCGAAGGCGGCGATGACGAAACCGAAGGTGAAGGTGGCATGGAGATTGGCCCACAGGCAAAGCAGCGCCAGCAGCCATAAGGGCGGCGCTTTCTCGTTGCGTGCGGCCTGGAAAAGACCGGCGGTCCAGACGACGATGATGGGCAAGGTAAAGATGTGCGGCCGGGCGACATAGATTGGCCCGATCAAGAGCGCGAGAACCAGCGTCAGTCCTATCGCCAGCGTCGGCTTCAACCACGCGCTGAGATACCACGACGTCAAGAAGACCGTCAGCGCGATTACTGCAGTCGCCAGCAGCACCACGCCGTTCCAGCCGCCGGCTTCAAAGGCAATTGCAAGGAGAACCTGGCTAAGCCATTCCTTGGCGATCCATGGCTGGCCGGCAAAAGTGTAGGAATAGATGTCGACGGTGGGGAATGTGCGGCTTGCCAGCATATCCATGCCGACCTTGATGTGCCACCAGCTATCGGGATCCTGCAGGAGGGAGGTGGCAAAGGCGAGGAGCGCCGCCGCCATCACGACCGCCGCCACCAGGCAAAACATCAGCCTCACATGCCGTATGTCGTCTATCGACGGCCTCGCCTCACCAGATATCCCGCGCATATGGCATCCCTGAGCCGCGATAGCGGAAGGGATAGGCCGAACTTGTTAGAAAACCGATAAGCCGCAGGATAGCGGCCTCTATGCCGCGCGTCCAACCGGCTGGGCGGCTCAGCCCTCGGCCTTGAAGTTCTTGGCTTCCTTCTCGACCTTCGGGCTGTCCTTGCCGTGCTTGCGCATCAGATCCTTCGCCTGCTTCGGCGAAACGTCGGTGGTTTCGGCCAGGCGCAGAGCCTCCTTTTCGTCCAGATCGCGCGTCTTGCGGTCGGCCATTGCGGTTTTCTTGTCAGCCATTACGACGCTCTTATGCTCTCGGCGATTTCGTTCAGCACCTTGCGGTCGGTGCCGTGGCGCTTGATCAGCGTGCGTGCCTGCTCAGGGGTAATGCCCGCTTCCTCGGCGAAGTGACGTACCTCGTAGTCTTCGCCGCCCGCCATTCGTGAGCGGTCGCGACTGTCGGTCTTGGTTTTGTCGTCGGCCATGGCAGCTCTCCTCATCTCAACGAGAGCATAACGGGCAAGATTTCAGCGAGTTCCTTCGAGCGTGTCGCCCAACTACCGGCTTCGGGCATGACCCGGCATGAGCAGCGGTTTTGCTCAAAGCAAGGGCTTGGTGCCAGGCCGACCTTCACGCACAAACAGGCCGGCCTCTTTGGCGGCGCTGCCACCGCCCGCCATGCTCCTGGGCGCAGCCTGATGTTCGTTCCAGATTGTTTTAATGGGAGCGATGGTCGAACACGACGCCCATGGTCCTACCAACCGCCGTCATGACGATAAGCTCGACCAGATCGTCGTCACTGTTGCCGCAGGCCGGAGCCGTCCTGCGAACGATGTCCAGCATCGCCCTCGTCGATATGGTGTCGCCGGCACCAAACCGTGAAAGCGCAGATGAAACAAGCTCTTGGGCTGTCAAGTCGGCGACCGTCACCCGCTTCACCACGTTCATTGGCTTCCTCCCACCATGAACCCTCTCCCGGGAGAATGATACGCCGAACGTCGCGTTTCGCCAGCAAAATGGTGGTCCTACCAGCGCGTGGGCAGCGACCGAAATCGTCGGTTTTGCGGGAGGCAATCCGGGCGCGAGGCGGCAGCGCTTTGTGCCATGCGACTTCCCATGGACCCAATCCCGGCGGCCGGGATCGGTCTCAGTTTTATCTAATGGCAGTCTGATGCTTGGCAGTGTGGTCTGCTCGGTTGCGGCCGAAGCCGGCGCAGCAAGAACCACGGTGCGGGCAGAACCGGTCTGTCTTTTTCGTTTGACGCAATTCCGCACGGAAAACCGTTCACACGTTTTCCTGGAATTGCTTGTCTTGTGACTCTAGGCGGCCAGGTCGCTCGGAAGCTTGCCGCCGTTCTCGGCCAGCTTTTTCATCAGTGCGTCGTGCAGCCACAGATTCATCGTTACAGTGTCGTTCATATCGCCGGTGTAGTTCAGCTCGTGGGCAAGCTCCTTGCGGGCGCCGAGGCTGCTGTCGATATTCAGAGCCTTCATCAGGTCGACGATCGAATTCTTCCAGTTGAGTTTCTGCCCCCTCGCGGCCACCGCCTTGTCGAGAATGGCAGCGATGTCCGGGGCAGAGGACGGCGCGGCCGGCGCGGCCGGAGCCGGGGTTGCAGCCGGGGCGGATCGGGTAGGCGCCGTCGGCTGGGTGGCCGTGCTCGAAGCAGGCGCGGGAGACGGTTGCGCCGGCGGCGCTTCGCCCGCAACCGCGTTTCCGAAAATCGCACCTTTGATACTGTCGAAAATGCCCATTGCTATCTCCTGTATTGGCTCGACGGTGTGTTGCCCTGACGGTCGGTGAGGCGACCGTTGCCGAATGCCGCATTGAGCGCCCTGGTTGTACCGGACCACGAACGCAACGCAGGGGCAACTCAAAACTGACTAAAAGGTAAAGGCTTGGTTGCATTGGGGTATCGGCTCAGTGATCCGGCCCGAGAGTAGAATAGGTCGGATCGCGGCCCGACAAATCGTCACGCGCAATGCACGAGGGAACGGTCAGCAGCCAGTTTTGCTGACGCAGACCAGAAAAATCATCTAGATTCGTGTTCGCAATTCGCTGAGAGGAACGAAGCCATGACAGCAGTCGTCGCATCCGACAGGCTCGAACGTTCGCTGGTTTGGGCAGAGGACGATCCGTCGGTCAAATGGGCCGGCGCTTTCGCGGTTTACGGCGGGCACGGCACCACCCAGTCCTCGGTCATTGTCTACGAGATCGAGCCCGGCAAGCGGCTCGGCTGGCACAGCGACGCCACCGAAGAGACGCAATACATCATCGCCGGCACCGGCGAGCTACACATTGAGGGCGGCACCACCCACCCGGTCGGGCCGGGCAGCGTCCTGGTACTTCCGACGCCGGTCAGGCACGACCTCGTCAACACCGGCACCGAAACCCTGCGCGCCGTCGCTTTCTTTGCGGCGGCGATGTTCACGCAGACATTCGACAACGTCATGCTGCCGCCGAAATCCCATGTCCTCGGAACGCCCAATCGTGCGGGCTGAATGCGTGCCGGCGAGAATCACCAGGCCTGCGGATTGCGGACTCGGAGCTGAGGTGAGCGCGCGCGCGGCCGGCAAGCGGTTTGGCGTCGTTACGCGCCTGCGTCGTGGGCGGACCGGCTGATGGCGCCCGTCAAGGTCGACCCCGCCAAGGTGCGCGAGTTCAGGGATGCCGAAAGCTTCCATGCCTGGCTTGGCGAGCATCACGACAGCGAGGACGAAGTCTGGATCAAGATCCATAAGCTCGATTCGGGACTGCCGTCGATCACTCCGAAGCAAGCCATTGACGTGGCGTTGTGCTGGGGCTGGATCGATGCCGTGCGCAAGGCCTTGGACGGCAAAAGCTACCTGCAGCGCTACACCCCGCGCGGCAAGAAGAGCACCTGGAGCCAGATCAATGTCGACAATGTCGCCCGGCTGATCGAGGAGGGCCGGATGACCGAGCACGGGCTGAGGCAGGTCGATGCGGCCAAGGCCGACGGCCGCTGGGCGCGCGCCTACAAGAGCGGCAAGGGGATGAAGATCCCCGACGACCTCCAGGCGGCAATAGACGCCGAGCCCACGGCGAAAGAGATGCTGGCAAAGCTCAGCGGCCAAAACCGCTTCGCACTCGCCTTCCGCATCCACAACATGAAAACCGAAGCCGGACGCAAGAAGAAGATCGCGGCGTTCGTGGAGATGCTGAAGCGCGGCGAGACGATCTATCCGCAGGGCAGAAAGTAACATCTGACGAGGCGTGCCGGCGCTGCGTCTTGTGCTTGTCCCGGTCGGCGAGCCTCGAATGCGGCCGGATCACTGCTCAGGCCCACCTTCGATCCAGGCGATGTCGCCGACGATTTGTTTTCTACGAGCGTCGCCCGGCACTTCGACACCAGCTCTCATTCGTTTAGTTGATGCAGGAAAAAGTCTCGTCCTCACAGTCGGCATAGTATATTAGCAGGCGCTGTTATGAGGTTTTTGCCCGTTCAGGAGCCGACTGGCACGTGGGCCGTGTTTGATGCGGCCGTGGATGTGCCTGCGGATTTCGCTGGCAGTTGCCTTATCGGCTTGCCGCGGGAGCGGGCGGAGTGGCTCGCAGCAAGAGCCAATCGAGATGCTGCAAAAGGCACTTCGATTTGCCCGTTGTCAGCTGCCGGACCGGCACAAGCCGCGGTTCTTAGACTTAGACCGATAGGAGAGATTTCGATGATGCAAGAAACGGTAATGGCGGCTGCGTTGGCAGCCAGGAATCAGGAAGCGGATATTCGTGGTGTCTTCGATATCACCAACAAAACCGATGCGCCAATTGGCCCCCGCCGATTGGGCGAGGCTATCCACTTTGTCGCCAATGCACCTATCGTTGGCTATGATGTTCACGCCGCCGTCATCAGATATGGCCCAGTCGGAACCCCCAGCCTCAGAGCAACAGATTGCGCACAGCTGTGGGAGAAGTTCGGCGAGGCCTTGCTGCAACACTGACGGGCAGACCTTTGGCGCGTATGGCACCACCATCGTGCAGGACACTTCCCTGGCGAGAACGACATGCAAGCCTGGCCGGTAATGTTGCAATTAAATTAGCGTGAGTGCATATTTTTTGCTGGCTGGACTCGCAACCGGCCAGGCCCGGCGGCCGGCCGCCAACGGGCTGTCAGGCCGGCGACAAATGGCTCCGCAGGCCCGACGGTCCCTTGGCAAGATCGCCGGAACCACAGCATGATGCGGCGGCAAAACGGGTTTGGGAGAATGACATGCCTAAGGTTTCGGAACTCTTTTTCAAGACAGCCATCATCTTTCTTATTCTGGGAATTGCAGCTGGCCTGCAGATGGCAATTTCAGGCGATCACGGCGCGTTTCCGGCTCACGCGCACATCAACCTGCTGGGGTGGGTCACCAGTGCAATATTCGGCGGCTATTATGCGCTGAACCCGGCGAAGGCTGCCCGCAGGAGCGCGATGATCCACTATGGCGTCTACAATCTCGGCCTGGTCGTGATGCTGCCGGCTCTTTACCTGATGCTGCAGGGAAATCCGGCGCTCGAGCCGATCGTCGCCACCGGCTCAATGATCGTCGCTGTCGCCGTGCTTATCTTTGCCTTCGTGGTTTTCTCCGCCGAAACAGAGCGCTCAGTCTCGGGGATACAAGCGGTCCCGCGCTAGACGGGGCGGGCGATGGTGCCGAGTCGACCAAGCCCGCGCTTCTGGTGAAGCGCGGGCCGATTGGTTGTAGGCTGATCTGAGGTAAGAGTGCGGCGAAGATGAAAGCCGCTCGCGCCCCCCTCTGCCTGCCTCAAGATACTGCATCGCAGCGGCAGTCGCCGTCCAGTGTCCCTTCAGACTCGGCGAGCCGGTGAGATTTAACTGGCGGAGAGAGCGGGATTCGAACCCGCGTTACGGTTTCCCGTAAACACACTTTCCAGGCGTGCGCCTTCAACCACTCGGCCACCTCTCCGTCTTTTTAGCATTTTCGACGCGGCCGGTTTCGCCGCGCGGGTTGGGGAGATGCATCTCCTTTGGGATTCCGGTGCCGGAATTCCGGCCGTGGGCGCCGTCAACCAGCGGATACCCTTTCCCCGCACCTGAGCCGTCAAAGCAACAGGCGCGGGGCTCATCTAGTCGATCCGGTGCCGAATGCCAAGACATAACGGCAGTCTATTCGCTTTGCCGGATACGGATGCTCAGCCCATGCCGCTGGGGCACCCGTTGGGAGCCTATCGAAAGGAGCGGCGGAGGTGTGCTTGCCGTCACCGGCGCGCCACCGGTCCCGGCGAACCGGCGGCCGCAGGTTCAACTTCGCGTGTCGCGATTGCGGATAAAGCACGCAGATCCTATTTAACAGTCCACACGACATTCTGATAAACTCCTGGGGAGGAAGGGTCCGGATGTTCCGCTTTATCTTCCGTCTTGCCGCAATGATCGCGCTTTCGGTTTCGGTCATCATGGCCGTGCTCGATGCGACCCGCTCGGTGGCGGCTTCGGCGCTGGTGATGACTCCGCTCAACACCAGCTGGCTCGCGGTTTCGCCGGATACGCGCAGCGCCTTCGAAAGCTTCGTCCGCGACAAGGTCAACCCGCTGCTGTGGGACGGTGCCATCGCCTGGGTGCTCAGCCAGCCCGGCTTTGCCGTGTTCGCGGTGCTGGCGTTCATTCTTTATGCAATCGGTTACAGGCGGCAGCGCCCCAGCGGGCGGTTCGCCGCAACCTGACATTTCCAGCCTGACCCGGTGATCCCGTACCCGGAAGGCTCAACCAAGAAGAAAAGGAAGCCACACATGTTTCTCAGCGACATGCTGAACAAGAAGCTCAACCTGCCGAAACCCTCCGAGGCGTTGCCCGGCCGCGACCGGCCGATCCCGACGGCATCGAAGCACTTTGTCTCGAACAGGCCGCTCAAGGGTCCTTATCCCGAAGGGATGGAAACGGCGATGTTCGGGCTGGGCTGCTTCTGGGGCGCCGAGCGCCTGTTCTGGCAAGTCGAGGGCGTATGGGTCACGGCGGCCGGCTATGCCGGCGGCGTCACGCCCAACCCGACCTATCAGGAAACCTGCACGGGCCTGACAGGCCATGCCGAAGTCGTGCTCGTCGTCTACGATCCCAAGATCGTGTCCTATGCCGAGCTCTTGAAGCTGTTCTGGGAAAGCCACGACCCGACGCAAGGCATGCGCCAGGGCAATGATGTCGGCACCACCTACCGTTCGGCGATCTATACGTTCAACGACGCGCAGTACCAGGCGGCGCTCGCCTCGCGCGATGCCTACGAGGCTTCGCTGCGCGGTGCCGGACGCGGCAAGATCACCACCGAGATCGCGCCGGCGCCGGAATTCTACTTCGCCGAGGAAGACCACCAGCAATATCTGGCGAAGAACCCTTACGGCTATTGCGGCCTGCAGGGAACCGGCGTCACCTGCGCCATTCCGGCCGCCGTCTCCGCCTGATTTTATGCCCCTGACGCAAGGAATATGCTGTGGCGCCGCGATGCGGCGCCATGCTTTTCCAAAGGGTCAAAATTCCACGTGAATTTTGTTTCGGGCCGTGCCAGATTGACCCGAAGCGGGAGGAAGACACTCCTGCCCGACACCGTATGCCTGCCGGAGAACCGGGCCGGCATGCGGTGCATAATGGACAAATAACCGACAGGGGTGTGGATCACATGAAACGTATCGTTCTCGGCCTCATGGCCGCAGCTGCAATGGTTCTTCCGGCCTTCGCCGCGGACATTCAACCCGCGATCCTCTATGATCTCGGCGGCAAGTTTGACAAGTCGTTCAACGAGGCATCCTTCCACGGCGCTGAAAAGTTCAAGACCGAGACCGGCATCCCCTATGTGGAATTCGAGGTCAGCAACGCCACCCAGCGCGAGCAGGCGCTGCGCCGTTTCGCCGAGGACGGCCGCAACCCCATCGTCATGGCGGGCTTCTCGTGGGCTGACGCGCTTGACAAGATCGCAACCGAGTTCCCCGACACCAAATTCGCCATCATCGACATGGTCGTCGACAAGCCCAATGTCCGCTCCCTGGTCTATAAGGAGCAGGAAGGCTCGTACCTCGTCGGCGTGATGGCGGCGATGGCTTCCAAGACCAAGAAGGTCGGCTTCGTCGGCGGCATGGATATTCCGCTGATCCGCAGGTTCGGCTGCGGCTATGTCGGCGGCGCCAAGGCGGCCGGGGCCACCGACGTCATCCAGAACATGACCGGCGATACGCCGGCAGCCTGGAACGATCCGGCCAAGGGCGGCGAGATCGCCAAGACGCAAATCGACCAGGGCGCCGACGTAATCTACGCAGCGGCGGGCGGCACCGGTGTCGGTGTGCTGCAGGCAGCGGCCGACGCCGGCAAGCTCGGCATCGGCGTTGATTCCAACCAGAACGGCCTGCAGCCCGGCAAGGTGCTGACCTCGATGGTCAAGCGCGTCGACGTTGCCGTCTACAACACCTTCATGGATGCCAAGAACGACAAGTTCACGGCGGGCGTCAACGATCTCGGCCTCAAGGAAGGCGGCGTCGACTACGCCATGGACGACAACAACAAGGCGCTTGTCGACGATGCGATGAAAGCGGCGGTCGAAAAAGCCAAGGCCGACATCATCGCCGGCACCATCAAGGTGCACGACTACATGTCGGACAATGCCTGCCCGTATTGATCCGCCGGCACTGATTGCGAACCGCCGGGCGTGGTCCCGGCGGTTTTGTTTTGGCAAACGCCGGTGAACCATCAACCCCCCCGGGGACGCAGATGCAGCCGACAGTCGAACCGATGCGCGAGCGCGATGTTGAGGCAGTCGCGCAATTGCGCCTTGCCGCCTTTTTTGATGGCACCGCAAGGACGCTCGAAGATGACATCGCCGGCCTTCGCAAGCTGCTGGCTGGTGACGGATTCGAGACTTCCCTGGTTGCCCGGATCGGTGATGTCCCAGTCGGTACGTGTTTGCTGGTCCGCCGTGAACTGGAGCTGGCGCATGAACTGACGCCATGGCTAGCCGGGCTGGCTGTCGCTCCGAAGCACCAGCACCAAGGGATCGGCACGGCACTGGTTAGGGCGACCGAAGCGCGCGCAGCATCGGCCGGCGTTGTCGAATTCTATCTTTATACCTGGCAGGCGCGCGATTTCTATGCGGCGCTCGGCTGGATGACGGTCGAAACGTTCGAACAAGATTGCGCACCCATGTTGCTGATGTCGCGAAGGCCCAGCCTATAACCGTTGCTCGCCTCACCAGTGCGGCGGCTTGGTCACCGGCACGTCGGGCGCGGCCTGTTCCTCCAGCGCCAGGAAGCGCTCGGCCAGCGCGTCCAGCTTGCGCTGCATGCGCTCGATCACCTTCCACTGCTCGGCGATCTGGCCGGACAGTTCCTCAATGATCTTCTCCTGCTCGGCGGCGCGGATTTCCAGCGTCGTCAGCCGGTCCTCGGGCATGGTCATTTGAAATCCTCGATCAGGCGATTGTGCAGGGTGCGGCCACGTTGGAAATTGACAAGCATGGCGGGATTTGTCGAGAGTGAACCCTGCTCCGGCCAATTGGTAGGGACCCAATTGGCACAGACTGGGCGTCATGCTAGGCGTTTGACCAAGCGGTAAAAAAATAACAGTGGGAACAGGCTGCATGGCGCAAGCCGCAATCGAGCTGATCGGCATCGACAAGAGCTTTGGCGCCGTGCGCGCCAACCGCGACATCAATCTGGAGATTATGCGCGGCACTATCCATGGCATCGTCGGCGAAAACGGCGCCGGCAAGTCGACGCTGATGTCGATCCTCTATGGTTTCTACCAGGCCGATTCCGGCGAGATCCGTGTCGGCGGCCAGCCGGCATCGATCAAGACGCCGAACGATGCGATCGCGCTCGGCATCGGCATGGTGCATCAGCATTTCATGCTGGTCGACAATTTCTCGGTGCTGGAAAACGTCATTCTCGGCGCCGAAAGCGATGCGCTGCTGAAGAAGAGCATTGCCAAGGCGCGTTCCGAGCTGGAGCGGCTCGAGCGCGAATACGGGCTCGAAGTCGATCCCGACGCCATCATCGAGGAGTTGCCGGTCGGCCTGCAGCAACGCGTCGAAATCCTCAAGGCGCTCTATCGCGGCGCCGAGATCCTGATCCTCGACGAGCCGACAGGCGTGCTGACGCCGGCCGAGGCCGACCACCTGTTCCGCATCCTCAAGCAGTTGAAGGAGCAGGGCAAGACGATCGTGCTGATCACCCATAAGCTGCGCGAGATCATGGCGATCACCGACACGGTCTCGGTGATGCGCCAGGGCACCATGGTGGCGACACGCGAAACCAGGAAGACCACGGTCGAGGAGCTGGCCGAGCTGATGGTCGGCCGGCGCGTCCTGCTGCGCGTCGAGAAGGGCGAGGCGAAGACCGGCGGCGTCAAGCTCGCGGTCGAGAACCTGACGGTCAAGGATTCCCGCGGCGTCACCATGGTCGACGACGTCTCTTTCGATGTCCATGCCGGGGAGATCGTCGGCATTGCCGGTGTCGCCGGCAACGGGCAGTCCGAACTGCTCGAGGCGATTTCCGGCATCAGGCATGCCGTTTCGGGCTCCGTTATGCTCGACGGAAAGCCGATCGACCTCACCGGCGCCGCCGATCCCGGTGAACTGCGCGAGCGCGGCCTCGCCCATGTGCCGGAGGACCGCCATCATGTCGGCCTGGTGCTGGCCTTCGAGGAGAACGAGAATTCGATCCTCGGCTACCAGGACGACGAGCGCTATCTGAAGGGGCCGTTCCTTGACATTGATGCCATCCGTAACGATGCCAGGGACAAGATCGTCAAATATGACATCCGCCCGGCGGACTGCCGCCTCAAGACCGCCAATTTCTCCGGCGGCAACCAGCAGAAGATCGTGCTGGCGCGGGAAATGGAACAAGATCCCGGCGTGTTGATCGTCGGTCAGCCGACACGCGGCGTCGATGTCGGCGCCATCGAATTCATCCACAAGCGCCTCATAGCCATGCGCGACCAGGGCAAGGCGGTGCTGGTGGTTTCGGTCGAGCTCGACGAAATCCGCTCGCTGTCCGACCGCATCCTGGTGATGTTTGCCGGCCGCATCGTCGGCGAACGCGGCCCCGACGCGACCGAGGGCGAGCTCGGCCTGCTGATGGCCGGCGTCGAGCAGCGCGAGGCGGCGGAATGAGCACTCCCTATGCCAAGCTGCCGGCCTGGGCCGACTACGTGCTGATCCCGCTGATCAACCTGTTCGTCGCCTTCGTCGTTGCCGGCTTCGTCGTCATATTGGTTGGCGAGAACCCACTGCGCGCAGCCGTCGTCCTGGTCGAGGGTGCCTTCGGCCGCGGCCAAGGCATCGCGTTCACGCTTTTCTATGCCACCACCTTCATCTTCAGCGGGCTTTCGGTGGCGGTTGCGGCGCATTGCGGCCTGTTCAACATCGGTGGCGAGGGCCAGGGCTATATCGCCGGTCTCGGCATCGGCATTGTTTGTCTGGCCTTCGACAGCTTCCTGCCTTGGTGGCTGACCTTCCCGATCGCCATTATCGCCGCCGCGGCGATGGGCGCGCTGTGGGCGCTGATCCCGGCCTATCTGCAGGCCAAGCGCGGCTCGCATATCGTCATCACCACCATCATGTTCAACTTCATCGCTGCCAGCGTCATGGTCTATGCGCTGGTGGGGATGCTGAAGCCGCCCGGCTCGATGGCGCCGCAGACGCGCACCTTCCTCGAAGGCGCGCAATTGCCGAAGCTCAACTGGGTCATCGAATTGTTCGGCGCCAAAATCCGTTCGGCGCCATTCAACGTCAGTTCCCTGCTGGCGCTAGCCATGGCCTTTCTGGTGTGGGTGCTGATCTGGCGCACGAAGCTCGGCTACGAGATGCGCACCTATGGCCACAGCCCGAAAGCGGCGCGTTATGCCGGCATTTCGGAGATCCGCATCATCATCATTGCGATGATGATCTCGGGCGCGCTGGCCGGCATGATGGCGCTCAACCCGACGATGGGCGACCAGCACAATGTCGCGCTCGAATTCGTTTCGGGCGCCGGTTTCGTCGGCATCGCGGTGGCACTGATGGGACGCCTGCACCCGGTCGGCATCGTGCTGGCGGCGATCCTGTTCGGCATGCTCTACCAGGGCGGCGCCGAGCTCGCCTTCGAGATGCCGGTGATCAGCCGCGACATGATCGTCATCATCCAGGGCCTCGTGATCCTGTTCGCCGGCGCGCTCGAGCATATGTTCCGGCCCTACGTCCAGGCGTTGTTCGCCTCGCTCAGCCCGAAATCGGTCGGCATGGAAGCGGTCAAGGGGAAGGGCGCCTGAGATGGATTTCTTCAACGCTATCGTGCAGGTCCTGGACTCGACCATCCGCCTGTCTGTGCCCTTGCTGCTCGCCTGTCTCGCCGGCCTCTATTCGGAGCGGGCCGGCGTCTTCGACATCGGGCTCGAGGGCAAGATGCTTGTCGGCGCCTTCGCCGGTGCGGCCGCCGCCTCGGTCTTCCACTCGGCCTATCTCGGCCTCGGCATGGCCATCCTCATCTCGGTTGCCTTCGCGCTGATCCACGGCTTTGCCTCGATCACCCATCGCGGCAACCAGATCGTTTCCGGCGTCGCGATCAATTTCATTGCCGCCGGATCGACGATCATGCTCGGCCAGGCCTGGTTCCAGCAAGGCGGGCGCACGCCGGCGCTGGCCGCCGGCGAGCGCTTCGAGGCAATCATCTGGCCGGGCGCAGAGGCGCTCAGGAGCGTTCCGATTCTCGGGCCGATCTATTCGGAACTCATCTCCGGCCATTCCGTGCTGGTCTATCTCGCCTTCCTGGCCGTGCCGTTCACCTGGTGGGTGCTGTTTCGCACCCGCTTCGGCTTGCGCCTGCGCGCCGTCGGCGAGAACCCGGCCGCGGTCGACACCGCCGGCATATCAGTCGCCTGGCTGCGCTATCGGGCGCTGATCTGCACCGGCGTGCTCACCGGCATTGCCGGAGCCTATCTGTCGATGGTGCAGAATGGCGGCTTCGTGAAGGACATGACCGCCGGCAAGGGCTATATCGCGCTGGCCGCGCTGATCTTCGCCAAATGGAAACCGGTCAACGCCATGTTCGCCTGCCTGCTGTTCGGCTTCCTCGACGCCGCGTCGATCCGCCTGCAAGGCACGCCGCTGCCGCTGATCGGCAAGGTGCCGGTGCAATTCATGCAGGCGCTGCCCTATGTGCTGACCGTCATCCTGCTTGCCGGCTTCATCGGCAAGGCAATCCCGCCGCGCGCCGGCGGCGTGCCTTATGTCAAGGAACGCTGATCTATTATGGCTCATGATCTGTTCGAAGCGGCGAAAGCCGCCATGGCCAAGGCCTATGCGCCCTATTCGAAATTTCCGGTCGGCGCGGCGTTGCGCACCGAGGACGGCCGTGTCTTCACCGGCGCCAATGTCGAGATCGCGTCCTATCCGGAGGGCTGGTGCGCCGAAACCACCGCACTTGCCAACTACATCATGGGCGGCGGCGGCAAAATCACGGAAATCGCCGTGATCGCCGAACGCGTGGCAAAATGCTCGCCCTGCGGCGGCTGCCGGCAGCGGCTGGCGGAATTCTGCCGGCCGGAGACGAAGTTCTATCTCTGCGATGATAGCGGCGTGGTCGAAACCGTGACCATGGGCGAGTTGCTGCCATACGGGTTTGAAGGCGATGTGCTGAAATGAAGGAAGCGCTCGATCACCTCGTCGAAAGGCTGGACGGGCTGGCGCCGACTACCGCCTTGGTGCTGGGGTCAGGGCTTGGCGGGCTTGTCGACCAAGTCGAGGATGCGGTGCGCATCTCCTACGCCGACTTGCCGGGGTTTCCCCGAAGCGGAGTCAGCGGCCATGCCGGCGAGGTGGTGGCGGGGCTCTTTGCCGGCACGCCGGTGCTGATGCTGTCCGGCCGGGCGCATTATTACGAGCACGGCAACGCGGCGGCGATGCGGCCGGCACTCGAGGTGCTCGCCGGCCTCGGCATCTCCAGGCTGATCCTCACCAACGCCGCCGGTTCGGTCGATCCCGGGATGGGCCCGGGCTCGGTGATGCTGATCACCGACCACATCAATTTCTCGGGCTCCAACCCGCTGATCGGCGAACCGAGCGACCGCCGTTTCGTCGGCCTGACCGAAGCCTATGACGCCGGTCTCCGCTCCGCCATCGAGCAGGCGGCGAAGGCCACCGGTACCACGCTGCACAAGGGCGTCTATATGTGGTTCTCCGGCCCATGCTTCGAGACGCCCGCCGAGATCCGCATGGCGCGCGTCATGGGCGCCAACGCGGTCGGCATGTCGACGGTGCCGGAGGTCATTCTCGCCCGCTTCCTTGGGCTGCGCGTCGCCGCCTGTTCGGTCGTGACCAACCTTGCTGCCGGCATGACCGGAGCCGAGCTGTCGCACCAGGAGACCAAGGACATGGCGCCGGTTGGCGGTGCGCGGCTGGCGACCATTCTGCAGCGTGTTTTTCAGGACGGGCTTCCGGAGCACAGGGTCGACGCCTGATGCTTCCCCAGGAAATCATCCGCCGCAAGCGCGACGGCCAGAAGCTCTCGGCTGAGGAGACAGCGTTCTTCATCGAGGGTCTGACCGCCGGCACAGTCACCGACGCGCAGGTCGGCGCCTTTGCCATGGCGGTGTTCTTCAACGGCATGAGCCGCGACGAGGCGGTGGCGCTGACTATGGCGATGCGCGATTCCGGCGATGTGCTCGACTGGTCGGATCTGCCCGGCCCGGTCACCGACAAGCATTCGACCGGCGGCGTCGGCGACAATGTCTCCTTGATGCTGGCGCCGATCGTCGCTGCCTGCGGCGCCTATGTGCCGATGATTTCCGGCAGGGGTCTGGGCCATACCGGCGGCACGCTGGACAAGATGGATGCCATCCCCGGCTATATCAGCCAGCCGGATGTTGCGCGCTTCCGCAAGACGGTGCTCGAAACCGGCTGCGCCATCATCGGCCAGACCGCCGATCTCGCACCCGCCGACGCCAGGCTCTACGCCATCCGCGATGTGACGGGAACGGTCGAATCGGTGCCGCTGATCACTGCTTCGATCCTGTCGAAGAAGCTGGCCGCCGGCCTCAATTCGCTGGTGCTTGACGTCAAGGTCGGCAACGGGGCCTTCATGGAGAAATCGCGCGACGCAACCGCACTGGCCAACAGCCTGGTCGACGTCGCCAATGGCGCCGGCCTTAAGGCCTCGGCGCTGGTCACCGGCATGAACGAGCCCCTGGCGTCCGCCGCCGGCAATGCGGTCGAGGTGCGCAACGCCGTCGATTTTCTCACCGGCCGCTTTCGCGACCGGCGGCTGGAGGACGTGACGCTGGCGCTGGCCGCCGAGATGCTGCAATCGGCAGGCCTGGTGTCGTCCAACCAGGGCGGCCTGCGCCGCGCCGCCGAAACGCTGGCCGGCGGCCGCGCCGCTTCCATCTTCGCGCGCATGGTGGCGGCACTGGGTGGTCCCGTCGACTTTGTCGACAATCCGGAAAAATATCTGCCGAAAGCGGCAACGGAATTCGCGGTCAAGGCGAGCGCGAACGGCTTTGTCACCGGCATCGCGACCCGCGAGATCGGGCTTGCCGTGGTCGGGCTTGGCGGCGGGCGGACGCGGCCCGACGACAGGATCGATCACGCCGTCGGCATCACCAGGCTGTTGCCGGTCGGCGCTGAAGTGCGGGCCGGCGAAGCGCTGGCGCTGGTCCATGCCCGCAATACCGGGGATGCCGAAGCGGCCGCGGCCGCGGTGCTTTCGGCCTATACCATCGGCACTTCCAAACCGGCCACGGAGAAAACCGTCATCCGGCGGATCCTGCCGCGCGGGTAATCACTGAACCAGCAGCAGCTTGCCGTCTTCGACCTGGTATTTGTCGAGCCGCTGCAGAAAGCTCATGCCGATCAAGTTGGTGTGCAGCGCCCTGTCGTCGAGCACGACGGCCTCGACGCCCTCGACGGTGATCTTGCCGATCTGCAGGCGGTCAATCGTCACCACGGCGGCCTTGATCGCACCATTGGCGGTGTTGACCTGATGGCTGAAGTCCGTCGAATTGAGCGAGATGCCGATCCTGCGCGCGGTCGAGGTGTTGATGGCGACGAGCGTCGCACCGGTATCGATCATGCCGTCGACCTGGCGACCGTTCAACTTGAAGACCGACATGAAATGCCCGCGCGCGTCCGCGGTGACGACGACCTTGCGGCCGAGCGGCTGCGGCGTTGCCGGCCTGTCCGGGACGGCGGCGAGATTCAGGTTGGTTTGAGTGTCGGCCGGCCTGGCTCCGATGGCGGATTTCAACAGCCGCTCGATTACCTGTGAATTGGACTGATACACGATCGGCAGCGATGCCGACGTTCCGGCAAACACGCCAAGGATGAGGAGCTTGCGCAGCATGGACCGGCCTTTGTGGTTGCCGATCCTTAGTCCGACATGGTGATTGCCGCTTTAACGAGTGCGGAAACCAGCCGTTTGCGTAAACAATCGGTAAACGGATCTATTTGGTGCCGTACATGCGGTCGCCGGCATCGCCGAGACCCGGCATGATGTAGCCCTTTTCGTTGAGTTGGCGGTCGATGGAAGCGGTGAAGACCGGAACATCGGGATGCGCCTGGGTAAAACGCTCGAGGCCCTCTGGTGCCGCCAGCAGGCAGAGGAAGCGGATGTTGGTGGCACCGCGGCCTTTCAGCTTGTCGATCGCCGCGATCGCCGAATTGGCGGTCGCCAGCATCGGGTCGACGACGATCACCAGTCGGTCGGCGAGGTCGCCCGGCGCCTTGAAGAAATACTCGACCGCTTCCAGCGTCTCATGGTCGCGATAGAGGCCGATATGGGCGACACGCGCCGCCGGCACCAGATCGAGCAGGCCTTCGAGCAAGCCGTTGCCGGCGCGCAGCACCGAGGCGAAGACCAGTTTCTTGCCCTCCAGCGTCGGCGCCTCCATCGTTTCGATCGGCGTCTCGATGGTCGTCGTCGTCAGTTCCAGGTTGCGGGTGACCTCGTAGCCGAGCAGCAGCGAGATCTCGCGCAGCAGCCGCCGGAAGCCGGCCGTCGAGGTTTCCTTCTTGCGCATGATGGTCAGCTTGTGCTGGACAAGCGGATGGTCGACGACGGTGACGCCCTTCATGGTGTTCTCCAACTGCGCAAGTGAATGGTGAATGGTGAATAGTGAATAGTGAACTGGTTTGCGAGTCCTTGGTTGCGCGGAAAAACTCGCGGCTGACGGACCGAAGCGCCGGGTGAACCATTCACCATTCACCTGCCCTTGGCGCCGAGCCTGCCCAGCAGCACCGCCCTGGTCTTCCTGTCGACGAAGGCTGCCTCGATGGCCGTCCTGGTGACGGCGGTGAGCGCCTTGTCGTCCATCGCAAAATGCTCGGCAGCGATGTCGTATTCGCGTTTCAGCGAGGTCCAGAAGTAGGGCGGGTCATCGGAGTTGAGCGTCACCTTGCAGCCCGCTGCCCGCAAGGCGGGGAAGGGATGGTCGGCGAAGCTGTCGAAGATTTTCAGGGCGATGTTGGAGCCAGGGCAGCATTCGAGCACGACGCCTTCGTCGGCGATGCGCCGCACAAGCTCGGGGTTCTCGATGGCGCGCACGCCATGGCCGATGCGAGACGGGCGGATGTGGTCGAGTGCCGCCTCGACGCTCTCCCAGCCCATCAATTCGCCGGCATGGACGGTGATGCCGAGGCCGGCCTCGCGGGCGATCTCGAAGGCCCTGACATAATCTTCCAGGTCGCCTATCCGCTCGTCGCCGGCGACGCCGAAACCGGTGACCAGCGGATGCCCGCAGCGCGCGGCGAAACGCGCCGCCCGCTCGATCGATTCGACACCGAAATTGCGCACGCCGGTGACGATCATGCGGCCTTCGATGCCGGTCTTCGCCTTGGCGCGGGCCATGCCTTCGCCGAGCGCGTCGGTATAGGCCTTCGGCGACAGCCCGGCCTTGCTGGCATGGTCGGGCGAGGTGAAAACCTCGGAATAGATGGCGCCGTCGCGGGCGAGGCTGGTCAGGTAATGATCGGCCAGCCGCGCATAGTCTTCTTCGGTGCGGAACAGGTCCGACGAGAAGTCGTAGGCGGCGAGGAAAGAGGTGAAGTCGCGCCAGACGAAGGAGCCGTCCTGGATGTAGGGCGAGGCATCCTTGCCGTATTTCTCAGCTTGGCGGAGGACGAGTTCAGGCGCCGCTGCCCCTTCGATGTGGCAGTGCAGTTCTGCTTTCAAAGGCATTCAATTATCCCGTCAGGCTTTTTCTTATGACGCAAGTTCCTGTCGGAAAACCGTGTGACACTTTTCCGGAACCTGCTTCGAAGCGCGGCCGAACACCGCGCCTTAAACAATAGCGCCCGCACCATCGATCGGCTATGGTCCCGCCGATTTTATGGCGGATCAAAACGATGTCGGTTGAAAGAACCACTGCTGCGGGCGGCATGGAAACCTCTTATGGTTTCAAGCGGGTAGGGCCAGGCGACAAGCAGTCCCTGGTCAATGATGTTTTCCACAAGGTGGCGAACCGCTACGACCTGATGAACGACCTGATGTCGGCCGGCTTGCATCGATTGTGGAAGGACGCCATGGTCGCCTGGCTCAATCCACCGAAGCGGCCGGGCTGGAGCGTTCTCGACGTTGCCGGCGGCACCGGCGATGTCGCCTTCCGCATCGTCGAGGCGAGCGGCAGGCACGCTCATGCAACGGTTCTCGATATCAACGGCTCGATGCTCGCCGTCGGCCGCGACCGGGCCGAGAAAAAAGGCCTGTCGGCAAATACCGATTTCGTCGAAGCCAATGCCGAGGAACTGCCTTTTGCCGACGCTACTTTCGACGCCTACACCATCGCTTTCGGCATCCGCAACGTGCCGCGCATCGATGTGGCGCTTGCCGAAGCCTATCGCGTGCTGAAGCCTGGCGGGCGCTTTCTCTGCCTTGAATTCTCCGAGGTCGAGATGCCGCTGCTCGACAAGGTCTATAAAGCATGGTCGTTCAACGCCATTCCGCGGATCGGCAAGGTGGTGACCGGCGATGACGAGCCCTATTCCTATCTGGTCGAATCGATCCGCAAGTTTCCCAATCAGCAGAATTTCGCGGCGATGATTTCGCGCGCGGGCTTCGAGCGCGCCTCGTTCCGCAATTATTCCGGCGGCATTGCCGCGCTTCATTCGGGCTGGAAGCTTTGAGGCTGGCCCGCATTTTCCGACCTGCCTTGCGCCAGTTCAGGAAACCGGCAGGGCAAAGCCAGCCATGAGCAGCATCGGCGCTGGTTTCAGGCTCGTGCGGGCCGGCTGGGTGCTTGTGCGCGAGGGCGTCATCGCGGCTTTGCCCGGTGACGAGCTCTTCGGCTTGCCGAAATTCGGCTGGCGCATGGCCCGGCTATTCACCCGCCGTCGGGCGCTTGCCTATGAGCGCGGCGACAGGTTGGCCAAGGCGGTCGTGCGGCTCGGCCCATCCTACGTCAAGCTCGGCCAGTTCCTGGCGACACGGCCGGATGTCGTCGGCAACGATATCGCGCTTGATCTTGCCATGCTGCAGGACAAGATGCAGACCTTTCCCAAGGCCGAGGCCATAGCGGCGATAGAAGCATCGCTCGGACGCAAGGTCGGTGAGCTCTATGCCAGTTTTGGCGAGGCCGTCGCCGCCGCCTCGATCGCCCAGGTCCATACCGCTGAAACCCTGCAGGACGGCGTCGTTAGGCGAGTGGCGGTGAAGGTCATCCGGCCGGGCGTGCGCCGCCGCTTCTTTCGCGATCTCGAAAGCTATTTCCTCGCCGCCCGGCTGCAGGAAAAGTACATCCCGTCGTCGCGCCGGCTGCGGCCGGTCGAGGTGACGGAGACGCTGGCCCAGACTACCAAGATCGAAATGGATTTGAGGCTGGAGGCAGCGGCTTTTTCGGAGCTCGGCGAGAATACCAAGGACGATCCGGGCTTCCGTGTGCCGTCGGTCGACTGGGAGCGCACCGGTCGTGACGTGCTGACCATGGAATGGGTCGACGGCATCAAGATGAACGATATTGCCGGCCTGACCGCCGCCGGCCACGACCTGAAGGCGATTGCCGCCAACCTCGTTCAGTCGTTTCTGCGCCATACGCTGCGTGACGGTTTCTTCCACGCCGACATGCACCCCGGCAACCTGTTTATAGAAGCCGACGGCACCATCGTCGCCGTCGATCTCGGCATTGCCGGCCGGCTCGGCAAAAAGGAGCGCCGCTTCCTCGCCGAAATCCTCTACGGCTTCATCACGCGCGATTACCAGCGCGTCGCCGAGGTGCATTTCGAGGCCGGCTACGTGCCGCGCCAGCACAATGTCGCCGCCTTCGCCCAGGCGATCCGGGCGATCGGCGAACCGATCCACGGCCAGCCTGCCGAGACCATCTCGATGGCCAAGCTGCTGACGCTGCTGTTCGAGGTGACCGACCTCTTCGACATGGCGACGCGGTCCGAGCTGGTGCTGCTGCAGAAGACCATGGTCGTCGTCGAAGGCGTCGCCCGCACGCTCGATCCGGCCTTCAACATGTGGAAGACGTCGGAGCCGGTGGTGAGCGGCTGGATTGCCCGCAACCTCGGCCCGCGCGCCCTGCTGGCCGATGCGCGCGACGGTGCCAACGCGCTGCTGGCGCTGGCCCGCCAGGCACCGGACCTCGCCGCCCGCACCGAGCGGCTGTCGCGTGAGATCGACCTGATGGCCGAACACGGCCTGCGCTTCGACGAAAGGACCGCACGCGCGATCGGCAAGGCCGAGGCGCGCTACACCCGCTCCGGCCGGCTGGCGCTGTGGGTGATCGCATTGACGCTGGTGTATATCGCCTGGCGTATTTTCTAGCGCTTGTTGCAAAGTGATTGCATTGCTATCATTGCACTCAGCAATTCCGGGCAAGGTGCAATCAGATGGCCAGCATCACGATCCGCAACCTTGATGACGAGGTCAAGGACCTGCTGCGCCGACTGGCGGCGGAGAATGGCCGGTCGATGGAAGACCAGGCGCGGGTGATGATCCGCGCAGCGGTCGAAGGTCAGTTCGGTTCGGCCGGTCGCATCGACCAGATCGAGAAAACACTGCGCGAACTGACGAGTTCGCAGAGTCCAGCAGCGCCGGTGGTCGTCGTCTCCAGCCCGCGAGGCATCCTCTCCGGCAAGCGCATCCTGCTGATCATCGGCGGCGGCATCGCCGCCTACAAGGCGCTCGACCTGATCCGCCGGCTGCGCGAGCGCGGTGCTTCGGTGCGCGTGGTGATGACCGCGGCGGCGCAGGAGTTCATCACTACGCTGTCGGCCGGGGCGCTGTCGGCCGACCACGTCTTCACCGAATTGTTCGACCGGCAGGACGAGCACGACATCGGCCATATCAGGCTGTCGCGCGAGGCCGACCTTTTGGTCGTGGCGCCGGCCACCGCCGACCTGATGGCAAAGCTCGCCAATGGCCATGCCAACGACCTTGCCTCGACCGTGCTCATCGCCACCGACAAGCGAGTTTTGGTGGCGCCGGCGATGAACCCGAAAATGTGGGCGCATCCGGCGGTCCGCCGCAACCGTGCGACGCTGAGCAAGGACGGCGTCGCATTCGTCGGCCCGGCGAAGGGCGAGATGGCCGAGAGCAACGAGGTGGGCGAGGGCCGCATGGCCGAGCCGCTGGAGATCGTCGCCGCGATCGAGGCGCTGCTCGACAGCCGGCCAAAGCCGCTGGCGGGCAGGAAGATCATCGTCACCTCCGGGCCGACGCATGAACCGATCGACCCGGTCCGCTACATCGCCAACCGGTCGTCGGGCAAGCAGGGCCACGCCATCGCGGTGGCGCTGGCCAGGCTCGGTGCCGACGTGCGTCTCGTCTCCGGCCCGGTCGGCATTGCCGATCCGGCCGGCGTCGCTACGCTGCACGTCGAAACGGCCGTCGAGATGAAGGACGCCGTCGAGCAGCTGCTGCCGGCCGACGCGGCAGTGTTCGTCGCGGCTGTCGCCGACTGGCGCACTCAAAATTCGGCCGGGGAGAAGATCAAGAAGGTGGCGGGCGAGGGGCCACCGGCGCTGCAGATGGTGGAAAATCCCGATATTCTCGCCGGTGTCGGGCATCACAAAAAGCGGCCGATGCTGGTGGTCGGTTTCGCCGCGGAGACGCAGGACCTGGTCAGGAACGCCGAGGCCAAGCTTGCAAAAAAGGGTGCCGATCTTATCGTTGCCAATGATGTCTCGCATGAAGATGGTTCCCCGGGCGTGATGGGCGGCGACCGCAACAAGGTGCGGATCGTCTCGAAGGCCGGCGTCGAGGAATGGCCGGAGATGAGCAAGGACGAGGTGGCGACGCGGCTCGCGGCGCTGATCGCCGACCGGATGAAGACGGTCGTTGTCTAGTCAATCTCCCCCACGGAGATTGACAGCTTCGCCGGCTTCGTGTCGGTCGCCCCCGAAATCCGCAAGGCGGCAAGGCATCCCAGGATTCCGAGCGGGATAAACGCCAGGAACAGCCAGGCGGCGACACTTGCCGCGGCCTCACGGTTCAGGCCTTCGGAAAAGCCGCTGGCGTTGGCGACGATGCCGGTCAGTGCCGCCCCCACGGCATAACCGATGCGCTGCATGGTCGGCACAGCGGCCGAGGCGATCGTCTGCTCGCCTTCCTTGGCCGATGCCACGATGACACGCGTGACGAACGGCCAGGCGATGCCGAAACCGCCGCCTTGCAGCAAGGCACAAAGCAGGATCAACGGGATAGAGCCGGCCGGCACCGTATAGGCGAAACCGGCGACGCCCGTGGCGATCATCAGCGCCCCGCCGACGATGATCAGCCGCTCGCGTTCCGGCGGCGCATTGGCGACGAGGATCGACAGGATCGACCAGGCGATCGATTCGGCGGCGATGATGTAGCCGGTGGTCAGGATCGGAATGCCGTGCAGGCTGGTCAGAAGCAGCGGACCGTAGACGGTAAAGGAGCAGGTCGCCACCGAAAACGCCGCGACCATGGTCATGCCCGCGCCGACCGGCGAGCGCCATGAGAACAGCCGCGACGGGAACAGGCGCGAGCGCGGCTTCAGTGCATCGATATGGATGAACAGCGCCAGGCTGATCAGGCCGAGGGTGAGCAGCAGCGACGAGCGCAGCAGGGCGATGTCGATGCCAGCGGTGGCGATCAGCACGACGCTGACGGCGAGGCAGCCTAGTGCCGCAAAGGGGAAGGGCGGCGCCGAGCCGCCCGTCGCCTGCGGCCTCGTTGCTTCAGGCGTATCGAGCACAAGGAAGCTTGCCAGCGCCATGGCCGTGCCTCCGAGGGTAAAGACGCCGAAGGCCCAGCGCCAGGACGAGAATTCGGTCATGACCGCGCCGAGCACCGGCCCGCTGAAGGCGGCGACACCCCAGATCGCCGACATGACGCCGAAAAGCTGCGGCCAGATCGCGCGGGCAAACAGCCGCTCGACCGAGACGAAGGCGAGCGACACCAGCGCGCCGCCACCGAGCCCTTCGATCAGGCGGCCGCAGAGGAACAGCGGCATCGAAGGCGCGGTGGCGCAGACCAGCGCGCCGGCGGCATAGAGCATTGCGGCGACCATCATGTTGGTACGCAGCGCGACATAGCTCACCAGCCGTCCGGCGGCCGCACCGGCAACGAGGGCGCCGAGCTCGTAGATCGCCAGCGACCAGCCGACCAGTTGCACGCCGGCAAGTTCGCCGACCATGGCCGGCATGACCGTTGCCACCATGGTTTCGTTGGTGGCGTGCAGCAGGATGCCGAGGCTGATGAAGCAGAAGCGCGCCAGGTCGCCGCCCGCCCACAGCGCGCGCCAGTCGACCCTGTTTGTGCTTGTCTTGGTCATCCGGTCCCCCAGGCTTTCTCAGACGCTGGTCTGAAGTATTGGAGCGTTCTTTACGTCCAAATGAGTACATGCCGCAGTATGGGAGGACTTCTAGAACCTCAACCGTAGTTGAGATCAAGCGGTCTTGATCGCCGTTGACGTGGCGGATTTCAAAATTGTGCGGTGGGGGACGATCACGAGGCGTTGAGATTCTGGTCAGACCGAAGACAAGCAATATTGGATCGCCGCAATCTTCGGTGACGGTAACGGCATGAACACAGTTGCCATGCCGTGATCTTCGAGCGCCGCAACTTTGAACATCAGGGCGGCCCATCCTCTGCGGAGTGGGCCTGCCGGAATCTATGAGCCTTCGGCAGCCATTCGCAGGCCGACACCTACGCTCCCCGCCGCTCGGGAGCCATGCTGCGCCGTTATTTGAACGAGTGGATCAGGTCGAGCGAGGTGACGGCGACCGCCAGGTTGACGCCGGTCTGTGCCTGGACACTGAGCGGCTGCAGCGAAAAGGCGCTGTCGAGGCCGCCGACCAGGAGATTGGCGCCGCCACCGGTGACCACGCTGGCCTCGGCGTTCACGCCATAGTAGCTGCCGGCAAGGTCACCTTCATCGTGGTTGCGGGTCGCCGCCAGAACCGCCCATACCAGCTGGCCCTGATGCGTCCGGCCGACATCGACGCCGAGCTTGGAAATCACCCCGGTATAGACTTCAGAGGGGCCGCCACGATGCGGACGAAAGACACAGGAAACACCCTTGTTGGAGGTGACGAGATAGGCCGTGCCGCCGTCGATGGTGCAGTCGAGCACGCCGAGCTGGAGTTTGCTGGCGCTGGCGGGAGCGGCAACGACGGTCGTGGCGAGAACAGCGGCACAAGCGAGTTTCTTGATCATGGCAGGGTCCTTTCGAAATTGCCTTGTACAAACGGCTGAGCACGCCGAGCGTTCCGCCGAAAACTTGGCGCCAGCAAGGCGAAGCTAAACGCAGGGTTGTCGGAGTGCGGAAACGGAGGCCCGATTAACCGGCCGCTCAGCCGGCACTGGTGCGGGCCAGGCCGTCCTTGGCCGGCTGGTAGGTCGGATTGAGGTGCACGGCCTCGCGGTAGGATTTCGCGGCCCTGACCTTGTCGCCGCGCCGCTCGTAGATCAACGCCTGGTTGGACCAGGCCTCAGCATTCTTGCCGTCGAGCTTGATCGCCATGTTGAAGTCGGCGAAGGCATTGTCCTCGTCGTTCATGGCAAGGTAGGAGAGGCCGCGCCCGTTGTAAGGCTCGGAGGCGTCCGGCGCCAACGAAATGGCGGTCGAGAAATCCTCGATGGCAAAGGCGTGCTGGCCCTGACTCTGGTAGATCAGGCCGCGATTGTGATAGGCGCGCGCATCGGTCGTGTCGAGCTGGATGGCTTTCTGGAAATCGTTGAAGGCTTCCTGGACCCGGCCCGCCCTGCGGTAGAGATTGCCGCGGCCGATATAGGCGGCGTCATAGTTGGAATTGATCTGGATCGAGCGATTGTAGTCGGCGAGCGCGCTCGCCTGATCGCCGAGGAAGCGCTGGATGAGCGCACGGTTCGAATAGGCCTGGTAAAAATTCGGATTGAGCTGGATGGCGGTGTTGAAGTCCTTCAGCGCCGCCTGGTACTGGCCGCCGCGGCCATAGGCCGAGCCGCGCACATTGTAGGCTTCCGGATCCTGGGGGTTGCGCTGGATCACCGCCGACAGCGAGGAGATGTTCTCGCTCGAGCCTTGCGCCTTGTCGATGTTGTTGAACTCGCCGGTCGGAACACTCTGGCAGCTGGCAAGCGCCATCCCGGAAAGCAGGGCTGCCGTCAGGGCGAGGCCGCGCCACGCGGTTCTGCGCTCTACGGTGATTGCGTCCATGTCTGCCCTGTCCTTACTGCGCCGTCTGGTCCGTTCCCCCTCCGAACCGGCATCTCCCCCAACCGGTCCTCTCGGACCGGGTCGAACTCACAACAAAAAGGTGGCGGCGATTCCGCATCGCGCCACCTTGGATATCCTTGGAAAAGGACGAAAAATTGACGTCAGAACCGCGGCGGACGCGGAGCACCGGCACCGGCAGCACCGGCCGCGACCGGACGCGGCGTCATCGGCAGCAGGCCTTCGCGCTGGGCGCGCTTGCGGGCCAGCTTGCGGGCACGGCGCACGGCTTCCGCCTTTTCACGGGCGCGCTTCTCGGAGGGCTTTTCGTAATGTCCGCGCATCTTCATTTCGCGGAAGATGCCTTCGCGCTGCATCTTTTTCTTGAGCGCGCGAAGCGCCTGATCAACATTGTTGTCGCGGACGAGTACCTGCACGTGCAATCCTGTCTTTCGGGTTTGAAATCAACAGGCAAGCGGCCATAGCCGCAAGCCTCCGCGGCGCGTTACACCACGAATTGGGGCGGCTGATAGCAGAATCAAGGGGCTCTGTCCACAGCCGATTGAGAGGCGGTGCCGTCCGGGCGGGCACGACAGTCCCACATGGCGGCTTGATTTTTTCAATCTGTGAACTATAGTTCACGAGTGACCATCGTTGAGCAAACCGCCGAGTTCCGGGACTGGCTCAAGGGTCTAAACGATATGCGGGCGGCCGAGCGGATTGCGATCCGCGTGGCACGTATCCAGTCCGGACTGATGGGAGACGTGAAGTTCTTCGATGGCATCGGCGAGCTTCGGATAGACTACGGTCCCGGTTACCGACTGTACTTCGTCAAGCGCGGCAGCGCGCTCGTTATCCTGCTCTGCGGCGGCGACAAGTCCTCGCAGAAGCGCGATATCAGGAAGGCCATTGAAATGGCCAAGGAGATCTGAAATGCCCCACGAGACCTTGCCTTTTGATCCTGCCGAACATCTCGGCCGCGCGGAGGCCCAGGCCGAACTTCTTGCCGACGCCTTTGCCACGGGCGATACCGGCTATATCGCGAATGCTCTCGGCATAGTTGCCCGCGCGCGTGGCATGTCCAAGGTGGCGAAAGATGCCGGCGTCACCCGGGAGGCCCTGTACAAGGCACTGAGCCCCGATGGCGACCCGCGCCTCTCGACATTGCTTGGCGTGGTGAAGGCCTTAGGGGTGAAACTCACCGCCGAAAAGACCGAAGCCTGAGGCCGCCGAATCCCGAAACGAAAAAACCCGCCTCGGCGGCGGGTCGCTGGTGTGAATCAGCACCGTAGGGAAATTAATAGCATAGCTGCCGGCACAAAGCAAGAACAAAATTCGCCTTGGGCCAGATAGGCGCCGCTACGCCGTGGCCAGGTGGAGCTGCTCGAAACCCTCGAAGAACTCGCCGTAGTCGCAGGTTATTTCCTCGCCGGCGGCGATGTCGCGGGTCGCGGTGGCCCCGCCATATTGCGAAAAGTCGGTGTTCGGCTTGTCGGCGTGGTTCATGAAGCGGCCATTGTCGACCTCATACACCATGAAGCCCGGCCGGTCCGGACTGGGATAGGCATATCTGTCGAGCAATTCCTTGAGGTGCGGCGGCGCCGTCTCGTATCTTTCCATCGGGATCAGCCGGTCGAAGTCCGGATCGAGCCGCCAGATCTGCGCCCCTTTCCGGATCGGCTCGGCGGCGAACACGCCGACGCCTTCGATTGCGCTTGCAGCGATATAGGTCCTGATCAGCAGCATGTTTCCAACCCGTTTTCGAGGAGAAGACGGAATCGTCAAATCGCCGGGAAAAGCAAGACCGGTTTTTCCGGCATTGCGGCTGGCGGCCGACATTGCGGCTGGCGGGCCGACGCCAACCGCGAAACGCTTCACGTGCGGGTGATCGAGACACCGCCGTCGGCGAACAGTGCCGTGCCGGTGGTGAAGCTCGATGCATCGGAAGCCAGGTAAAGCGCCGAGCGGGCGATCTCCTCTGGCTCGGCGACGCGCTTCAAGGCATGCAGGTTTTCGACGAACGCCCGCGATTCAGGTGTGTTGAATGTCGCCGAAGGCGTGTCGGTGCCGCCGGGCAGCAGCGCGTTGACCCGGACGCCCTTGGCGCCAAATTCGGCGGCCAGCACCTGCGTCAATCCGATCAGTCCGGCCTTGCTCGCGGCATAGCTGGTCATGCCGGGCATGCCGACCGTGTAGCCGACGAAGGTTGAGGTGAAGATCAGCGAGCCGCCGCCGCGTTCGACCATCGCCGGCACCTGGTATTTCGCGCCGAGAAAGGCGCTGGTCAGATTGGTATCGAGTGTCTCGCGCCAGCCCTCCAGCGACAGCTCAGAAACCGGCCCCATCCTGCCGACGGAGCCGGCATTGTTGAAGGCGATGTCGAGCCCGCCGAATTTCTCGACCGCCAGGTCGACCAGGACTTTCGCGTAGGCCTCGTCACGGACATCGCCGGCAAGAGCGATAGCCGTGCCGTCGGCGTCTTCGATTTCGGCAACCAGCGCATCGAGTTCCGCCTGGCGGCGGGCGGCGACGACGAGCCTGGCGCCTTCCTCGGCAAAGAGCTTTGCCGTGGCGCGGCCGATGCCGGAACTGGCGCCGGTGACGATGGCGACCTTGTTGGTGAGTGTGAACATTTTCTGCATCCTTTTTTCGCGCCGGTTCTGGCCGGCAATTGGATGCTTGGTCGCAAATCGGGGCGGTGCGGACCACCCGATACCTGCGAGGTGGTGTCGGCCTGGACTATTGCCTGAGCAGCCAGCCGAGCCGATCGAGCGAAAATGCGTAGCTGACGGCGATCAGAAGGGCGACGGCAATGCCGGCTGTCGTGTAACCGGCCAGGTGGAATCCGGCAGCGCCGCCGAACAGGACGGCGAGTTCGAGCACCAGCCGCAAACCGCCCGGCACCGGAACCGGCGCCCGCCCCGAGCGGCTCGGATCGTTCGGCACCGCGAAGACTCCCCAGAGCGCGGCGGCAACGAACGGCAATGCCACGGCAAGGATCCAACTCCACATGCCCGCTGAGAGGCTCCAGCCCGCCATGCCGAGGCCGAGCAAAGCGGCGAGCTCCAGCAAGAAGCGCAATGTCAGGTTCCACCAGACGTTAGCCACCGCCATAATCCTCCGATCGTCAGGCGACGGATAGCGGTGGAAGGCAATTGCATCAACCTGCCCGGATGCGGCTTTTTCACCACGGCGCAAAACGGCAAGCGCCGTCGCAAACAGTGCAAGGCTGGCAGCGCCGTTTCGCTAGTGATACAGCTCGCGCGCCGGCGTTCGAGTGAATGCCCGGCCGTCATTTGCGAGGCCTGCGACGTTGAAGAAATACTCGGTATTCGCCATCGCCCGCGAGGCCATGCGCGGTCACAAGGGCTGGGAGGAACAATGGTCCTCACCGGAGCCGAAGAAGGAGTACGACGTCATCATCGTCGGCGCCGGCGGCCACGGCCTGGCCACCGCCTATTATCTCGCCACCGTGCACGGCGTCACCAACGTCGCGGTATTGGAAAAAGGCTGGCTCGGCGGCGGCAATACCGGCCGCAACACCACCATCATCCGTTCCAATTATCTCTATGACGAAAGCGCCGGCATCTACGACCATGCGCTGAAGCTGTGGGACGGGCTCAGCCAGGAACTCAACTACAACGTCATGTATTCGCCGCGCGGCGTCATGATGCTCGCCCACAACATCCACGACATCCAGGTCCTGAAGCGGCACGTCCATGCCAATCGGCTGAACGGCATAGACAATGAATGGCTGACGCCGGAGCAGGCCAAGGAATTCTGTCCGCCGCTCAACATTTCGCGCGATGCGCGCTATCCGGTGATGGGTGCAGCGCTCCAGCGCCGCGGCGGCACGGCGCGTCACGATGCGGTCGCCTGGGGCTATGCGCGCGGCGCCTCGGCGCGCGGTGTGCACATCATCCAGAATTGCGAGGTCACAGGCGTCAAGCGCGCCGCCAATGGCGCAGTCATGGGCGTCGATACGACGCGCGGCTTCATCGGCGCCAAAAAGGTCGGCGTGGTTGCCGCCGGCCACTCATCGGTGATCATGAACATGGCCGGCGTGCGCATGCCGCTGGAAAGCTATCCGCTGCAGGCGCTGGTGTCGGAGCCGGTCAAGCCGGTGGTGCCCTGCGTTGTCATGTCGAACACCGTGCATGCCTATATCTCGCAGTCCGACAAGGGCGAACTGGTCATCGGCGCCGGCACCGACCAATATGTCTCCTATTCGCAGACCGGCGGGCTGCACATTTTGCAGCATACGCTGGACGCCATCTGCGAGATGTTCCCGATCTTCACGCGCATGAAGATGCTGCGCTCATGGGGCGGCATCGTCGATGTGACGCCGGACCGTTCGCCGATCCTGGCCAAGACGCCGGTGCCCGGCCTCTATGTCAATTGCGGCTGGGGCACAGGCGGCTTCAAGGCGACGCCGGGTTCGGGCCATGTCTTTGCCCATACGATCGCCAGAGACGATCCGCACCCGATCAACGCGCCCTTCACCATCGAGCGCTTCCGCACCGGCCGCCTCATCGACGAGGCGGCGGCGGCAGCGGTGGCGCACTGATGATGACCGAGATGGCCGTCGCCATGCCGCTGATGCTCGCCGGCGAGCAAGGCCTGTTCCATATCCCCACGCCAGAGGAGGTGCGCCTGCAGCCCATCAGCCGCGCCGGCAATGAAGCAGATTGGCCGTTTTCCGTCGACGAGGGTGTACTCGCCTGCGCCTGGAGCGCCGGTCAGAGAGTGGTCACCTTTATGGAGAACCGGCCAGCCGATCGCGAGGAGGGCGAAAAATTCGAGCGGCGCTACGTCATCGTGACGACCGAACCGATGACGCTTTCGGTCGGCAATATGGCGTATCGCGACCTTTTCCGCCCGGTAGCCAGCATCGAGGAGCGCATCCGGCTGGTCGCGCCCTTCGTGACGATGGGCCAGAGGCTTTGCGACCAACCTGCCGGCGCTCGCGTCGGCCACGGCGAACTGTAGGACCAACCATGCTTCTCATCCGCTGCCCCTATTGCGAGGAAGAGCGTCCGGAGCTCGAATTCCGCAACGCCGGCGAGGCGCATATCGCGCGTTCCCCAAACATCGCCAGCGAGAGCGACGACGATTTTGAAAAGTTCTTTTTCATCCGTTCCAATCCCAAGGGGATCATCTATGAGCGCTGGCGGCACATGCATGGCTGCGCGCGGTTCTTCAATGCCGTGCGCGACACCGTCAGCGACAGGTTCCTGATGACCTACAAGGCGGGCGAACCGAAGCCCGTAAAGCTGCCGGGAGCCGCCAAATGAGCGCCACGTTCCGCATTGCCGGCGCCGGGCGGCTCAAACAGGCAAAGATAGCTGGCTTCAGCTTCGACGGCCGCCCCTATACCGGCATCGAGGGCGATACGTTGGCCTCGGCGCTGCTTGCAAACGGCGTCCATCTCGTCGGCCGCTCGTTCAAGTACCACCGGCCGCGCGGTTTTCTGTCGGCCGGCGCCGAAGAGCCGAACGCGCTGGTCGAGATCAAGCGCGACGCGGCACGCAAGACGCCGAACGTGCGTGCCACGGTGCAGGAGCTCTATGACGGATTGACCGCACAGTCGCAGAACCGATGGCCGTCGCTCGCTTTCGACGTCGGTGCGGTCAGCAGTATTGCCTCGCCGATGCTTTCGGCCGGCTTCTACTACAAGACCTTCATGTGGCCGAAGGCTGCGTGGAAAAACCTCTACGAACCCAAGATCCGCGCCGCCGCCGGTCTTGGCGTCGCTCCTGACCAGCCGGATCCCGACCACTATTCGGCGCGCTTCGCCCATTGCGAGGTGCTGGTGCTTGGCGGCGGTGCCGCGGGCATCGCCGCGGCATTGGCCGCGGCCGAGACCGGCGCGCGCGTCATCCTTGCCGACGAGCAGGCGGAATTCGGCGGCAGCCTGCGCTTCGAGAGCGGCGCGAAGATCGAAGGCCAGGACGGTTTTTCCTGGGCGCAATCGGCTCTCGCCAAGTTGAGCGCGATGGACAATGTCCGCGTGCTGCCGCGTACCACGGCCTTCGGCTATTACGCGCAGAATTTCGTCGGGCTGGTCGAGCGCGTCAGCGACCATCTGCAGAACCCCGGCCGCGACCTGCCGCGCGAGCGGCTGTGGCAGGTTCGCGCTAAACGCGTGGTACTGGCGACCGGCGCCATCGAGCGCCACATGGTGTTTGCCGACAACGACCGGCCGGGCATCATGCTGGCGTCGGCGGCGCGCACCTATCTCAACCATTACGGCGTCGCCGTCGGCAGGAATATCGGCGTCTATACGGCGAACGATTCCGCCTATGCGGCGGCGATCGACCTGAAAAAGGCCGGCATCAACGTGGCGGCGATCGTCGACCTGCGCGACAACCCGACCGGGCCGGCGATCGACGAGGCGAGGGCGCTCGGCATCGAGGTCAATTTCGGCCGCGCGGTGATCCGCGCCGGCGGCAAATTGCGGGTGTCGTCGATGACCGTGCAGCCGAAGAATGGCGGCGGCGAGCGCACCATCCCGGTTGACGCGATTCTGATGTCGGCCGGCTGGACGCCATCGGTGCATCTGTTCTCGCAATCGCGCGGCAAGGTCGCCTTCAATGACGAGACCAAGCGCTTCGTGCCCGGAATTTATGCGCAGGACTGCGTCTCGGTCGGCGTCTGCAACGGTACCGACGGGCTGTCGGCGACGATCGACGAGGCCTATGCAGCGGGCGCCAAGGCGGCCAAGGACGCCGGCAGCAGGCCGGCCAAGGGCTCCAAGCCGAAGGTCGACGCCGGCGAGAGCTGGTCGCGCGGCATGCTGGGTGCAGCACCCGGTGCCGGATCGGATACGACGGTCAAGGCCTTTGTCGACTTCCAGAACGACGTCACCGCCAAGGACATCCGCCAGGCAGTGCATGAGGGCATGCGCTCGATCGAGCACGTCAAGCGCTTCACCACCAATGGCATGGCGACCGACCAGGGCAAGACCTCCAACATGCACGGCCTGGCGATTGCCGCCGAGACGTTGGGCAAGCCGATCCCGCAGGTCGGGCTGACGACGTTCCGCGCGCCCTATACGCCGGTGACATTCGGCTCGATCGTCGGCCACGCGCGGGGTCCCCTGTTCGACCCGACCCGCAAGACGGCGATCCATCCCTGGACCGAGCGCCAGGGCGCTGTATTCGAGGATGTCGGCCAGTGGAAGCGCGCCTGGTATTTCCCGAAGCCGGGCGAGGACATACATGCCGCCGTCGACCGCGAATGCGTGACGGTGCGCAAGACGGCCGGCCTGTTTGACGCCTCGACGCTGGGCAAGATCGAGGTGGTCGGGCCGGATGCGGCCAAATTCATGGAACTGCTCTACACCAATCCATGGGAGAAGCTCGAGCCCGGCCGCTGCCGGTACGGCATCATGCTGCGCGAGGACGGCTTCATCTATGACGACGGTGTCGTCGGCAGGCTTGCACCCGACCGTTTCCATGTGACGACGACGACCGGCGGCGCGCCGCGGGTCATGAACCATATGGAAGACTATCTCCAGACCGAGTTCCCGCATCTCAACGTCTGGCTGACCTCGATCACCGAGCAGTGGGCGGTGATTGCCGTGCAGGGACCGAAGTCTCGCGACATCATTGCGCCGCTGGTCGAGGGCATCGACATGTCGGATGAGGCGCTGCCGCATATGTCGGTGCGCGAAGGCCGGATCTGCGGCGTGCCGACAAGGCTGTTTCGCATGTCGTTCAGCGGTGAGCGCGGCTTCGAGGTCAACGTGCCGGCCGATTATGGCGAGGCGGTCTGGGAAGCGCTATGGGCCGAGGGCCAGAAGCACGGAGCCTGTGCCTACGGCACCGAGTCGATGCATGTGCTGCGCGCCGAAAAGGGCTACATCATCGTCGGCCAGGATACCGACGGGACGGTGACGCCGAACGATGCCGGGCTCGACTGGGCCGTCGGCAAGAAGAAGACCGATTTCGTCGGCATTCGCGGCATGGCGCGGCCGGATCTGGTTGCCAAGGGCCGCAAGCAGCTTGTCGGCCTGAAGACGAGGGATCCCAAGGCGGTGCTGGAGGAGGGCGCGCAGATCGTTGCGGACCCGAAGCAGGCAATCCCGATGAAGATGATTGGCCATGTCACCTCGAGCTATTGGTCGCAAAATTGCGGCCGCTCGATCGCGCTGGGGCTGGTCGCCGGCGGCCGCGATCGCACGGGCGAGAGGCTCTATGTGCCGATGCCGGACGGGGTGATCGAGGTGGAGGTCACCGGCATGGTGTTCTTCGACGAGAAGGGGGAGCGCCTCAATGGCTAAGGCCGCTTTGAAAACCGACGCCGCCGGACCCTCAGTCGAACGCCGTCCGGCTCTCGCCGGCCAGTCGCTTTCCGCCGCCGGCGTTACACTTGCCGTGCTGCCGCCGGCCGAGCGCATATCGCTGCGCGCGCCGGAAGCCTCGATTGCGGCACTTTCGAAGGCGCTCCGCGTCGTCCTGCCGCAAAGGCCGAAAACCTCGGCGGCAAAGGCCGGACGCACGGCCTTGTGGCTCGGGCCGGACGAATGGCTGGTCATCGACGAGAACGGAAAAGATCCGCGCGCCGACTGCGCCAGCATTTCCGTACTGCATTCGGCGGTAGGCATCTCTCACCGCAACGTCGCCATATCGGTTACCGGTCCGGCTGCCGCGGCGACGATCAATGCCGGCTGCCCGCAGGATCTGTCGCTCGACGCCTTTCCGGTCGGGGCGGCGTCGCGTACCATTCTCGGCAAGGTCGAAATCGTGCTGTTGCGCACGGCGGCCGACGCGTTCCGCGTCGAATGCTGGCGTTCCTTTTCCGATTATGTCTTTACTTTTCTGTCGGAGGCAGCGCGCGACGCGGCAGCATAGGCATGCTCGCCGCGCCCGACCGTTCTGCGACAGCGAGCCGAGGGAGAATGCAAATGCCGCCGAACTCCGCGCCGAAGTCGCCGGTCAAGACGCCGGCCGTGCGCTCTTTCGAAGACGAGCAGCGCACTGGGACGGATATCGAAGAGGAACTCGAGGAAGGCCTCGAGGATACATTCCCGGCCAGCGATCCGGTGTCGATCACCGGAACGGCCATTCCCGGCGCACCTGCAAGACCCGGCAAGCCCAAAAGCGTGGTGGGACAGAAGCGCAAGAAGTGATCTGCGCGGGGTGACAAAAAGCAGGGCTGAGGCCGGCACGATGGGCGGCCGGAAATTCCTGCCGCCCTTTCGGTGCATCACCGCGTGTTGTCGCCCGTCGGCTCAGAAGCTGCTTGGCACGATCCACGGGTCGATGCCGATGCCGAGCCTCGGGCCCTTGCTGCCGGCCTTGTGGGCCGCGGCGTCCGCCTTTTCAAGCGATCCGGTCGGCGCGCAATCGAGCTTCACATCAGCCTTGGTGTCGATGCAGGCCGCTTCTTGCTTGCCTGTCTGACTGCTGCCGGCAAATGCGGCGCCAGAGAGCGCCAGCAGGGCGGCGAGCGTGAGGATTGCCTTCTTCATCGTCGGTCTCCGGTTCAGCTATTGAATTTCTCGTACATGTACGGTATTGCGTACAGATACGCCCTGAACTCCCGATGTTCAAGCAAAATCGTACGCGTACGGAGAATTGCCGAACGCTTGGCGCCGCAGCGCGGATCGTTCGGAGAAGATCCTGCAGATCGGGAGGAGCGCCGCTCTTCAGCAGTTGACCGGCGGCGTGAGCGGCGCAATCTCGTGCGCGGCGATGGCTTCGACCATGATGTCGCCGATCCGTGTGATGAACGTCGTCTGGTCGCCGAACGGGTAGAACGGGAAGGTGATCAGCAGCGAGATGGCGCCGTGGCCGACCGCCCACAGCATGGTGGCGATGGCGCGTGGATCGCCTTTGAGCCTGCCGGCGGCAACGCAGGCTTCGACCCTCTCGATCAGCACTTTCATCGCCGGGTTGCCGCCTTCCATCTCGGCAAAGGTCTTGCCGGTCGGCGGCTTGACTTTTTCGGTCATGAAGACGGTGCGGTACTCGTTGGGATTTTCCAGCCCGAAGGCGGCGTATTCGACAAGCACCGCCTTGAGCGCCTCGATCGGGTCGTCGGCCGTATGATTTGCGATGCGCCTGGCCAGGGTCTCGAAGGCGTCCTCGGCCAGCGCGAACAGGATGTCCTGCTTGTCGGCGAAATAGGAATAGACCGACATCGGCGCATAGCCGACGCGCTTGGCGAGCTTGCGGATGGTGAGGCCGTCATAGCCTTCTTCCTGGACAAGCTTGTGCGCGGCGTCGACAAGTTCGGAACGCAGTTCGGCCTTTTGTTTTTCGCGGCGCTCCTGGACGCTTAGCTGCAACTTTCTACTGCCTTATGACTGATGCTGGATGCAGCATATATACGCTGTACGGCGTCGGGCAAGGGCGGTGTGAAGCAGAGGCTTGACCTCACAAAACGATGTAACCAGGCAATAAAGCCGGCAACATCGGACTGTTACAGACGAAGACTAATTCGCGGCTCTGCAAAAATTTCGTTTCGGGAGGCCGTTATGACCGGAACTGAGCTTTCGTCCGGCGTGCCGGACGTGGACCCGCTTTCTCATCGCGCCAGGATGGCGCTCAGGCGCGTCGTCATGGTCGCATGGCTGGCGATCGCGCTCGGCTTCGCCATGGAAGCTCTCATTCTGACCGTCAGATTTGCGGCAGGTGCCTACCCGGCGACGACGCAGGTTCTGATCGAACTGGCGCAAGGCGTGACCTGGTCGTTCTTCGTCTGCGCCGGCGTCAGCCTCGGCACGGCGCTCACCAAGGTGCGAGCCTCGCTCGGTGGCCTGATCGGTGCGATTTCGGCGCCACTGGCGATGGGCATCGCCAAAGGGACGCAAAAGGTTATGGTCAGCGCGCTGGACGCGGCGGCAAAGCCGGCCATCCTGTCGCTCACGACGCTCGGTGTGCTGCGGGCGATCGAATACGGGCTGCTCGGCTGGGCACTGGCGTCGCTGGCATCGAAGGAAGAACCGCGTCCGCTCCATTTCGCGCTGGCAGGCGCCCTGATAGGCGCGGTATTCGGCGGCGGCATCACGGTGCTGACCATCGAGACGGCCGCGACGAACGACGCTGCTCTCGCAATGCCGCAGGCGATCGCAACCGGCCTCAACGAGATCGTGTTCCCAATCGGTTGTTCACTGGTCGTCTACATTGCGCTGCAGGTCAGCCGTCACATGAAGTACGTCGCGGCCGAAGCCAAATAGATTTGGCACAGATAGATTCGGGCTTCTCCGCCCGACGAGAGTCAGACCGCTTCCGGCTGGCGTTCGATCAGCGTCAGCGTCAGCCAGCGCGCGGTCAGCGCCGGTTTTTTCGAGCCCTCGATCTCGATCGTCACGTCGTGCGCCGTCTGCACCCACCCCGACGGCCTGACCTTGACGTCGGCCAGCACGAAACGGGTGCGGATGCGCGAGCCGGTCTTCACCGGCGCCAGGAAGCGCAGCGAATCGAAGCCGTGATTGACGCCCATTTTGCTGTTTTCCAGCGGCGGCATGGTTTCGAAGGTCATCGCCGACAACAGCGAAAGCGACAGGAAGCCATGCGCGATGGTGCCGCCGAACGGCGTTTCGCGGCTGGCACGTTCCGGATCGCAATGGATGAACTGATGGTCGTCGGTGGCATCGGCGAACTGGTCGATCATGCGCTGGGTGACGACCCGCCATGGCGACACGCCGACTTCCTTGCCGACGTTGGCCAGAAGCACATCGAGACTGATCGGTTCCACGCTGATGTCCTCCATCTTCACCCCCGGCATTTCACTCGCCGGATGGCGTGCGTCTCATTCCTTGAACAATGTCAGCCCGTGTTGCACCGACTGCCCGCCATCGATCGGCAGGATGGCGCCGGTGACATAGCTGCCGGCCCGGCTGCACAAATAGAGCGTTGCGCCGGCAATGTCATCCGGTGCGCCGATGCGGCCGATCGGAACGTGGTTGCCGATATGTCTTGCTTGGTCCTCGGTGCCGGTGGCGAAGGCCGTCATCCGGCTCCGGAAAGGGCCAGGCGCAAAGGCGTTGACGGTGATGCGGCGGGCGGCGAACTCGATCGCCAGGATGCGCGTCAGGTGGTGAACCGCGGCCTTCGAGGCCGAGTAGGAGTAAGCGTCTTCGGCCAAAGGCTGCGTGCCCATCACCGATCCAAGATTGATCACCCGGGCCGGGTCGGCATCGCTGGCGGCGGCCTCGAGCAGAGGCAGCAATTCGCGCGTCAGGTGGAAGACCGCGGTGACGTTGACGCCGAACACCTTGGCCCAGGCATGGTAGGGAAAGCTTTCCAGCGGCGCGCCCCAGGAGATGCCGGCATTGTTGACCAGGATATGCAGCCGCTCGGTCCGCGCCCTGACCTCGGCCACAAGCGCCGCAATGCCGGCCTCGCTGGAGACGTCGCCGGCAAAACCTTCCGCCCGGCCGGGTGCGCCAAGGCCGTTCAACTCGCCCGCTACCCTGACGCAATCCTCGCTCTTGCGCGAGGCGATCATCACCGAGGCGCCGGCCATGACCAGAGCGGTCGCCGCCATGCGGCCGATGCCGGTCGCGGCGCCGGTGACCAGCGCCGTCTTGCCGGCGACTGAGAACAGCTCGTCCAGATAGCTCATCGTACCCTCTGTGCAGTTCACCGCGCTTTGGTTCAAGGAAGCGGCTTCACGTCGACAAGGCTAGCCGAACTTCGATCATGCTTGCCATGGGTAAAGTAGCTGGGGTGGGGCACGCTCAGTGGCTGAATGGTTAAGCCCGAAATGCAAGGTGGTCATTCGGCCGTGACATGGGTCGGATGAATGATGCGGCCGTGCCCGTTAGCGAGCACCTTGGTAAGCGGTTCATTTCGCACGTGAACCAGTCGTCATTACTCCTCCGCCCAAGCCGCAGGCGGGTCTTGAGGAGTTGGGAGGTGGCCGAGCAGTGGGGCGGGACTGATATTCGCAGTCGTGGACGGGGACTATGCTGTCGGGGGGAAAGCCATGGGTAAGAAACAACGCACCGTCCTGCTGGCAGCGGTGGTTGCGACTGTCTTTGGCGTCCTTTTGCTGATCCTGATCCTGCAGATGATCAGTTTTCTAGTGGACTAGACCGAAGCGAAAGGCGTGCCTTTCCGGAGGAGCTCTACCGCAGGCTTTCCAGTTCGCGGATGCGTTTGGCGCCGTCGGCTTCGAGCTGCCTTGTGACCGCGCCGATCAGGGCTTCGGCAACGACGAAAAGCGCGGCGGATGAGTCCCAGGCCGAAGGCACGGCGGTGCGCCCGGCGATGACATGGCGGGCGAAGCGGGCGATCGGCGACAGCCACTGGTCGGTAAACAGCACGATCTGCACGCCGCGCTGGTTGGCCGTCTCGGCGAAACGGACCAAGCTGTCCTGGTAGCGCCTGATGTCGAAGATCACCAGCACGTCGCGCTTGCCCATGTCGATCAGTCGGTCGCGCCAGACGCTTTCCTGCCCGCCGAGGTGAAAAACGTTGGGCTGGATGATGGCGAGGTGGGCGGCCATGTAGCGCGCCAGCGGGTCGGTGAAGCGGCCGCCGATCAGGAATGTCTTGCCGCGCCGGTCGGCTAGCTTGGCGACGATGTCGGCAAGCTGTTTGTCCGAGAGATGCCGGAATGTCTCGCGCATGTTGTCGAGGGTCGCCTCCAGCATCGGCGACACGGCGCTGCTGCCCTGCGAGGGGGGATTGAGCGTGCGCGAAGCCGGCGACTGCAATTGCGCCGCCAGCTCGTCTTGCAGCGCCGACTGGAATTCCGGATAGTTCTGGAAGCCGAGCCGGGCGACGAAACGCAGGATCGTCGGCGATGATACGCCGGCCGTAGCCGAGAATTCGGCGACTGTCTTCAGCCCGATCAGCGGATAGCTGGCGATCAGCGCTTGCGCCGCGCGCCGCTCGCCGGCCGGCATGGTGCCGATACGGTCGGAGATCAGTTCGGCAATGCTCGAAACCATGCTTTTTCCCCACCCTGGCCGTGCCGTTAGCGCATTATCGAAATCACGTTTGACAAAGCCGGCCAAACTGTATGAAATCATCCGCAGGGACGCAATGAGGACAAAATACGTAACATACGATACAGCGCTCCCCGGGGACAGCAGACAATGGAGACAGCACGGCCCGCCAGCCTTGCATCGCCTGAAACCGTAAGGGTGACGAACCCCGGCGGATCAAGCCCTTTCGTGCTGACCTGCGACCACGCCTCCAATTTCCTTCCACCGGAATTCGGAACGCTCGGCCTTGCCGCCGAGGAACTTTCCCGCCACATCGCCTGGGATCCCGGCGCCTTGCCGGTGGCGCGCCGCATGGCCGAGGCGCTCGATGCGACGCTGGTCGAGACCTGCATCTCGCGGCTCGTCATCGACTGCAACCGCCCGCTCGACGCGCCGGACCTGATAGTGACGGTCAGCGCCAGCGAAAAAACCGTGGTCCCGGCCAACCAGGGACTTTCGGCCGACCAGCGGGAGGCGCGCATCGCGCTGGCGTGGCGACCGTTTCACGAGCGGATCGCAACGGTCATCGACGAGCGCCTGGCGGCCGGGCGGGAGACCAGGCTGGTCTCGATCCATTCCTTCACGCCGCTCTACAAAGGCAAAAGCCGGCCCTGGCACATCGGCATCATCCACGACGAGGATCGCCGGCTGGCGGCGCCGCTGATCGCGACACTGAAGCGGCTTGCCGGCGTCAGCGTCGGCGTCAACGAACCCTATTCGCCGGCCGACCGGGTCTATTTCACGCTGGAACGCCATGCGCGCTCGCGCGGGCTGCCCTGCGCAATGATTGAAATCCGCAACGACGAGATCGCCGGCGCGGCCGGGCAGCGGAAATGGGCGGATCTGCTCACCGGTATTTTTCTCAATCTGGAGCCCGAAGCGGCCAAGGACTCCAGACCAAGCGCAGTCGGAAAGTCAGTTCAATCGGCCAGCTAAGAAACCAAAAGGGGACTTTAAAATGGTAGCACCGGGTTACAGCGAAGTTGACAAGAAGGAGGACCTGAAAGTTCTCCACGGAATGGGCTATGCTCAGGAACTGTCGCGAAGCATGAGCCGCTTCTCGAATTTCGCGATCTCGTTCTCGATCATCTGCATCCTCTCAGGCGGCATCAATTCCTTCGCGCAAGCGACGTCGTCCATCGGTGGCGCCGGCGCTGGCATCGGCTGGATCGTCGGGTGCATGGTTTCGGGATTTTTCGCGCTCGCCATGGCCCAGATCGCCTCTGCATTTCCGACCGCCGGCGGCCTCTATCACTGGGCATCCATCCTAGGGAACCGTTTCACTGGCTGGCTCACCGCATGGCTCAATCTGCTCGGCCTGATCACCGTGCTCGGCGCCATCAACATCGGTACTGCTTTCTTCTTCGTCGGCACTTTCGGCGGAGCCTTCGGCATGACTGGCACGCCTGGTGAGATCGTCGGGTTTGTCGCCTTCATCACCGTGTTGCAGGCGCTGCTCAATCATTTCGGCATCAAATTGACGGCTATGTTGACGGACGCCTCCGGCTTCCTGATCCTGGCAACGACAGCCGTGCTGATCGTCGCCTGCCTGATGTTTGCTCCAGCGATCGACATCACGCGGCTGTGGACGTTCACGAACTATTCGGGCGACGCGGGCGGCGGTGTTTTCCCGCAGTCCGATTCCATGACGTATCTCTTCCTGCTCTGCCTGCTGCTGCCGGTTTACACCATCACTGGCTATGACGCGTCGGCGCATACTTCGGAAGAAACGTTGAGGGCGGCGCACTCGGTTCCGCGGGCAATCGTTTCGTCCGTAGTCTGGTCGTCGCTGATCGGCTGGGTGATGCTGTGCGCGATCGTACTGGCGATTCCGGATCTGGCGGCCGGCGCCAAGCAGGGCTGGAGCGTGTTCTTCGCCACGATGGACGCGATCTTGCCGGCGTGGCTGAAGACACTGCTCTATCTGGGCATCCTGATCGCGCAGTTCCTCTGCGGTCTGGCAACGGTCACCTCTGCCTCGCGCATGCTTTTCGCCTTCTCGCGTGACGGCGGCATGCCGGTCGGCTCGGCCTCGCTAGCCAAGGTCAGCCCGACCTGGCGCACGCCGGTCAATGCGATTTGGACGGCTGCTGTGCTCGAGGTAATCTATGTCTTTCTTGCCCAGTTCATCTCGGTCGGCGGCACGAACATCTATACCATCGTCGTCAATTCGACATTGGTGTTCCTGTTTCTGTCCTTCATCATTCCGATCGTGCTCGGCATGATGGCTTTCGGAACGGAAAAATGGCCGAACCCCGGCCCATGGAACCTCGGCGCCGGCCTGTTCAAGCTGTTTTGCATCCTGTCGGTCATCGGCATGGCGATCATCTTCTACATCGCCATCCAGCCGCCGAACGACAAAGTGCTCTATATCACCTTGGGCTTCATTGTGCTGACCGCGGTGCTTTGGTTCGGTTTCGAGAACCGCCGCTTCCAGGGTCCGCCCATCGGCGACCAGATCGCAAAGCGTCAGGCGGCGATCAAGGCAGCCGAGCTAGCCATAGGCGAAGCCGGCGCCTGACCCCCTCTCATGACCATGGCCGGCATTCGCGCCGGCCGTGGTTTTCGTTTCCTTTTCAAAGTGACAAGCCCGAAACGACAAGCGCTGGAGTGCCAAAGGAATGGCCGGAAATTTCTCGTTCGATCAGTTGAAGCAAGCGGTCTCCAGCGGCGAGGTCGACACGGTGCTGGCCTGCATCGTCGATATGCAGGGGCGGCTCGCGGGAAAGCGTTTCCTGGCCCGTTATTTCGTCGATTCCGCGCATGACGAGACGCATGGCTGTAACTATCTCTTGGCGGCAGACATCGATATGGAACCGGTGCCCGGCTACAAGGCGGCGAGCTGGTCGAAGGGTTATGGCGATTTCGTCATGAAGCCGGACCTTGCGACGCTGCGGCTCGTTCCGTGGCTGGAGAAGACGGCGCTGGTGATCTGCGACGTGCTCGACCACCATACCCATGACGACCTGGCGCATTCGCCGCGCGCCATGCTGAAGAAGCAGGTCAAGCGGCTGCAGGATCGCGGCTATATCGGCTATTTCGCTTCCGAGCTCGAATTCTATCTGTTCAGCGAAACCTACGATTCCGCCCGCAAGAAGCACTGGCAGGGCCTCGAGACGGCATCGCCCTACATCGGCGACTACCAGATCGGCATCACCACCAAGGAAGAAGGCGTCATGCGCCGGCTGCGCAACGAGATGGAGGCGGCCGGCATCCCGATCGAGAATTCGAAGGGCGAGTGGGGGCCAGGCCAGGAAGAGATCAATGTCCGCTACGCCGAGGCGCTCGACATGGCCGACCGCCACGTCATCCTGAAGAACGGCGCCAAGGAAATCGCCGAGTCCGAAGGCAAGGCGATCTCGTTCATGGCCAAGTACAATTACGGGCTCGCCGGCAATTCCAGCCACATCCATAATTCGCTGTGGAGCGCCGACGGCAAGACGCCGTTGTTCTACGACAAAAATGCCGAGTGGACGCTGTCGACACTCGGCCAGCAATGGGCGGCCGGCCAGCTCAAATATGCCAAGGAATTCACCTGGTTCCTGGCGCCCTACATCAATTCCTACAAGCGCTTCCAGGCCGGCACGTTTGCGCCGACCAAGATCATGTGGAGCGAGGACAACCGCACCGCCGGCTTCCGTCTTTGCGGCGAGGGCACCAAAGGCATCCGCATGGAATGCCGCATCGGCGGCGCCGATTTGAACCCCTATCTGGCTTTCGCCGCGCTGATCGCGGCCGGGCTTGCCGGCATCGATGAAAAGCTTGAGCTGCAGAAGCCCTTCGTCGGTGATGCCTACCAGGCCTCGCAGCTGCCTGAAATTCCAAAGACATTGCGCGACGCCACCGCGACGCTGGCGGAATCGAAAATGCTGAGGCAGGCGCTCGGCGACGATGTGCTGGAACATTACGTCCACACGGCACACTGGGAACAGTTCGAGTACGACCGCCGGATTACGGACTGGGAACTGCACAGGGGGTTCGAGCGGTATTGAATAATCTGGCAACGTTGGCGCCGCTCCTCACCCTCAGCCTCTCCCGTGAAGAACGGGGGAGAGGGGGCCCGGCGCTGAGCTTGTCCCTTCTCCCCGTCAGTATACGGGAAAAGGTGCCGGCAGGCGGATGAGGGGCGGCGCTAACCAACGACATTATTGTAGAATGCGAGGACCCAAGGCATGACCGAAACGGTCAAGATAAAATCCCCCGTCGACGGTTCGATCTATGCCGAACGGCCTCTTGCCACCGACCAGGCGATCGGTGCCGCGGTCGAACGTGCCAAGGCGGCGCAGGAGAAGTGGGCTGAGACGCCGGTCATCGAGCGCGGCAAATACATGCTTGCCATGCTGGAAGCGCTGGTCGCCATGACCGACGAGATCGTGCCGGAGATCGCCTGGCAGATGGGCCGGCCGGTGCGCTATGGCGGCGAGTTCGGCGGCGTCAGGGAACGCGTCAGCTACATGGTCGAGATCGCCGAGGCGGCCCTGAAGCCGGTCATGGCCTCCAATCCGAAGGACGGCTTTCGCCGCTATGTGAAGAAGGTTCCGCTCGGCGTGGTCATGGTGATCGCGCCGTGGAACTATCCCTATCTCACTGCCGTCAACACCATCGTGCCGGCGCTGATGGCGGGCAGCGCTGTCATCCTCAAGCATGCGGCACAGACATTGTTGGTCGGCGAACGTTTTCAGCAGGCGTTCGACAGAGCAGGCCTGCCCAAGGGCCTGTTCCAGAACCTCGTCCTGAACCACGCGCAGACCGAAAGGCTGCTCGGCTCCGGCAAGATCGACCATGTCAACTTCACCGGCTCGGTCGCCGGCGGCCGCGCCATCGAGAAGGCGGCGGCGGGCACCTTCATGACGCTCGGCCTCGAACTCGGCGGCAAGGATCCGGCCTATGTGCTGCCGGACGCAAAGATGGACCATGCCGTTGCCAATCTGGTCGACGGCGCTTTCTACAATTCCGGCCAGTGCTGCTGCGGCATCGAGCGCGTCTATGTGCATGAGACGGTCTACGATGAATTCGTCGAGGGCTTCATTGCCGAGACCAGGAACTACGTCGTCGGCAATCCGCTCGACCAGGCGACCACCATGGGGCCGATGGCGCAGGCGCGCTTCGCCGACCTGATCCGCGAGCAGAAGGCCGAGGCGTTGCGCAAGGGCGCCAGGGCGCACATCGATATGAAGGTGGCCAACGACAGGCAAGGTTCGCCCTATCTGGCGCCGGAAGTGCTGACCCAGGTCGACCACCAGATGAGCGTCATGCGCGAGGAAAGCTTTGGCCCGATCGTCGGCATCATGAAGGTGCGCAACGACGAGGAGGCGATCGCGCTGATGAACGACAGCCCCTATGGGCTGACGGCCTCGATCTGGACGCACGACATTGAGCATGCGGCGGCGATCGGCGATCGTGTCGAGACCGGCACCGTGTTCATGAACCGCTGCGACTATCTCGACCCGGCGCTGGTCTGGACCGGCGTCAAGGACACCGGCAAGGGCGCGGCACTGTCGGCCATCGGCTACGACAATCTGACCAGGCCGAAATCATACCATCTGCGCGAGGTGATCTAAGGTGGCGATCGACAGGCATGCGATCGCTGTTGAGGGGGAGTAATGGCGGATACACAACAATCGGCGCTGCCAGATCGTGAGGGTCCCGAGGGTATCGGCGGGTGGCTTGTCCTGCCGATGCTCGGGTTGATGCTCACGCCGATACTGGGGTTGGTACAACTGCACAATTCCGACTATCTCGGCATGTTACAGAACTGGCAGGCCTACAGTTTGTCCCAAGGTGTGCTGATTCTTGCCGAATTGGTGATATCCGGCATACTAAACCTTACGGCCCCGGCCCTGTTATTGTTCTTCATGTTCAAGCGCTGGCAGATATTCCCCGGCTGGTACATGATTTGGGCATTGGCGATGCCGGTATATGCCGGTCTCGATCCATGGGCTGTGCATCTGGCTTTTCCCACCGTCGTTCCAGAGTTGCCCGATGCGTACGACGCAGACACCGTGGGCGGAATTTCGCGCTCGATATGGGCCGCAGTCATCTGGGTTCCGTACATGATGCGGTCGGAACGTGTGGCCAACACCTTTGTGAACTAATGACATCCGAGAGCACGAAAGCAGTCAAGAAGGTCGAAATGACAAAACTCGTTTCCAAATGGAATTACCCGACGACCGTCCGCTTCGGCGCCGGACGCATCAAGGAGCTGCCGGAGGTGCTGGCGGCGACCGGCATCAAGCGGCCGCTGTTCGTCACCGATCCGGGACTGGCCAGGCTGCCGGTGGTGGCCTCGACGCTGAAGATCCTCGACGACGCCAAGGTGCCGTATGGCGTATTTTCCGAGGTCAAGCCGAACCCGGTGGATTCCAACCTGACCGCCGGCATTGCCGTGTTCAAGAAGGGCAAGCATGACGGCGTCATTGCCTTTGGCGGCGGCTCGGCGCTCGATCTCGGCAAGCTCATCGCCTTCCAGGCCGGGCAGACACGGCCGGTCTGGGATTTCGAGGACGTCGGCGATTGGTGGACGCGCGCCGATGCCGATGCGATCGCGCCGATCATCGCCGTGCCGACCACGGCCGGCACCGGCTCGGAAGTCGGCCGCGCCGGCGTCATCACCAATGAAGCGACCCATACCAAGAAGGTCATCTTCCATCCAAAGCTTTTGCCGGCGATCGTCATTGCCGATCCGGAGCTGTCGGTCGGCATGCCGGGCTTCATCACCGCCGGCACCGGCATGGATGCGCTTGCCCATTGCCTCGAAGCCTATTGCGCGCCGGGCTATCACCCGATGGCCGACGGCATCGCCGTGGAAGGCATAAGGCTGGTCTTCGAAAACCTGCCGAAAGCCTATGCCAACGGCAAGGATCTGGTCGCCCGCGCCAACATGATGAGCGCCGCTGCCATGGGAGCGGCCGCCTTCCAGAAAGGGCTTGGAGCGATTCATTCGCTGTCGCATCCGATCGGCGCGCTCTACGACACCCACCATGGCATGACCAACGCCGTGTTCATGCCCTACGTGCTGGCCTTCAACCGCGAGGCGATCGAGCCGCGCATCGCCCGGCTTGCCGCCTATTGCGGCATCAAGGGCGGCTTCGACGGTTTTGCCAAGGCTGTTGTCAAGCTGCGCAAGGAGCTCAAGGTGCCGCACGCGCTGCCCGGCCTGATCAAGGGCCTCGACATGGACAAAGAGCGCAAGGGCCTGATTGCCGACATGGCGGTGGTCGACCCGACCGCCGGCGGCAACCCGGTCAAGCTGACCAAGAAGGCGGCGCTGGCGCTGCTCGAAAACGCCATCGCCGGCACCGTCTGAGACAATTTTCGTATCGGGAATAGACTTGAGAAAAGAGGCAAAGGAAAGGGGGAAAGATGAAAGGCAAGATCGAAACTAGTTAGCCGGAAAAAGAATCGCGAAGCGATTGCTACAGCCGGTTAAAAAGAGTTTACTTTTTCATACTGCGGGGCGTCGCTTTCACAAAGCTTTCATCTGGCTGTCACACGAAAACGATACCGCATCGCAGGCGTCCAACGGCGTCAGTTCAACGGAGAGAACACATGTTCAAATTCACGGGAAAACTGCTTTCCCTTTCGGCCGTCGCCCTGATGGCGACCTCTGCCATCTCGTCGGCCCAGTCCATGGATGAACTGGTCGCCGCAGCCAAGGCTGAAGGCCAGCTCACCACCATCGCGCTGCCGCATGACTGGTGCGGCTACGGCGCGGTCATCGACGGCTTCAAGGCAAAATATCCGGGGATCACCGTCAACGAGCTCAACCCCGATGCCGGCTCCGGCGACGAGGTCGAGGCGATCAAGGCCAACAAGGACAACAAGGGCCCGCAAGCGCCCGACGTCATCGACGTCGGCCTGAGCTTCGGCCCGACCGCCAAGAAGGATGGCCTGATCCAGGCTTATAAAGTATCAACCTGGGACTCGATCCCGGACAGCGCCAAGGATGCCGAAGGCTTTTGGACCGGCGACTACTACGGCGTGCTTTCGTTTCTGGTGAACAAGGACCTAGTCAAGGAAGCGCCGGCCGACTGGGCCGATCTGCTGAAGCCGGAATTCGCCAATACCGTGGCGCTCGCCGGCGACCCGCGTGCTTCGAACCAGGCCATCCAGGCAGTCTATGCCGCCGGCCTTTCCGGCGGTGCGGCTGCCGGCGAAGCCGCCGGCACGGCTGGTCTCGACTTCTTCAAGAAGCTCAACGCCGCCGGCAATTTCGTGCCGGTCATCGGCAAGCCCGCGACGCTTGCTCAAGGCCAGACGCCAATCCTGGTGACCTGGGATTATAACGCGCTTGCCGGCCGTGATACGCTGAAGGGCAATCCGCCGGTCGACGTCGTCGTGCCGAAGACCGGTGTCGTCGCCGGCGTCTATGTTCAGGCGATCAGCGCCTATGCGCCGCACCCGAATGCTGCCAAGCTGTGGCTGGAATATCTCTATTCCGACGAAGGCCAGATCGGCTGGCTGAAGGGCTATTGTCACCCGATCCGCTTCAACGACCTCGCCAAGAATGGCAAGCTCCCGGCTGACGTGATGGCCAAGCTGCCGCCGGCCGAGTCCTATGCAGCCGCGGTGTTCCCGACGCTCGACGAGCAGGGCAAGGCCAAGGAAGCCATCACCAAGAACTGGGATGCCGTCGTCGGCGCCAACGTCAAGTAAGACTTGAGATCAGCCGGGCGGCTTAGATGGCCGCCCGGCATACCTCCAGGACGGTAGCCGGCGCATGACCGATATCTCGTTGTCCGATCACGCTGTTGCCGGGAAGACCGCGCCTCCTGCCGACGCCCGCAGCATGAGGCTGCCGACGCAATGGCTTGGCGTTGCGCCTTTCTTCATCTTCGCCATCATGTTCCTGATCCTGCCGACGCTCTATCTGATGCTGGGCGCATTCCGGAACGATGCCGGCGAATTCACTTTCGAAAACATAGCGGCCTTGGCGCAGCCGTCGATCGTTGCCGCCTACTGGATCTCAATCAAGGTCAGCCTCGCCTCGTCGCTGATCGGTGCTTTCGCGGGACTTGCCATTGCCATCGCCATCGTGCGCGGCGGGCTGCCGGAGTGGATACGCTCGGCGACACTGACCTTTTCCGGTGTGGCCTCCAATTTTGCCGGCGTGCCGCTGGCCTTTGCCTTTCTCGCGACGCTCGGCCGGCTCGGGCTCGCCACGGTGCTGCTCAACGTCTTGGTCGGCTTCAACATTTATGCCCATGGTTTCAACATCCTGTCGTTCTGGGGCCTGACGCTGACCTATGTCTATTTCCAGATCCCGCTGATGGTGGTGATCATCGTGCCGGCGATCGATGGGCTGAAGAAGGAATGGGGCGAAGCGGCGGCAACGCTTGGCGCGACCCAGGCGCAGTTCTGGCGCATGGTCGTCATTCCGGTGATCTGGCCAAGTTTCCTCGGCACCGTCATCCTCTTGTTCGCCAACGCCTTCGGTGCCATCGCCACCGCTTACGCTCTGACCGGCTCCTCGCTTAACATCGTCCCTATCCTGCTCTACGCACAGATCCGCGGTGACGTGCTGCACAATGCCCATCTCGGCTACGCCATCGCCTTCGGCATGATCGTCATCACTGGGCTGGCCAATGTCTTCTACATCTGGTTCCGGACGCGCTCTGAGAGGTGGCTCAAATGAAGTCCGGCAGATTCTGGGCCTGGATCGTCTTCGCGCTGGGCGCGGCCTATTTCTTCATTCCGCTGATCGCGACCGTGGAATTCTCCATGCGCATGCGGCGCGGCGCGTATTCCTTCGATGCCTATCAGGTCGTGCTCGGCGATCCCCGCTTCCAGGCGACCTTCATCTATTCGGTGGTCGCAGCCATCTTCACCATCGTCCTTGGCGTGCTGGTGGTGGTGCCGGCGGCGTACTGGATTCGTCTGCGGCTGCCGCAGATCAGGCCCGTCGTCGAGTTCATCACGCTGCTGCCGCTGGTCATTCCGGCCATCGTTATCGTCTTCGGCTACATCAGAATGTACGGGTCGAACTCACCGCTGCCGTTCCTGGCCAGCGAGACAGGAGCCAATGCCTTGCTGGTCATCGGTTATGCGACACTGGCGCTGCCCTATATGTATCGTGCCGTCGACACCGGGCTTCGCACCATCGACGTGCGGACACTGACCGAAGCGGCGCAGATCCTCGGCGCCGGCTGGGGCACGATCATCACCCGGGTCATCCTGCCCAATGTGCTGATCGCGGTGCTGTCAGGCGCCTTCCTGACCTTCGCCATCGTCATCGGTGAATTTACCATGGCCAGCCTGCTCAACCGGCCTGCTTTCGGACCCTATCTGCAGAACGTCGGCGCCAACCGCGCCTACGAGCCGGCGGCGCTTGCCATCATCGCCTTCGCCATCACCTGGGGCTGCATGTCGCTGATCCAGATCCTGTCGCGCTTCGCGCCGCGATCGGCGAACCGTCCGAACTGACCCGAAGGAAAAAGCCATGACCGAGCCATTCCTCTCAATCCAGCATGTGCAGAAATCCTTCGGCGCCGCCATTGTGGTGCAGGATTTCAACCTCGACGTCGAGCCGGGCGAATTCGTCTCCTTCCTTGGCCCGTCGGGCTGCGGCAAGACGACGGTGCTGCGCATGGTCGCCGGTTTCGAGGAGCCAAGCGCCGGCAAGATCGTCGTGGCCGGCAAGGACGTCACCCGGCTCAAGCCCAACCAGCGCAATATCGGCATGGTGTTCCAGGCCTATGCGCTGTTTCCGAACCTCACCGTGGCGCAGAATATCGGCTTCGGGCTGAAGGTCGCCGGTATGCCGAAGGCCGATGCCGACAGGCGCGTTGCCGAGATGCTCGACATCATCAAGCTGCCGCAGATGGGCGACCGCTATCCCTACCAACTGTCCGGCGGCCAGCAGCAGCGCATCGCGCTGGCGCGGGCGATTGCGCCCAAGCCGAAACTGCTGCTGCTCGACGAGCCGCTGTCGGCGCTCGATGCCAAGGTGCGCGTGTCGCTGCGCGAGGAAATCCGCTCGATCCAGAAGAAGCTCGGCATCACCACCATCTTCGTCACCCACGACCAGGAAGAGGCGCTGTCGATCTCCGACCGCATCGCCGTCATGTATGGCGGCAAGGCCGAGCAGGTCGGCACGCCGTTCGAGATCTACAACCGGCCGGCAACCAAATTCGTCGCCAATTTTGTCGGCACGCTGAACGTGCTCGAAGGCACGGTCACCGACGCCGCTTCGGGCAAGGTGCGCGTCAACTCGCAAGAGGTCTCGCTCAAGGGCAAGCTCAACGGCTCGAAATCCGGCGACACGCTGTCGCTGGCGTTGCGGCCCGAGGCGATCTCGCTCGGCCGACACCCCGGTCGCGATTCCAGCCTTTGGGGCGAAATCGCCGAGGTGCATTTCCTCGGCTCGGTCATCCGGGTTCGCGTCGGCATCGGCGGCAGCACGGTCTCGCTCGACACGTTCAACAGTCCGGCCACACCGCCGCCGGCCGTCGGCGAAAAGGCCGAGATTTCGTTCTCGTCGGGCGACATGCTGGTGCTGCATTAGGAGAAGAGTGAATAGTGAACAGTGAATAGTAAGAATGCGCTTTACGCGCCGAAATTCCTCTGCACGCAGCCATTCACCATTCACCATTCACCATTCACCAGCAGCCAAAGCCGTCGTCGTTTTTGCAGTGCCAATCGCCCGGCTTCACCGCTACGATAAGGCATGGCGCTTTTTGAACTCACCCTTGTCCTGCTTCTCATCGCGGTCGCCCTGACTGCGCTGTCGCGGCGTCTGCAGATTCCCTATCCGTCATTGCTGGCGCTGGCCGGCGCCGGCATCGCCTTCCTGCCGTTTGCCCCGACCATCGAGATCGACCCGGGGCTGGCGCTCGCTCTGTTCATCGCGCCGGTTCTGCTCGACGCGGCCTATGACACGTCGCTGCGCGATCTCAACCGCTACAAGGTTTCGCTCATCCTGCTGGCGCTTGGCGCCGTCATCTTCACCACCGTGACGGTCGCGCTGGTCGGCTGGACGATGGCAGGCTTGCCCATCGCCGCCGCCATAGCGCTCGGCGCGATCGTAGCGCCGCCCGATGCGGTGGCGGCGGCGGCCGTGCTCGGACAGTTCAAGGTGCCGCACCGCATCACCGCCATCCTGGAAGGCGAGAGCCTGCTCAACGACGCCACGGCGCTGTTGATCTACAGGATGTCGGTTTCCGCAGCCGCCGGCTCCATCCTGTTGAGCAGTGCCGTTCCAATGATCCTGCTGTCGACGGTCGGCAGCCTTGCCGCAGGCTATGTGCTCGGCCGGTTGTCTCTCGCCATACTCGGCCGCATCGACGACCCGGCGAGCGGCACCGTAGTGCAATTCGCCTCGACCTTCGGCGTCTGGATCCTGGCCGACAGGATAGGGCTTTCCGCCATCATCACGATCGTCGTCTATGCCATGACGATCGCACGTACATCGCCGCGCCGCATGCCGGCAAGGAATCGTGTCAGCTCCTACTCTGTCTGGGAGACGGCGGTGTTCGTGCTCAACGTGCTGGCCTTCGTTCTGATGGGCCTGCAAGCGCGGTCCATCGTCGGGCGACTTGCTGAGCAAGGACAAAGCGAGGCGTTCGTCTTTGCCCTGGCTGTGCTGGCCGTCGTCATCGTATCACGGCTCGTCTGGGTTCTGGGCTGCGGCGCGGTCCTCAGAGCGCTGGCACGTCTGGGCGACGAGGACAGGCAAAAAGACGCGCCGACATTTCGCGGCGGCGTGCTTATCGGCTGGTGCGGCATGCGCGGCCTGGTGACGCTTGCGGCCGCCTTCGCCTTGCCGGCCGACTTTCCGGGCCGTGATCCTATCGTGCTCGCCGCTTTCACGGTCGTGCTCGGCACATTGGTGCTGCAAGGCGTCAGCCTGAAACCGTTGCTGCTTCTGCTCAATCTCGACCTCGACCGGACGGTCGACCGGGAGGTGGCGCAGGCGCGCGTCGCCATCATGCAGGCGGCGCTGGACGTGCTCAGCGGCAAGACATCGAGCGCGGCCGGGGCGGTGCGAGAGCAATATGCCGCCCAGCGCGCCATCGCCGAAAACCCGGAGGATGCCCAGGCGGCGACCGAGTATGACAGATTGCGTCTTTACGCCATCAAGAGCCAGCGCGATGCACTGGAGCGTTTGCGCATCGACGGAACGATCGGCGACGAAGCCTACCACCGCCTTGAGGAAGAAATCGACTGGTCGGAACTGGCAGCATCCCCGCCCGGTCGGTTCCAGCCGCTGACCACTTAGCATCTGGCCCAAGCTCCCTCCGCCCGGCTGCACATTGCAAGGCTGTCAGCGAACGGCTACTGCCAGCAGGAAACTGAGCCGGATAAGCAATGAAGCTGGTCAGCTATAACATCCAGTACGGCTTCGGCAGCGATGGCCGCTACGACCTGGCGCGTTGTGCCAAGGTCGTGGCCGGCGCCAACATCGTCGCCTTGCAGGAGGTGGAACGGCACTGGTTGCGCAGCAACGAGGACGACCAGCCGGAACTTCTTTCGCAATTTCTGCCCGCCTATCATTGGGTCTACGGGCCGGCCTTCGACATGGATGCCAGCCACCGGCGTGAAGGCCGCATCGTCAACCGGCGGCGGCAATTCGGCACCATGGTTCTGTCGAAGCTTCCGATCGTCTGGTCGCGGCTGCATACGCTGCCGCTCAGGCGCACGCTGCGGCCGCTCAACACCCGCAATGCCGCACTCGAATGCATGATCCGCACCCCTGCCGGTCCGGTGCGGGTGCTGTCGTTGCATCTGGCGCATATCGCGGTCGAGGAGCGGCTGGAGCAGATCGACTATTTGCTCGCCGAGCATCGCCGCGCGCCGTCCGAGGGCGGCCCATGGAGCGGCGCCGACGACGAGCCGGCGCGCAACTGGAGCAATGGCGAACAGGAGCCAGAAAACCCCGTAGCGGCGATCTGGTTGGGCGACTTCAACATGGAGCCGGATAGCGCCGAGTACCGGCGCATTGTCGGCAGCGCGCCCTATCATCGCGGTGCCGCCTATCTCGACGGTTTTGTCGATGTCGCCGCCGTCGCAATGGAACCGACAGCGGATTTCCACACCCATGTGAAGACTATCGATGGCAGGCTGGCAAAGCGCCGGCTCGACCATTGCTTCGTCGGCGGCATGTTTGCCGGGCGCGTGCGCTCGGTCAGCGCCGATATCGGCCAAATCGCTTCCGACCATTTTCCGCTCTGGGTCGATATCGACCTGGAGACGCCGATCGTCATCGGGACGGGCGGCGGATGAACCGCCGATGAGCCTGTTTGTCTTTTTCGCGGTGCTCGCCGCCGCTTCCATGCATGCGATCTGGAACGCGCTGGTCAAGGTCCACCTCGACCGTTTCCTGTCGATCACACTGATGACGCTCGGCATGGGTGCCGCTGCGCTGGTGACGTTGCCTTTCGTCGAGGTGCCGAAGCCGGAAGTGTGGCCATACATCCTCGCCTCGGTTGTCTTCCACATGGGCTACAGGACGTTCCTGATCGGCGCCTACAAGGCCGGCGATTTCGCCCAGACCTATCCGCTGGCGCGCGGCACCGCGCCATTGCTGGCCGCTTTGGGGGGCGTTGTGGTGGTTGCCGAGATGCCGGCGCCGCTCGCCATTCTCGGCATCCTCTTGTTGTCGGCGGGCACGCTGGTGCTGTCGTTTCGCGGCGGCGCGCATCTGGAGAAATTGAACCTGCGCGCCGTCGGTTTCGCGTTGGGCACATCGATCTTCATCGCCAGCTACACGCTGTCGGACGGCAGCGGCGCGCGGCTGGCCGCCACCGCGTCGAGTTATGCCGCCTGGCTGTTCGTCTGCGATGCGCTGTGGGCGCTGGTGCTATGCGTCGTCTTTCGCGGCCCACAGGCGCTGCCGGTGCTGGCGCGCGACTGGAAGGCCGGAACCTATACCGGCGTGCTCAGCGGCGGCGCCTACTGGATCGTGATGTGGGCGATGACCAAGGCGCCGATCGCCTCGGTGGCGTCGCTGCGCGAAACATCGATCCTGTTCGCCATGATGATCTCGGTGTTCGCGCTCGGCGAGAAGATGACGGCATGGCGAGGTGCCGCGGTGCTTAGCATCGTTGCCGGCGTCGTTGCGCTGAGAATGGGATAGTCACGCGATCTCCAGGTCAAACACCATCAGCCCGTCGGTGCCACCTTCGAGCGCCGCGACCAGTTTTGCGCCGGCTCGCTGATGCGCTTCATGCTCCAGATAGGCATCGCGTGCCGCAGCGTCGCGAAAGTCGATGGTGAAGCCGTGCGTGAAGCCGCGGGCGAAGGGTTCCGGGCTGGTATTGGCGCTGAATTCGACCTTGCCCATGCCGTCGATCACCGCCCGCAACGCTTCGAGATCGGCATGGATTGCCGCGCGCTCGGCGTCGGCGACATCGTTGCGAAATCTGACGAAGACACAGTGCCTGATCATTCTTTTGTCCCTCATGCCGCTCGGTTGGTGGAAACCACCGCCGGCGGCAACGGCTCGCGGCCAAGGATCAGATCGGCGCCTTTTTCGCCAACCATGATCGTCGGGGCATTGGTGTTGGAGGAGGGGATGCGCGGCATCACCGAGGCGTCGCAGACGCGCAGGCCCTCGATACCGCGCAGCCTGAGATCTGGCGTTACCACGCTCATTGCATCGTGGCCCGTGCGGCAGGTGCCGACCGGGTGATGGTCGGTCTTGGAACTGCGGCAAGCGTAGTCGAACAACTCGTCGCCGCTCTGCAGGTCGGGTCCCGGCAGTACCTCGCGCAGTACATAGGGCTGCAGCGCCTTCTGCCGCATGATCTCGCGCGCCAGCCTCAGCCCCTTGATCGACATGTCGCGGTCATAGGGATCGGACCAATAGTTCGGATCGATCAGCGGGCGGTCGGCGGGATCGGCACTGTTCAGCCGCACGGTGCCGCGCGAGCGCGGGCGCAGGAAGGCCGAGTTCAATGTCACGCCCGGATTGTTCAGCTTCTCGACGCCGGCCTCGATGCCGGAGCCGAGGCCGAGATGCAGCTGGATATCGGGAGAGGCGGCGGTCGGATCGGCGTACCAGAAGCCGCCGGTCTCGAACAGGCTGGAGGCTACTGGGCCTTTCTTCAGGAGCAGATACTGCAGGCCGGCCCACGCCGTCCAGTGCAGCTTGGCGTAGTTGTCGTAGGTGTGATCGCCGGTGCATTCGGCGATGACGAACAGGTCGAGATGATCCTGCAGGTTGGAGCCGACGCCGGGCAGATCGTGCATCGGTGTGACGCCGACCGCCTTCAGATGGTCGGCCGGGCCGATGCCCGACTGCATCAGAAGCTTCGGCGAGCCGATAGCGCCGGACGAGACGATCACCTCGCGCTCGGCGCGCAGGACCGTTGGCTGGCCGCCCGGCCTGTCGACGATCTCGACGCCGACGGCGCGGCCCTTGTCGACGACGATGCGTGTCACCAGAACGCCGGTCCTGATGGTGAGATTCTTTCGCTCGCGGATCGGCCGGAGATAGGCGACAGAGGCGGAGGAGCGCTTCGCGTCCTTCTGCGTCAGCTGATAGTAACCGACGCCCTCCTGGGCTACCCCGTTAAAGTCGGGATTGAAGGGGATGCCCATCTCCTGTCCGGCACGGAAATAGGCCTCGCAGATCGGCAGCGGCGCGATCGGGTTCGACACGCCGAGCGGGCCCTGGTCGCCGTGGAAATCGTTGGCATAACGTTGATTGTTCTCGGCGCGCTTGAAATAGGGCAGCACGTCGCGATAGCCCCAGCCGGCAAGACCTTCTTCCTTCTCCCAGGCGTCGTAGTCGCGGGCGTTGCCGCGCGTGTAGATCTGGGCGTTGATCGAAGAGCCGCCACCGATCACCTTGGCCTGCGTGTATCGGAAGACGCGGTCCTGCATGTGCTTTTGCGGCACCGTCGACCAGCCCCAGGCGGCGATGCCCTTGGTCATCTTGGCGAAACCGGCCGGCATGTGGATCAGCGGATGCCAGTCCTTGCCGCCGGCTTCGAGCAGCAGCACCTGATGCGACGGATCTTCGCTCAGCCGGTTGGCGAGTACGCAGCCGGCCGGGCCAGCGCCGACGATGATGTAGTCGGTCATGGCGTCACCTGTTCATAGCCTCGGCACCGACAGCGCGCCGTCGACATTGATGACCGAGCCGGTCGAAAAGCCGAACTTGCCACCGGCGAGCGCCGCCACGGCGGCACCGATATCTTCGCCCTCGCCCCAGCGCATCGCCGGCACCAGCCCGCCGTCGATCAGCCCGTCATATTTGGCGGTCACACCGGCGGTCATGTCGGTGCGGATGATGCCCGGGCGCACCTCGAACACGGCGATATTTTCGGCGGCGAGCCGCAGTGCCAGGTTCTTCACCCACATCGAAAGCCCAGCCTTGGAGATGCAGTAATCGGAACGTTCCGGCGAGGCCATGGCGGCGCTGACCGAAGTGATGGTGATGATCGATCTCGCACCATCGCTTGGCAGGCCGAGCATCGCTTTGGCGACGGCCTGGCTGAGGAATACGGTGCCGCGCAGATTGATGCCGAGCACCCGGTCGAAATTTTCCGGCTTGAGCTCGAGCAGATCGCCGCGCAGGACAGTGCCGATGCCGGCATTGTTGACCAGGCAGTCGATGCGGCCGAAGGCGCTTGTCGCGGCATCAATCAGCGCTGCGTGGCCGTCGAGGTCGGCGATGTCGCAGCTGACATAGGCGAATTTCGCGCCGCGCCCGGTGATGTCGGCGGCGAGCCCGTCTGCGGCTTCGTCAGCAAGGTCGGCGACGAGGATGTCGAAGCCTGCGCCGGCCAGCGCCTCGGCACAGGCAAGGCCGATGCCGCGCGCGCCGCCGGTGACGATCGCTGCCGGGCGGCTCATGTTGCGAGCTCCGTCTTGCGGATATGGTCGGCGACGCGCAGCGCCTGTGCGGCGATCGACAGCGCCGGATTGACGGCGGCCGAATTCGGCAGGAAGCCGGCATCGACGACGAATAAATTGCTGTGGTCGAAGGAGCGGCAGAACGGATCGAGCGGCGAGGTCGCTGGATCGTTGCCCATCTTCACAGTGCCGCATTGGTGCGAGGGCGTGCGCTTGTCAAACGGACGCGACAGGACGATCGGATAGCCGCAGGCGCGGAAATTCTCGCGCATCACCTTGGTCAGTCCGTCGAGCGACTGCATGTTGGAGCGCCGCCACTGCATGACGATGTCCTTGCCGTCGATCATGATGCGGCTCTCGGGATCGGGCAGGTCCTCGCACATCAGATACCAGTCGACGGCGTGGCCGGCCATGAAATCGAGCGCGAATTTGGGCGCGCGCCTGACATTGGCCTTGAGGATGTTGCCGTCGATCTTGCCGAGGAGCTGGACATTGCCGAGCGGCTTGCCGCCCTTGCCGTCGGACAGATAATAATCGTTCAGCATCAGCGTCTTCTGGTAGACGGATTTGTTCCGGCGGCGTGGATCGATCGCCAGCATGGCGCTCGAATTGTGGTTCATGAAGTTGCGGCCGACCTGGTCGGAACGGTTGGCCAGGCCTTTGCCACCTCCCTTGCCCTTGGAAGAAGGGGAAGGCGAACGCAGCAGGACGGCGGCTGAATTGACCGCGCCGGCCGACAGGATCACCAGCTTCGGCGCGACTTTCTTCAGCGCACCGTTCTGGCGGTAATGGACGGTCTCGATCGTCCTGGCGTCCGGCGATGCCTCGAGATATTCGACATGGGCGCCGGTCTCAAGCCGGATATTCTGATCGGCAAGGGCTGCTGCCAACGGCCCGGATTGCGCGTCGATCTTGCCGGTCCCGGTGTTGGGAAACGCGTCCCACGGCGTGCTGCCATCTTTCAGCCAGGCTTCGATGTCGACGCCGAGCGGCAGCGATGCCGGATGCAGGCCTAGGCTCTTCAACTCGGCGCGCGCACGCGCGATCGACGGCTCGTCTGGTACCGGCCCGAAAGGGTAGGGCGTAGAGTGGAACGGCTCGGTCGGGTCTTCGCCGAGTGCACCGCGCACGTGAAAAAGCTGCTCGGCCCTGGAATACCAGGGTTCGAATTCCTCATAGGAAAACGGCCAGGCCGGCGAGATGCCGCCATAGTGCTCCATCTCCGAAAAGTCTTCCCTGCGGTAGCGGATCAGCACAGCGCCGTAGAATTTCGAATTGCCGCCGACATAGTAGTAATTGCCCGGGTTGAAAGGCGCTCCGCCGGCCTCGAGCCACATCTCCTTCGGCCGATAATGACCATCGACGAAGATCGCGCGGGTGTCGCGTGTGTGCGGCGTTGCCGGCAGGGCTTCGCCGCGCTCCAGCATCAGGATCGAGGCGCCACTGCCGGCAAGGCCGGAGGCGATCGTGGCGCCGCCTATGCCGGAGCCGATGATGACGATGTCGGGATTTGTCATGGCCGTTAGACGATGCGTTTCTCGGTCGCCGGATCGAAGAACACCGCCTTGGTCAGGTTGAAGGCGAGCGGCGTGACCGTGCCGGGCTGGATTTTGGCATCGGCGCGCAGCCGCGCCACCACCGCCTTGCCGCCGAGATTGGTGACCGCGAACGTATCCGAGCCGGCCGGCTCGATGACCTCGATGTGACATTCGGCGCGGGCGATGTTCGAGGCGTTGCGTTCGGCACCCTCGGGATCGGTCAGTGCTTCCGGGCGGACGCCGAAAATGATCGGTTTTCCCTGGAATGCCGACAGGCCGGCCGGCGCATTGCCCAGCGGCAGCGAGATCGGCTGGCGCGCCTCGCGCTCCATGACGACGGAGAAGCCGCTGCCGTTGCTGCCGATCGTCGCCGGGATCAGGTTCATCGCCGGCGAGCCCATGAAGTCGGCAACAAACAGGTTGACCGGATTGTTATAGATTTCGGCTGGCGTGCCGAACTGCTGCACCTCGCCGTCGCGCATCACCGCGATCTTGGTGGCCAGCGTCATCGCCTCGATCTGGTCGTGGGTGACGTAGACGATGGTGGTGCCGGTGGTGGCATGCAGGCGCTTGATCTCGATGCGCATGTCGACACGCAGCTTGGCATCGAGATTGGACAAAGGCTCGTCGAACAGGAACAGCTTTGGATCACGCACCAGCGCCCGGCCCATGGCAACACGCTGGCGCTGGCCGCCGGAGAGCTGGCTTGGCTTGCGCTTCAGCAGATGGCCGATCTGCAGGACCTTCGCCACCTTGTCGATTGCCTTCTGGCGCTCGCCGGCCGGCACGCCGCGCATCTCCATGCCGAAGGCGATATTGCCGGCAACCGTCATGTTCGGATAGAGCGCGTAGCTCTGGAAGACCATGGCGATGTCGCGCTTGGAGGGGTGGAGATCGTTGATCGTGCGTCCGTCGACGCGGATTTCCCCTTCGGTGATGGTTTCCAGGCCGGCAATAGTGTTGAGCAGCGTGGACTTGCCGCAACCGGAAGGCCCGACCAGCACGAGGAAGCCGCCCTTTTCCAGGTCGAGGTCGATGCCTTTCAGGATCTCGACCGCTCCGAAACGCTTCTTCAGCCCGTCAATTTCCAGAAAAGCCATGCGATTATCCTTTGACGGCGCCGGCCATCAGGCCGCGCACGAAATAGCGGCCGGCGAGCACGTATACGAGGAGCGTCGGCAGCGCGGCGATCATCGCCGCCGCCATGTTGACGTTGTATTCGACGACGCCGGTCGAGGTGTTGACGACATTGTTCAGCGCCACCGTCATCGGCATCACGTCGCCTGAGCCGGCATAGGCGGAAGCGAAGAGGAAGTCGTTCCAGATGTTGGTGAACTGGTAGATCACCGTCACCACGATGATCGGCAGCGAGTTGGGCAGCATGATGCGCCGGAAGATCTGGAAGAAGCTGGCGCCGTCGATCTGCGCCGCCTTCACCAGCTCGTTCGGAAACGCTTCGTAATAATTGCGGAAGAACAGGGTGGTGAAGCCGATGCCGTAGACGACGTGAACGAACACCAGATTCACGGTCGGATTGCCGAAGCCGAAGGTGAGGCCGGTCGCGTTCTGCAGCTTGACGCCGAACCGGCCGAGGCTGCCGAGGATCGTTGCCATCGGCAAGAGGACGGACTGGAACGGAATGAAGCAGGCAAACAGCATCAGCCCGAACACCAGCGTCGCCCCGCGAAAGCGCCACTTCGTCAGCACATAGCCGTTGAGCGCGCCGAGCAGGGTCGAGATGATGACGGCCGGAACCACCATCTTGATCGAGTTCCAGAAATAACCCTTCATGCCGACGCAGGTGAGACCCGAGCAAACCTCGCTCCACGCCCTTATCCAAGGTGCGAAGGTCGGCTCCTGCGGCAGCGCCAGCATGTTGCCGTTCTGGATTTCGTCCATGGTCTTGAACGAGGTCACAAGCATGACGAACAGCGGCATCAGATAGAACAGCGCGAACAGCGCCAGCAGCCCGTAGATGACAATACGGTTGACCGTCCTGGCGCTGATACCGCCAGTGCTCTGGCGAGCAGGAGTGGCCACGGCGCTCATCGCGGCTTCTCCCGAAGCTCGGAATAGAGATAGGGAACGATGATCGCGGTGATGGTCATCAGCATGATCACGGCGCTGGCCGAGCCGACGGCCATCTCGTTGCGCTTGAAGGTGTACTCATACATGAAGTTGGACGGCAGCCAGGCCGAACCGCCCGGCCCGCCGCTGGTCAGCGCGACCACCAGATCGTAGGATTTGATGGCGAGATGCGCGAGGACGATCAAGGCGGACAGGAAGATCGGCCGCAGCAGCGGGATGACGATGCGACGGTAGAGCTGGAAGGTGGTGGCGCCGTCGATCTGCGCCGCCTTCAGGATCTCGCCGTCGATGCCGCGCAGGCCGGCCAGGAACATCGCCATGATGAAGCCCGACGCCTGCCAGACGCCGGCGATGACCACCGTGTAGATGACGAAATCCTTGTTCTTGATCCAGTCGAAATGGAAGCTCGTCCAGCCCCATTGGTGCAGTGTCTGCTCGAGGCCGAGGCCGGGGTCCAGAAACCATTTCCAGGCAACGCCGGTGACGATGAACGACAGTGCCATCGGGTAGAGGTAGATCGGCCGCAGCACACCTTCGCCGCGGATCTTCTGGTCGAGCAGGATCGCCAGGAACAGGCCGAGCGCCAGGCAGATGGAAATGTAGAGGAAGCCGAAAATCCCCATATTGGTGATCGACGTGTACCAGGAGGACGGCGGATCGCTTTCGAAAGTCCAGCGCCATAGCCGCTGATAGGCGCGTGGCCCGGTGATCGCATAGGAGGGAAAGGTCTTGGAATTGGTGAAGGACAGATAGATCGTCCACAGGATGAAGCCGTAGACGAAGACGATTGTGGCGGCGAAGCTCGGCGCCAGCACGAGCTTCGGCAGCGCATTCTGAAGGCGCGAGCGCACCGTGGCGCCCGGACGGGCATCGTGCTCCGGCGTCAGCGTGATACTGGTTTCAGCAACTGTGCTCATCTGTCCATTCCGTATGGCGGGTCCGGAATTCTGCTGTCTCGGGCTCTGCGGCACGAAAGCGTGCCGGTCGGCGCAACCGCAAAACCTCGCCGCAGGGGATCTCCCCGGCTTGCGCCGGGGAGATCATTCACATGGGCGGGTGCCTTACTTGGCGTCTTCGATCGCGCTGACCAGTTGGGTCACGGCCTCGTCCGAGGTCTTGATCTGGCCGTGCACGAATTTCGAGACGACATCCTTGTAGGCGTTGGCAACCGCGGGAGGCGCGCCATAGCCCTGCGCCAGCGAACCGAACAGCGTGCCGCCTTCATTGGCGGCCTTCAGGTCGGCCATGCCCTTCTTGCCGCAAGCGTCGAAGTCGGTGTCCGGCACGTCGGTGCGGGCCGGGACAGAGCCCTTGACGACGTTGAAGGCCGACTGGAAGCTCTTCGACAGCGTGGCGGTGGCCAGGGCGATCTGGGCGGCCTTGCGGTCCTCCGGAACGTTGAACATGCCGAACATGTCGGAGTTGTAGACGACGCTGCCGTCGGTGCCCGGGAAGCGGTAGCACAGGAAGTCGGTGCCCGGGACCTTCTTGGCGGCGTTGAATTCGCCCTTGGCCCAGTCACCCATCACCTGCACCAGCGCATCGCCCTTGATGACCATGGCGGTGGCGAGGTTCCAGTCCCGGCCCGAGAAGTTCGGGTCGACATAGGTGACGAGCTTGGCGAGATTGTCGAACGACTTCTTCATCGTGTCGGACTTCAGCGACTCCTCGTCGAGGTCGTTGAAGGCCTTCTTGTAGAACTCAGGCCCGCCGGTCGACAGCACGACTGAGTCGAACATTGTCGCTTCCTGCCAGTTCTGGCCGCCCAGCGCGAGCGGGATGACGCCCGCCGCCTTGGCTTTGTCCAGCAACGCAATGAAGTCGTCGAAGGTCTTGGGCTCGGTGCCGCCGATCTTGTCCATCACCGCCTTGTTGATCCATAGCCAGTTGACCGAGTGGACGTTGACCGGAGCCGCGACCCACTTGCCGTCATAGACGGAGAATTTCTGCAGGGCCGCGGGAACGGACTTGTCCCAGCCTTCCTTTATCGCCGTCTCGGTCAGGTCGCCCATAACGCCGGCTGCGGCGTAATCGAGCACGGTATAGCCAAGCATCTGCGAGGCGGTCGGGTAGTTGCCCGCTGCCACCATCGCCTTCAGCGCGGTCATGGCAGCGTCGCCGCCGCCGCCGGCCACCGGCACGTCCTTCCAGGCAAAGCCTTCCTTGGCCAGATCCTGCTTGAGCACGTTCAGAGCGGCAGCTTCGCCGCCCGACGTCCACCAATGCAGCATCTGGACTTCCTTGACGTCCTCGGCATGGGCCGCGAACGCAACGCCCGATGCGAGAGCCGTCCCGATAAGCAGTTTGCGCAACATGTACTTCCTCCCTTGTTGAACTTACACGACCGGCGGATGCCCGCCGGGTTCTTCCCAACTCAGCCGACCCACCATCCGGTGCGCTGGCCGCGATGAAACTGGATTGTCTTTTCCTCGGTATAATCCTCGACGGCGCGCTTGCCGAGTTCGCGTCCGAGACCGGACTGCTTGTAGCCGCCGAAAGGCAGCTCGGGGTAACCCTCCATGAACGTGTTCACCCAAACGGTTCCCGAACGCACATTCCGCGCCACCGACATGCAGGTATCGATGCTGGCGCTCCACACGCCCGCCGACAGACCATAGGGCGTGTTGTTGGCGATGTGCAACGCCCTTTCAATCGATTCAAAAGTCAGCACCGAGAGCACCGGACCGAACACTTCCTCGCGTGCAATGGCCATGTCTTCGGTGACATCGCGAACGATGGTCGGATCAAGATACTGGCCGGCGCTCGAAGCAAGCTGATTGCCGCCGCTACAGATCCGGCCGCCGCCGTTTTCCGCTGCCGTCACGTAGCCGGTGACCTTGGCCATATGGTCGGCGGAGATCATCGCGCCGACCTTGGTGCGGTCGTCGAGCGGGTCGCCGACAACCACCTTGGCGGTGAGGGCATTGACGGCGCCGAGGAACTCGTCGGCGATCGCCTCATGGACGATCAGCCGGCTGCCGGCATTGCAGCATTCGCCGGCATTGAAAAAGCCGCCGAACACCGCTGCGTCGGCGGCGGCCTCGAGGTCGGCATCGGGAAAGACGATCTGGCCGTTCTTGCCGCCGAGCTCCATCGCGACTTTCTTCAGCGAGTTGGCGGCAGACGCCATGGTCATCTTGCCGACGCGGGTGGAGCCGGTGAACGACACCATCTCGACCAGCGGATGGCTGACCATCGGTGCGCCGACATCGGCGCCCAACCCGGCAAGGATGTTGACGACGCCATCCGGCAGGCCGGCCTGCATCAGGATCTCGCCGAGCACAAAGGTCGAGGCCGAGGTCATCTCGCTCGGCTTGACCACCGCCGTGCAGCCGGCGGCGAGCGCGAAGGGTAGTTTCTGGCTGACGATAAGGAACGGGAAATTCCACGGCGTGATGATGGAGACAACGCCGATCGGTTCGCGCAACACGACGCCGAGCATGGCATCGCCGAGATTGGCGTAGCTTTCGCCGTGAAGCGTGCGGGCAAGTGCCGCGGCATAACGCCAGATATCGACGGCGCCGCCGATCTCGCCGCGCGCCTGCGCAATCGGCTTGCCGGATTCCAGTGCGTCGAGCCGGGCAATCTCGTCCAGCCGCGCCTCGATCAGGTCAGCAGCCTTGAGCAGGATCGCGGCGCGCTCGGCGGCCTTCATGCGCGGCCACGGGCCGGTCTCGAAGGCCCTGTGCGCGGCCTGTACCGCAGCCTCCACGTCCGCCGGGCCGGCTTGTGCATAGCGCGAGACGGTGAAGCCGTGGCCAGGGCTGCTGCGCTCCAGCGTGCGGCCGTCCTGGGCGTCGACGAACCTGCCGCCGATCAGCAGCCGGTAGCTTTTCGGCGCTGCGGCTGCCTCGGCGGGCATGGCGATGTTGAGAGGTGCGTTCATGTGCGTTTCAGGTCCTAAGATCTTGAGAACGCCGGTTTCTGCTTGGCGTTGAAAGCATCGACGCCGGTCCTGAGATCGCTTGTCAGCGCGATGAAGCCGCTGGCCAGCGCTTCGGTCGCGGCAGCACTCTCTTCGCCCTCCGCGATGGCAATCATCAGCTTGGCGGCTTCGGTCGCGAGCGGGCCGCGCTCGGCGATCTTGCCGGCCCAGGCCTTGGCTTCAGCGAACGCCTTACCGGTCTCGACCACCCGGTCGACAATCCCCAGAGCAAGAGCCTCGGTAGCCAGAAACACTTCGCCGCCGAGCGCTATCCGCCGCACTGCCTGCGCGCCGAAGCGGCGCACGGCGCGCTGGGTGCCGGACCAGCCGGGAACGACGCCGATCGAGGTTTCGGGGAACCCCAGCTTCACCTGTGTTTCCGCCACGCGGAAGTCTGCAGCGGCCGCCAGTTCCAGCCCGCCGCCCAGCGCATGGCCGGCAAGCACGGCGATGGTCGGCTGCCGCAGCCGCGCCAGTCGGTCGAAGACGCGATGGCCGTAGCGCACCCATTGCACCTGGAAATCGGCGGCGCTCATTTCCGCCCAAGCCTCGACATCGCCGCCGGCGCAAAAGCCCTTGCCTTCGCCGCAGACCAGCACGACGCGGACGCCGGTTGCTGTCTCGGCCTCGTCGAGTGCCGCTTCCAGCGCCCGCAGCATCGGAATATCGAGCGCGTTGAATTTCTCCGGCCGGCGCAGCGTGACAATGCCGATGGCGCCGTCGGTTTCAAAGGTTACCAGACGCTCAGCCATGTGCGCCTCCAAGCGACGCGCCGCCATTGAGCGATAGGCCGATCGGCCGGTCCCGGTAGAGCGCATCCGGCGTCACTTTCAGGTCGTTGGCGACGGCGAGCGGGATCTCGGCCTGCGCCAGCACATCGCGCTCGAGGTCGATGCCCGGCGCCAACTCGGTCACCATCAGCCCCGCAGGCGTCAGCTTCATCACGCAGCGCTCGGTGACATAGGTGATATCCTGTCCCTGCGCGACGGCACGCTTGCCCGAGAAGGAGATATGCTCGACCTCGTCGACGACTTTCTTGACCTTGCCCTCCTGGTCGATGCGGATGCCGCCACCGGCAAGCGACAGCTTGGCGCCGGCGTTGAAGAAACCGGAAAAGACGATCTTCTTCGCCCGCGCGGTGATGTCGACGAAGCCGCCGGCGCCGGCGGTGACGTGGGGCCGCGCCGAAAGCTTCGAGACATTGACAGAGCCGTGGCGGTCGATCTGCAAGAAGGACAGCAGCGAGGCGTCGAAGCCGCCGGCCTGGAAATAGATGAACTGGTGCGGCGAGGGCATGAAGGCGTCGGCATTCGACGAGCAGCCGAACTTGAAGTCGAGCAGCGGCACGCCGCCGACCGCGCCCTGTTCGATGACCCAGGTGACCTTGCCGTGCTGGCCTTCCTCGAGCAGAATGCGCGGCACATTGGCCGAGATGCCGAAGCCGATATTGACCGCCATGCCGTCGGCAAGCTCCATGGCGACGCGGCGCGCAATGACCTTCTGGACGTTCATCTCGGCGTTGCGAAAGCTCGACAGCGGCCGGAAGATCTCGCCGGAGATGGCCGGATCGTAAGGCGTCAGCGTCGTCTGCAACTGGTCGGGCGCCACCACGATATGGTCGACCAGCACGCCGGGCACGCGCACATCGTGCGGCTTCAGCGTGCCGTTCTCGACGACGCGCTTGACCTGCGCGATGACGATGCCGCCATTGTTGCGGGCGGCCAGCGCCTGTTCGAGGCCGCCGAGATAGGCACCCTCATGCTCATAGGTAAGGTTGCCGCGCTCGTCCGCCGTGGTGGCGCGGATGATCGCGACCTGCGGTACGATCGAGCGGAAATAGAGCCATTCCTCGCCGTCGAACTGCTGCACCGAAACGATCGGCTCGCTGGCGGCAGCGTTCATGGCGCAACCCTGATGGCGCGGGTCGGCAAAGGTATCGAGCCCGACCTTGGTCAGCACGCCGGGGCGCTTGGCGGCGGCCTCGCGATGCATGTCGAACAGGATGCCGGACGGCACGTTATAGGCGGCGACCGTATTGTCGCCGATCATCTTCCAGATCTGCGGCGGTTCCGACGATGAAGGCCCGGACGGATAGGAGCCGCACAAAGTGCGCTTCAACAGGCCGGGCTTGGCTACATGGTCGATGCCCTTGATGCCGTACATGTCACCGGCGGCGATCGGGTGCAGCGTCGTGATGTCCTTGGGATGGCCGTCGGCGTCGAAGCGCTCGCCGATGGCGGCAAGCACCGCATCCGGGCAGCCGAGGCCGCTCGACGACGACACGGAAACGACCACGCCATCCCTGATCAGGCCGGCAGCCTCAGCCGCGGAAACGAGCTTGCTCACGCTGCGCTCCCGAGCTTCGGGTCGATGGCAACGGCCCTGCCAGACCTGGCCGACTGCAATGCCGCTTCGGCTGATGTCAGCGACCAGACGCCGTCCTCGCCGGTGGCGGAAGGCTGGCCCTCGCCGCGGATCGCCGCGTGGTATTGGCGCAGCGAACGGGCATAGAGGTCTTCGCGGTCGAAGCTCAATTCCTCCTCACCCTGTGCCGTGCGAAGCAACACCGAGCCGACTGGCTTCTGCGTCATTACGTCCTTGGCGATCAGCGAGCCTTCGCTGCCATGCACCTCGAAGCCGGTGCCGGCGAATTTGGTGGTGAAGCCCTCATGCGATTGGGCAATGATCCCCGATCCGAAGCGCCAGAGGCACATGGCGCCGTCTTCCAGCCCGCCGGCGGCCATGCCGGCCGACTGCGTGAATGCCGAGATATCGACGGGATCGTCGCCGAGCACGAAGCGCAGCGTGTCGGCATCGTGGACGGTGATGTCGAGCACCACGCCGCCGCCGGCGTCCGGCCTAGTGATGCGCCAGCCCTGCAGGTTTTCCGGCAGATAGACGGAGTGGAAGACGCGCGCGGCGATCGGCCTGCCGATGCGGCCGGCAGCGATCGCTTCGCGCATCGCCCGATGCGAGCCGGCATTGCGCAGGTGGTGATTGGTGCCGAGCACGACGCCGGCGGCCCTGGCCGCCGCGACCATCTTGCGCGCGTCGGCGCTGGTCAGCGCCAGTGGTTTTTCGCAAAGCACATGCTTTCCCGCCTCGATGGCGGCGAGTGCCTGTTCGAGATGCAATTCGTTGGTGGTCGAGATGTAGACGGCGTCGATGTCGGAGCCGAGCAATTCATCAATCGTCGCGACCGCCGCCGGAATGCGGTTTTCCAGAGCATAGGCGGTAGCCCGCTCCGGGCTGGAGCTCATCACTGCGGCGATCTCGCCGTCCGGCTGCGCGCGGATGGCGCCGATCATGAACTGTCTTGCGATCGTGCTGGCGCCGATCAGCCCCCAACTGACGGTCATGCCGCGTCTCCCATTCCTGCGCAGCCATGCTCCTTGCGATCGGGGCCGCAGCTTTCCCTGACCACGAGGTTGACGGCGCCGATATGATCCTCGGCGCGCGTGGTGCGCGATTGGATCATCTTCAGCACGACATGGGCGGCGCGCTCGCCGAGGCCGGCGGTGTTCACCGCGACGCTGGTCAGCGCCGGCATATAGTGCTCGGCCTCGGCGACGTCGTCGAAGCCGACGACGGCAAAGTCCGCGCCGGGTTCCAGGCCGCGCTTGCGCAGCGCCAGCAAGACGCCGAAGGCGACCGCATCGTTGAAGCAAAGGGCCGCGGTCGGCGGCGCGGCCATGGCAAGTGCGGTTTCCAGGCAGGCAATACCGCCCTTGCGGCTGGTTTCGCCCTCGAAGACCAGCCTGTCGGCCGGATCGATGCGGAGCGCTTCACAGGCCTCGCGAAAGCCGCCCAGGCGCTCGTGATAGACGACAAGGTCGGACGAGCCGCCGAAGAAGGCCAGCCGGCGGTGGCCCTTGCCGATCAGATGGGCGGTGGCAAGATAGGCGCCGCGATGATTGTCGGGCGTGATCACCGGGATGCGGCTTTCGGGAAGCCGGCGCATGACGAAGACGACCGGAACGCCTGCGGTCTCAAGGCGACGGAACGCGCCAGGCGTGGTGCCGCGCGCCGGCGACACGACGAGCCCGGCGACACCCTGCTCCATCAACGATTTCAGAACCTCTTCCTGGCGCACCGGGTTTTCAGCCGTATTGGCGATGAAAGGCACGACGCCGGCCGACTGGAAGACGCGCTCCATGCCGACCGCGAGCTCGGCGAAAAACGGATTGGTGAGATCGTTGATGACCATGCCGATGACGTTGGAATGGGCCTTGCGCAGATTGGCGGCGCCGCGGTTGTAGACATAGCCGACGTCCTCGATCGCCTTGCGCACCTTGAGCGCGGTTTCGGGCCGGATCAGCCCGCTGCCTTGCAGCACCAGCGATACCGTCGATTTGGACACGCCCGCCTCACGGGCGATGTCGAGTATCGTTGCCTTGGCCCGGCTGGCCATCCAGATCTGTCCTCCCGGTGGTTTCTTGTGCGATTTTATTGGAACGATCTAATCCATGCGGCGCATTTGAGTCAATCGCGTTTTTGCGAAGCCGGGAAAAAATGCGGCTCGGCGGCGCAATCCTCCGGCAAGCAGGGCTTTCGGCTACTGCGATGCAGCAATTTTCGCTGCACGAGGCAGGGGGCAAAATATTCTTGATTTGTTGGAACGTTCCATTTAATAGGCGTTGGTAAGGGAGAGAGCCATGGACATCACCTTGCCCGGGGAAGGCGCCGGCCGTGTCCGCTACCGGCTTGTCGGCCAGCCGGTGCAGCCTGTGGCCGGCGCTCGCTTCTCGCGCATCGCCTACGCCGCCGCCCATGTCGTTGCCGATCCCCTCGCCATGACCGATCCGTGGTCGAGGCCCGCGGTCGACTGGGACAAGACGATGGCGTTTCGCCGTCACCTCTGGCGGCTTGGCTTCCGTGTCGCCGAAGCGATGGACACCTCTCAGCGCGGCATGGGTTTCGACTGGACGAATGCCAAGGAATTGATCCGCCGCTCGATCGCCGAGGCGCGCAGCGTCGAAGGCGCCGCTCTCGCGTCGGGCGCCGGCACCGACCATCTGGCGCCGGGGGGCGCCAGCAGGCTAGACGATGTCATCGCGGCCTATGAAGAACAGCTCGGCTTCATCGAAGGGCTTGGCGGCAAGGCGATCATGATGGCCAGCCGGGCGCTGGCGGCGGTCGCCAAAGGCCCCGACGACTATATCGGCGTCTACGACCGCATCCTGTCCCAGGCCTCCGGCAAGGTCATCCTGCACTGGCTGGGCGACATGTTCGACCCGGCGCTGAAAGGCTACTGGGGCAGCAGCGACCTCGAAACTGCGCTGGAGACGGTGGTCGCGATCATCGAACGCCATGCCGGCAAGGTCGAAGGCATAAAGATATCGCTGCTCGATGCCGGCAAGGAGATTGCGCTCAGGGATCGGCTGCCCGAGGGCGTGCTGATGTTCACCGGCGACGATTTCAATTACCCCGAGCTGATCGCCGGCGACGGCGACAGACATTCGCACGCGCTGCTCGGCATTTTCGATGCCATCGCGCCGGTCGCCAATGCGGCGCTGGCAAAGCTGGCCGACGGCGACCGCGCGGGCTACGACGCGCTGATGGCCCCGACAGTGCCGCTGTCGCGCAAGATCTTCGAGGCGCCGACCGAATACTACAAGGCCGGAATCGTCTTCATGGCATGGCTGAACGGCCATCAGGAGCATTTTTCGATGGTCGGCGGCATGCAATCGGCGCGCGGCATCCGTCACTATGCCGACGTCTTTCGCCTTGCCGACCAGGCAGGGTTGCTGGCCGACCCCGGGCTTGCCATTGCCAGAATGACAAGCCTCTGCGCGGTAGCGGGCGTCTGATCGCGAGCGCTACAGCGTCCGATCCAAAGGTTGCTTCGGGTGGCTTTGCGATTGCCTTGTCTGGGCAAATCTGTATGCGGTATGCGTCCGGCAACAGAGAAGCCGATCCGGCGCTCCGCCGGCCAACTGGCATAGCTGCCGTTCTGCATTGGGGTAAGCTGATGACCTTCGACCTTCAGGGCAAGCGCGTTTTCGTGGCCGGACATCGCGGCATGGTCGGCTCGGCCATCCTGCGCCGATTGGCCGACGAGGATTGCGAGGTCCTGACCGCCTCGCGCGCCGAGATCGATCTTCTCGACCAGGCCGGCGTGCGGCGCTGGATGGCCGACCGCAAGCCGGATGCAGTGGTGATGGCGGCGGCCAAGGTTGGCGGTATCCTGGCCAACAACAGGCTTCCGGTCGATTTTCTGCAGGACAATCTCGTCATGCAGAACAATGTCATCGACAGCGCCTTCCGCAACGAGGTGCAGAAGCTGCTGTTTCTCGGTTCATCCTGCATCTATCCCAAATTCGCGGCGCAGCCGATCTCCGAGGACGCCTTGCTGACCGGGCCGCTCGAACCCACCAACGAATGGTATGCGATCGCCAAGATCGCCGGGCTGAAACTGTGCCAGGCCTATCGGCGCCAGTACGGCGTCGACTACATCTCGGCGATGCCGACCAATCTCTACGGTCCGGGCGACAATTTCGACCTCAATTCCAGCCATGTCGTGCCCGCTCTGATGCGCAAGGCGCACGAGGCCAGACGCGCCGGCCGCAAGAGCCTGGAGGTGTGGGGATCAGGCACGCCGATGCGCGAATTCCTGCATGTCGACGACGCCGCCGACGCGCTGGTCTGGTTGCTGAAGAATTATTCGGGCGACAGCCACATCAATGTCGGCTCGGGGGAAGACATCACCATTGCCGATCTTGCCCGCACCATCGTGTCGGTCGCCGGCGCCGATGCCGCAATAACATTCGATGCGACGAAGCCGGACGGCACGCCGCGCAAGCTGATGGACGTGTCGCGTCTGTTCGCCACCGGCTGGCGCCCGCGTTACTCGCTGCGCAGCGGGTTGGAACAGACCTATGCCTGGTTTCTGGAGCACGTCGAGACCGGCGATCTGCGCCTCGGTGCGGCCTGAGGCCGGTATTGGCCGGGAACATCAGTCGACGAAAAATACCGACGGCCAATTGAGGGATTATTTGGATGGTGGGCGTGACAGGGATTGAACCTGTGACCCCTGCAATGTCAATGCAGTGCTCTCCCGCTGAGCTACACGCCCATCCGAAGCCGCGCATACACCATTTTTGGTTCGGCACGTCAATAGCGGGAAAAGGGAAAGAACGCCTGGCTTGCGGCGTCGGTCAAGACGCGACAAAAAGCGCGTCAGGCGGCCTGCAGCATCTTTTCGACCTCGTTGACGAGGTCGCGCAGGTGGAACGGCTTCGATAGCACCTTGGCGTCTTTCGGCGCCTTGGAATCAGGGTTCAGCGCGACGGCGGCGAAGCCGGTGATGAACATCACCTTGAGGTCGGGATCGATCTCCGTGGCGCGTCGGGCGAGCTCGATGCCATCCATCTCGGGCATGACGATGTCGGTCAAAAGCAGCGAAAAAGGTTCCTCGCGCAGCCGCTCATAGGCGCTGGCGCCATTGTCGAAATCGCTGACCTGATAACCGGCGCGCTCCAGCGCCTTGACGAGGAACCGGCGCATGTCGTCGTCGTCTTCCGCCAGCAGAATGCGTGCCATGTTGTCCCGTCCGAATCACCCAACCGACAATGCCGTTCGGCAAGCCCGTTAACCATGCTGTATATGAGGAGGTGACGGTAAACATCAAGTGAACGTTGGCCGCACAATCCTGATTTGGCTGGCGCTTCGGCGGCTGGACATGCGGGCGGCGAGGTGGCACTTTCCCATCATGATGCATTGGTATTCCCGGGTTCGTCCAAATTGAAAACGGCAGCCGAGGATTTTTCGGTCGTTCCACCCTTCGAAATCCGATCGGGCGCCGAACAGCGCGTTCCCTTCCTCTTCAACTCGCCGCATAGCGGCCGCTACTATCCGGACCGGTTCATGGCTATGGCCAAGCTGGACCGCAACGCCATCCGCCGCTCCGAGGACTGCTATGTCGAGGAATTGTTCGGCGGCGCCGTCGCGCTCGGAGCGCCGATGCTGGCGGCAAACTTCCCGCGCGCCTATCTCGACGTCAATCGGGAGCCGTGGGAACTCGACCCGCGCATGTTCGCCGAACCGGTGCCGTCATTCTGCAACATCCGCTCGGCGCGGGTGGCCGGCGGGCTCGGCACCGTGCCCAAGCTGGTCGGCGAGGGGCTCGACATCTATTCCGGCCGCTTGCCGCTGGCGGAAGCCGTGGCGCGCATCGAAGCGGTCTACAAGCCCTATCACGAGACGCTGAAACGGCTTTTGACCAGAACCCATGCGCGCTTCGGCTACGCCGTGCTGATTGACTGCCACTCGATGCCGGCAAGCATAAGGGTCGGCGACAGCGGATTGCGGCCGGATTTCATCGTCGGCGACCGTTTCGGCATCTCGGCCGCGGCGGCGTTGACCGAGACGGCGATCGGCCTGCTCACCGGCATGGGCTACAGCGTCGCCCACAACAAGCCCTATGCCGGAGGCTTCATTACCGAGCACTATGGCCGCCCCGTGCGCCATCTGCATGCGCTGCAGATCGAGGTCAATCGCGGGCTCTACATGAATGAGCGGACGTTCCAGAGATCGGCTGGTTTCGACGCACTGGCCGACGATCTGGCGCGGTTTTCGGCCGAACTGATGGCGATGCCCGATCACAATTTCATGGATCTGCCGCTGGCCGCCGAATAGCCGCGGAATCGCGGTACCCGCCGCTCATGCGGCAGCGTAAAAAAAGACCGCATCGTTTGCACGACACGGTCGAAGTCTAGGGAGGAAACGCCCAAGGAGGGCATGGACAGGAACCCCTGTCCGAGAACAAACGTATTGTGCGCTGCACAAATGTCAAGGCGCGTTCCGGCTTTTTTAATTCACTGTGAAGTGGAAACTGCATTTCCATGACGGCGGCGTTGCATTCGAGCAACAGTTGGCACCATGCGAAAGGCTCCGAACGCCCTTGTTTCGGCATAAATCCGTAGGCAAACGGGTATCTCCAAACATGCTGGAGCGGGAGAATCAGTTGGACATCAACATCGAGTTCATGCGGCGCATTGCGCGTGCCGCCGCAGCCGAGACCTTGCCGCGCTTCCGCAACCTGGGCGCGGTCACCAACAAGGAGCGCGGCAGCTTCGACCCGGTCACCGAGGCCGACCGCGAGGCCGAGCGCGCCATCCGGGCGCTGATATCAGCGCAATACCCCGATCACGGCATTCTCGGCGAGGAACATGGCAGCGAAAACATCTCCAGCCGGCATGTCTGGGTGATCGATCCGATCGATGGAACGCGCGCCTTCATTTCCGGCCTGCCGGTATGGGGCACGCTGGTCGGGCTGACGGTCGACGGCGATGCCGTCGCAGGCATGATGTCGCAGCCCTTCACCGGCGAGTTGTTCTACGCCAATGCCTCCGGCTCGCATTATGAAGGTCCCGGTGGCCCCCGAAAACTCGCTACGCGCAAGACGACGAATCTCGCCGAGGCGACGCTGTTCACCACCACGCCGGCGCTGTTCAAGGGAGACGCGCGCCTGCGCTACGACCTGTTCGAGCAACAGGTCCAGCTCGCCCGTTACGGCACCGACTGCTATGCCTTCGCGATGGTGGCGGCGGGCAGCGTCGATATCGTTGCCGATCCCGGATTGAAACCGTACGACATCGTCGCGCTGATCCCGATCATCGAGAAGGCAGGCGGCGTTGTCACCACCTTCGAAGGCGGCCCGGCGGAAAACGGCGGCGACATCCTGGCGGCGGCGACACCGGAGCTGCACGCAGCCGCGATGGCGGCGCTGCGCGGCTAAGCATCCGGTGCACCCACGCGTCTGTTTTGCGCAAATCCGACGGAAACCGCGGTACGGTCCTAAAGCAAAGCGCGTCGCGTTTGAGTGAACTTATGTGACGCGCTTGTTTTGTGCGTGTTATCGCAAAACCGCTGCGCGACATGCATTAGCTGTCGGCAGGCCAAGCGTCCGAGAGACGCAGGCCCCACAAAATGAGCACGAAAGAGATGAGGCCGGTCGGCGCGGACGAATACGCCACACCTTTGATCACAGCTTCCTGAAAGGCACTTCCGTGGAAGGCTCCGGCCGCCAACGGCATAGTCTCGTTGCCGGCCGCCCAGGCGCTGGCGATCACGTAGGCGGCCAGGATCGCCAAAGCCGAATAGATCAGCAGCCAGAAAGCAATCCGCGACGTCGCCGCGCCGAGATTGAGCCTAGACCATGTGAGGCCTAGAGCCAGCAAGAGAACGCCCTCCAGGGCGCTGAGCGTGTGCGCGGACAGTCCGAGCCGCGGTGCGGCGAGATACGGTATTGCAAACCCTTCGAATGACGAAAACAGCAGCAGCGCGACGCCAATCTGCAGTAGCCGATGCCCCTGACGTGACAGCGTATTCGATGCGTTCATGGTCGTTTTTCTCCCGGCGAATGGCCTCCATTCTCTTTGGCAGCAACCTAGCGCTCGATGCCTTAACGGGAATAAGGGGCTGCGCCGGACAAGCGACCCGTGCGGGCTTTGTTGGCGGGCGCCGGCGAAGCGGTCAAACAGCGTCGCCGGTTCCGGGGATGAAGGCATCGAATGCCGCAAACAACTGCTCGCGATAGAGGTCGGCTTCCTGGAGGATCTCATGGCGGGCGCCGTCGATCATCACTAGCGAGCCGACGCGCAGACGTCTCGCATAGGCTTCGACTGCCCTGGTCGAGACGACCTGGTCGGCGCCGGCGGCGATCATCAGCAAGGGCACCTGGATCTTGGCCATGAAATCCGGGTCGCTGACGATCAAGGATGCCTCGGTGGCCGCCTTCAGCCAGCGGATCGTCGGTCCGCCGAGCGCCAGCTGCGGATAGGTTTCGTAGATCAGCGTGTTGCGCCGATAGCGTTCCGGGTCGCTGGTCAGCTTGTTTATGGCGAAGGGCACCGATTCCTTGGGCCGCGGCCCCCATGCGGCATAGAGCCGGCCAAGGCCGAGAAGGCAGAACAGCGAACAGAGGCGGCGGACGGTTTTTACCGAAACCGGCAGGTCCGGCACGGTGAAGAACGGTGCGATCAGCACCATGCGGCGCACGCGGTTCGCCATCGAGGGCGCGGCGAGCAGCGCAATCACCGCGCCGGCCGAGTGGGCCAGTATGTAGTAGGGTCCTCGGCAATCGGGCAGCACGATCTCCTCGAAGAACTGCTCCAGATCGCCGGTGTAGTCGAAGAAGCTCCGGACGAAGCCGCGCTGTCGGTCGCCGATCAGCCGGTCGGAAGCGCCCTGTCCGCGCCAGTCGAGGGTTGCCACGCCAAAGCCCCGGTCGGCAAGGTTGCGAATGGTCTCGAAATACTTCTCGATGCACTCGTTGCGGCCGGTCAGGACGACGACGGTGCCCTTCATTGGGCGGGCAACCGCGGCAAACAGCCCATAGCGGATCTTCTTGCCGTCGCGCGTGGTGAAGAAGCCGCCGGCCGCGTTTTCCGGCAGCGGATTGCCCGGACTTTCCTGGAAGAGAGGGGGCTGGTGGAGAAGATCGGTCATGCGGTTTTTGGTTGGTGTCGGTGCCGGCGTGGGCGCAAGTCAGGCATAAACGCCCATGCGCCAAAAGCAAAGGAATTTGGGACGCCGGGGAGCTCGACCGCCAGGCAGCGAACAAGTAAGGCCGGAAGCAGCCTTGGCGTGCTTCCGGCCTCTGTCGACCGGGAGGAAGGGACGTTACACCCGGTTCGGCCTCGTCGTGTCGCCTTTTTCGCGACCTGTTCGTTATCTCGAGAACAGTTCTAATGCCGCCTGGCTGAACGCTCGCCGAAGCCACGGTTCATCTGCCGTTCATCGGCATCGGGACGTGGGCCGGGGACCGGTCCCGTTCGGACGCGGGAAAATCTTGAAATGCCGTCGTCGGCTTCCCAAATTTGGCATGCGGTCGCCAATGTCGGGGCCGCTGGCCCATCCGGAACGCCGTCACGGGTTTCGCACCGGCCATACGCAACCTTGTTGCTCAACAGGAGAACACACCATGCGTCACGTTGATTTTTCCCCGCTCTACCGTTCGACCGTCGGTTTTGACCGGTTGTTCACCATGCTCGATTCGCTTGCGCAGCCGGAAGGCCAGACGTATCCGCCTTACAACATCGAGCGCACGGGCGAGGATGCCTATCGCATCTCGATGGCTGTGGCCGGCTTCTCGGAAGATGAGATTTCGATCGAAGCTCACCGCAATGTGCTGACCGTGAAGGGTGAGCGCAAGGAGGAAGGCAATGGCGAAGGCTCCGAACTGCTCTATCGCGGTATCGCCAGCCGAGCCTTCGAGCGCCGCTTCCAGCTTGCCGATCACGTCGAGGTTGTCGGCGCCGCGCTGAAGAACGGCCTGCTCTTCGTCGACCTCAAGCGCAACATCCCCGAAGAGCTGAAGCCGCGCAAGATCGCGATCACCTCGGCTCCGGCCAAGGCCAAGCAGATCGAGGCCAAGACTGCCGCCTAAGCCAGGCAGCTAAACTCCGGGACGCCAACTCCCCGGGAAGAAAGGGCGGTGCAGCAATGCGCCGCTCTTTTTGCTGGTGGGCAAGGCTTGCTATCCGGCGAGCAGGTAGCCGAAACGGTCGACCTCGTCGGGCGTGGTCGCGAAGCTGGTGACAAACCGATAGAGCGCTTCGTCTTCGCCAATGTAGCCGTCGTAGCCGAGCGGCCTGTGCCAGTCGTGGAAGGCCGCCCCTGCCGCTTGCATTCTTTCGGCCTCGGCCTTTTTCATGACTGCGAAGACCTCGTTCGCCTGCGGCAGCCAGGCCAGCCGGGCCGAAGGGGAATCTTCTATCGCCGCGGCAAGCCGTGCCGCCATCGCATTGGCGTGCCGTGCTGTGTCGAGCCACAGCCCACCCCTGAAATAAGCATCGAATTGCGCGGCGATGAAGCGCGATTTCGAGAACAGTTGGGCCGCGCGCTTGCGCAAAAAGGCCAATTCCTTGGCTCGCTCGAGGTCGAACAGCACGATCGCCTCGGCGCACCAACAGCCATTCTTGGTGCCGCCGAAGGAGAGGATGTCAACGCCATGCTTCCAGGTCATTTCGGCCGGCGTCGTTTCCAGCGCGACGAGCGCATTGGCAAAGCGGGCCCCATCCATGTGCAGCGGCAGTCCATGCTGCTTTGCGATCGCCGAAATCCTGGCGATTTCGTTCAGCGTGTAGACGGTGCCGACTTCGGTCGACTGGGTGATCGAAACGGCAACCGGCCGCCCGGAATGGACGTTTTCGGGTGCGAAACGGTCCACCGCCCGTTCCAGATTGCCGGCATCGATCCTGCCGAGTGCGCCTTCGACTGTATAAAGCCGCGAACCGCCGGTGAAATATTCCGGTGCACCGCATTCGTCCTCGATGACGTGCGATTCGCGATGGCAGAAGGAAATGCCGCCTGGCTTGTTATAGGTAGTCAGCGACAGCGAATTGGCAGCGGTGCCGGTGGCGACGAAAAACACCGCGACTTCGCATTCGAAGATCTCATTGAAGCGCTGGTAAACGGTCTTGTCGAGGGCACCGTCGCCATAGGCGGTGGAGAAGCCGTCGGCATGGGCCGACAGGCCGGCAGCGATACGGGGATGGGCGCCTGCCCAATTGTCGGAAGCGAAAATCATGCGTCTGCCTATGCTGGGGAAAACGGTGCGAGCTTGGCCGCTTTCGCATGCCGGCCGCAAGGGGCAGATACCGAAAATCCGCTAAAGCCAGTGAAACGCATGAGCGTAGATGCAGCGACGGAAGGTTACGCTGACACGGCGTTCCGCGCAATTTTCTGTCGCGAAAGCTTCAAGAAATTTGTGAATCGGTCTTGTGTGCATCCAAAATTTCTGTCATAAAAATTTAGGACAGTAGTGCTGTCTTATTTTGTCGCACAAAACTGGCCGCATTGGCATATGATTGCGCCTCTGCGGCCATTGCCGCGAGCGACAGCTAGACAGTCTGGCTCCGGCCTGTACGAATACCATATGCGAACCATGCGGAAAGCCGCACGGTCGGCAAGAATTTCGCAAGACGTGCCGCAGATTGAAAGGGGAGCCACGCGCTTCCCGACGGAAACCAGCGCCCGAAGGGGACGGAACGGAGGACAGGACGATGACGGACATGACGCCATCTGCGACGAAGGCCGCGCAGACGACAGCGGCAGCCGTCAAAAATCCGTCCCTGACCAATATTGGGCGAACCAACACCGGCTATGCCGCGCACGGCCTCTATGATCCGCGCAACGAGCATGATGCCTGCGGCGTCGGCTTCATCGTCAACATGAAGGGCGTGAAGTCGCACCAGATCGTCGAGGACGGCCTTGCCGTGCTCGAAAACCTGACGCATCGCGGCGCGGTCGGCGCCGATCCGCTGATGGGTGACGGCGCCGGCGTGCTGGTGCAGCTGCCGGACCGCTTCTTCCGCGAGGAGATGGCCAAGCAAGGGGTCGAACTGCCGAAGCCCGGCCACTATGCCGTCGGCCAGGTGTTCATGCCGCGCGACCCGGAGCTGCAGGCGCATATCGAAGGCATCATCGCCGAGGTGGCGCAACTCGAGGGCCAGCCGCTGCTCGGCTTTCGCGACGTGCCGGTCGACAATTCGTCGCTGTCGAAGGCGCCCGACATAGCCGCTTCCGAGCCGGTGCACCGGCAGGTGTTCCTGGGCCGCGGCGCCGAGATCGAGAACGACGACGATTACGAGCGGCGGCTCTACATCCTGCGCAAGGTCATTTCCGGCCGTATCCACGAAGAGACCAAAGGCGTCGACAACGGCTTCTATGTCGTCTCGATGTCGTCGCGGACCATCGTCTACAAGGGCATGTTCCTGGCCTATCAGGTCGGCGCCTACTACAAGGATCTCACCGACCCGCGTTTCGAGACGGCGCTGATCCTGGTTCACCAGCGCTTCTCGACCAACACGTTCCCGTCGTGGAAGCTGGCGCATCCCTACCGCATGGTCGCCCACAATGGCGAGATCAACACGCTGCGCGGCAACGTCAACTGGATGGCGGCGCGGCAGGCTTCGGTCGATTCCGAACTGTTCGGCAACGACATCTCGAAGCTGTGGCCGATCTCCTATGAAGGGCAGTCGGACACCGCCTGCTTCGACAATGCGCTCGAATTCCTGACGCAGGGCGGCTATTCGCTCGCCCACGCCATGATGATGCTGATCCCGGAAGCCTGGGCCGGCAACAAGCTGATGGGTCAGGACCGCAAGGCCTTCTACGAGTATCACGCAGCCCTGATGGAGCCGTGGGACGGGCCAGCGGCGGTTGCCTTCACCGACGGCCGCCAGATCGGTGCCACGCTCGACCGCAACGGGCTGCGGCCGGCGCGCTACATCGTCACCGATGACGACCGCGTCATCATGGCCTCGGAAGCCGGCGTGCTGCCGGTGCCGGAGGAAAGGATCGTCAAGAAGTGGCGGCTGCAGCCCGGCCGCATGCTGCTGATCGACCTGGACAAGGGCCGCATCGTTTCCGACGAGGAGATCAAGTCGGAGATCGCGACCAGGCATCCCTACAAGAGCTGGCTCGCCAACACACAGCTCATCCTCGAGGATCTGAACCCGGTCGAGCCGCGCGCCCTGCGCAGGGATGTCTCACTGCTCGACCGCCAGCAGGCGTTTGGCTACACCCAGGAGGACACCAAGCTGTTGATGTCGCCGATGGCGACCACCGGCCAGGAAGCCGTCGGCTCGATGGGTACCGACACGCCGATTTCGGCAATGTCGGACAGATCGAAGCTGCTCTACACCTATTTCAAGCAGAATTTCGCACAGGTCACCAATCCGCCGATCGACCCGATCCGCGAGGAGCTGGTGATGAGCCTGGTGTCCTTCATCGGGCCGCGGCCCAACATCTTCGATCTTGTCGGCAATTCGCGCCGCAAGCGGCTCGAAGTGCGCCAACCGATCCTGACGAACGGCGATCTGGAGAAGCTGCGCTCCGTCGGCCACACCGAAGACCGTTTCGACACCAAGACGATCGACATCACTTACGGTTCGAATGAAGGCGCGGCCGGCATGCAGGGCGCCATCGACCGGCTGTGCGAGCGCGCCGAGGCGGCGGTCGCCGGCGGCTACAACATCATCATCCTGTCGGACCGTCAGCTCGGGCCGGATCGCATTGCCATTCCGGCGCTGCTGGCAACGGCGGCCGTGCACCATCATTTGATCCGCAAGGGATTGCGCACCTCGGTTGGGCTCGTCGTGGAATCCGGCGAGCCGCGCGAGGTGCATCATTTCTGCTGTCTCGCCGGCTACGGCGCCGAGGCGATCAATCCCTATCTCGCTTTCGACACGCTGCTCGATATGCACAAGCGTGGCGAATTGCCAGCGGAGGTCGATGCCTACGAGGTCGTCTCCCGCTACATCAAGTCGATCGGCAAGGGCATCCTCAAGGTGATGTCCAAGATGGGCATCTCGACCTACCAGTCCTATTGCGGCGCGCAGATCTTCGACGCCATCGGCCTCAAGTCGGACTTCGTGCAGAAGTACTTCACCGGCACGGCGACGCTGATCGAGGGCGTCGGGCTGGACGAGATCGCCGCCGAAACCGTCAGCCGCCACACCGACGGCTTCGGCAACGACCCGGTGCTGCGCAACAGCCTCGAGGTCGGCGGCGAATACATGTTCCGCATGCGCGGCGAGGCCCATATCTGGTCGCCCGACGCAGTGGCGACCTTGCAGCACGCCGTGCGCCAAGGCTCGTGGGAGACGTTCAAGGACTATTCCGCCCAGATCGACAGCGAGACGGCGCAGGCGCAGACCATTCGCGGCCTGTTCACGATCAAGCTTGCGCAAGAGACCGGGCGCAAGAAGGTCAAGCTCGACGAGGTGATGCCGGCGGCCGATATCGTCAAGCGCTTCTCGACCGGGGCGATGTCCTTCGGCTCGATCTCAAGGGAAGCGCACACGACGCTGGCGCGCGCCATGAACGCCATCGGCGGCAAGTCGAACACCGGCGAGGGCGGCGAAGAGGCCGATCGCTATCTGCCACTGCCGGGCGGCGGCAAGAACCCCGAACGCTCGGCGATCAAGCAGGTCGCCTCGGGACGCTTTGGCGTCACGGCGGAGTATCTTGTCAATTCCGACATGATGCAGATCAAGGTCGCGCAAGGGGCGAAGCCAGGCGAGGGCGGCCAGCTGCCGGGTCACAAGGTCGATGCGACCATAGCAAAGGTCAGGCACTCGACGCCGGGCGTCGGCCTGATCTCGCCGCCGCCGCATCACGACATCTATTCGATCGAGGATCTGGCGCAGCTCATCTACGACCTGAAGAACGTCAATCCGGCGGCCGACGTATCGGTCAAGCTGGTCTCGGAAGTCGGCGTCGGCACGGTTGCGGCCGGCGTCGCCAAGGCGCGTGCCGACCACATCACCATATCAGGCTATGACGGCGGCACCGGTGCCTCGCCGCTGACCTCGCTCAAGCATGCCGGCAGCCCGTGGGAGATGGGCCTTGCCGAGACGCACCAGACGCTGGTGCTCAACGGCCTCAGGTCGCGCGTCGCGCTGCAGGTCGATGGCGGCCTGCGCACCGGGCGTGACGTCATTATCGGCGCACTGCTCGGCGCCGACGAGTTCGGCTTTTCGACTGCGCCGTTGATCGCGGCCGGCTGCATCATGATGCGCAAGTGCCATCTCAACACCTGCCCCGTCGGCGTCGCGACACAGGACCCGGTGCTGCGCAAGCGCTTCAAGGGCACGCCCGAGCACGTCATCAACTTCTTCTTCTATGTGGCGGAAGAGGTGCGGGCGCTGCTTGCCGAGATGGGCTACACCCATCTCGACCAGATCATCGGCGACACCGACCTTCTGGAAAAGCGCGAGCTGATCCAGCACTGGAAGGCACGCGGGCTCGACTTCAGCAAGATGTTCTACAAGCCCGATGCGCCGCACGAGGCGGTGCACTGGACCGAGCGGCAGAAGCATCCGATCGACGACGTGCTCGACCGCAAGCTGATCGAACTCGCAAAGCCGGCGCTCGAAGCCAGGCAGCCGGTCAGTATCGAACTGCCGATCCGCAACGTCGACCGTTCGACCGGCGCCATGCTGTCGGGCGAGGTGGCAAAGCGCTTCAAGCACAAGGGCCTGCGCGAGGACACGATCTCGGTCAAGCTCACCGGCACGGCCGGCCAGTCCTTTGGCGCCTTCCTGGCGCGCGGTGTCTCGTTCGAACTGGTGGGCGCCGCCAACGACTATGTCGGCAAGGGCCTGTCGGGTGGCCGCATTGTCATCCGCCCGCCGGAGAACACGAAAATCGTTGCTGCCGAATCCATTATTGTCGGCAATACCGTGCTCTACGGCGCAACCGAGGGCGAGGCCTATTTCTGCGGCGTTGCCGGCGAGCGTTTTGCCGTGCGCAATTCGGGTGTCGCCGCCGTCGTTGAAGGCGTCGGCGACCATGGTTGCGAATACATGACTGGCGGTATCGTCGTCGTCATCGGCCAGACCGGCCGCAACTTCGCCGCCGGCATGTCGGGCGGCGTCGCCTATGTGCTCGACGAGGCGGGTGATTTCGCCGAACGCTGCAACATGGCGATGGTCGAGCTGGAGCCGGTTCCGGAAGAGGACGACCTGATGGAAAAGCTGCTCCACCATGGCGGCGATCTCGACCATAAGGGCCGTGTCGACGTATCCGGCGATATGACCAGCCATGACGAGGAGCGGCTCTACCAGCTGATCTCCAACCACGTCCACTACACCGGCTCGGTACGAGGTCGCGAAATCCTCGACGACTGGGCGACTTTCCGGCCGAAATTCCGGAAGATCATGCCGGTCGAATACCGCCGCGCGCTGATCGAGATGGAGCGGATGCGCATGAACGTGGCGGCGGAATAGATTTGGAAATTGCCGGGAGGCCATGCGTCCCGGCAACCATCTTCATCAACAATCCTGACCTCGGACTGAAGGTTGCCACAGCTGCCTTATGAGGTTAACGGGTGCGTCGCCAGGCGTGCCTTCCGGACAGCAGGGACTGGACTATGGGCAAGGTAACAGGGTTTCTCGAGATCGACCGGCAGGTGCACAAGTACCAGCCGGCTTCCGACCGCATCCGGCATTTCCGCGAGTTCACGCTGCCGATGTCGGACAAGGAGGTCGAGAAACAGGCCGCGCGGTGCATGGATTGCGGCATTCCTTATTGCCATGGACCGACCGGCTGCCCGATCCACAACCAGATCCCGGACTGGAACGACCTCGTCTACAATGGCGACTGGGAAAACGCGATCCGCAACCTGCATTCGACCAACAATTTTCCGGAATTTACCGGCCGCATCTGCCCCGCACCTTGCGAGGAAGCCTGCACGCTGAACCTCGAGGATATTCCGGTCGCCATCAAGACCATCGAGCAGGCCATTGCCGACAAAGCCTATGAAACCGGCCATATCCGGCCCTATCCGCCGGAACGGAAGACCGGCAAGCGCGTCGCGATCATCGGCTCGGGGCCGGCAGGCATGGCGGCTGCCCAGCAACTCGGCCGCGCAGGCCATGACGTTCACGTCTATGAGCGCGAGAGCCGGCCGGGCGGGCTGATGCGCTACGGCATCCCCGATTTCAAGATCGAGAAGCATTATATCGACCGGCGCATCGAGCAGATGCAGGGCGAAGGTGTCAGCTTCCATTGTGGCGTCAATGTGGGCGTCGACAAGCCGGTCGCCGAACTGCTCGCCGAATATGACGCCGTGCTCTATTGCGGCGGCTCCGAAACGCCGCGTCCGGCCAACATCCCGGGCGACGATCTCGACGGCGTGCACGACGCCATGCCGTATCTGGTGCAGCAGAACAAGCGTATCGGCGGCGAGCCGATCCAGTCGGTGGCATGGCCGTCGCGCCCGATCGTCGCCGGCGGCCAGCACGTCGTCGTCGTCGGCGGCGGCGACACTGCCTCAGACTGCGTCGGCACCGCCTTCCGCCAGGGCGCGGTGCGCGTCACCCAGCTCGACATCCGGCCGCAGCCGCCGGAAAAGGAGGACAAGCTGTCGGTCTGGCCCTACTGGGCGACCAAGATGCGCACGTCGTCGTCGCAGGCCGAAGGCGCCGAGCGCGAATTCCAGGTGGCGACGCTTGAATTCATCGGCGAAGACGGCCAGCTGACCGGGGTCAAATGCTGCGAGGTCGACGAAAAGCGCAAGCCGATCGCGGGCACGGAATTCGTCATCCGCGCCGATCTCGCGTTCATCGCCATCGGCTTTGCCGGGCCAGCCGCTCGCGGGCCGATCTCGGAACTCGACGGGCAGATGAAGATCGTCATCGACAGCCGCCGTTCGAAGAATGTCGAGGCCAATGACCGGGACTACAGGACCAGCGTCGAAAGGCTCTATGCGGCGGGCGACGTGCGGCGCGGCCAGTCGCTGGTCGTCTGGGCGATCCGCGAGGGTCGCCAGGCGGCGCGCGCCATCGACGAGGCGCTGATGGGATCGAGCGTGCTGCCGCGCTGAGCCCGTTCCGAAGAGGTTCTGTTTACTGGCGGATCGCCGTCGTCGTATCGGATGCGGCCGCCGTCGCAGGCTGTGTCTTGGGCGGCCAGGAGAAATCGTCGGCGCGGCCCGGTGAGGCGTCGGGCGCCTTGCCCTCGACGATCAGCCTTTCGCCCGGCAAATTCTTGTCAGCTTTTGCCGGCGGGGCGGCGCCGAGAAGTTCCGAGCCGCCGTCCAGCGCCGGATCGCTGAGCAGCATCGGCACGGTGCGATCGACAGCTATCGGTGCCGCGGCAGGTGCCGGCGCCTCGACGGGAGCGCCGGCCGGGGCAGAAGCCGTCACCACGCTTCCTGGCGCGGCCAGCCCCAGGATCTTCATCAGCGGCTTTTCGGTATAGAAGGCGAGCTTGCGCTTGCCGGCCTTCGACATGTTGATGCCGTCGTCGGAGCGCAGGCGCACCGATTGGCCGTTGATGTCCGGTCCGCTGGTGATGAAGGCGCCGTTCTCGTCGACGAACCCGTCCCAGACGTCGACGAATTCGCCGCCGTGGCTTTCGGCGGACGAGCGGAAGATGTCGTTGAAGGCCAGCATGTCGGAGGTCATTTTCGAGACCCGGAAGGCCGGCATGCCGACCCACAGATACGGCACCTTGGTTGCGGCGATGGCCTTGCCGAACGCATCGGTCCGGCGCTCGTATTCCTTGGTCCAGTTTTCGGATCGCGGCTGCTCGCGTACATCGCCGACGCGCATCTGCTGCCGGTCGTTGGATCCGAGCATGACGACGACGGCTGCCGGTTTTTCGGCAGCGATCAGCGACTTGACCTGTTCTGGCCAGTTGTAGACATCGTCACGCACGAAGCCCGACGATCCGTTGGCACGGACGACGATCCTGACGCCGGTGTTTTCAGCAAACGCGGCGTCGAGCCCCTCAGCCAGCCCAGACGCCATGAAATCGCCGACCACCAGAACGACGCGTGCACCCGGCGCCTTCTCGGCCACTGGGGTTGTCGGCTCGGCCGGCGGCGGCCGGCTAACTGACCGGGGCTTTCTCAGCTTGGGCCTGGGCTTTGTTCTCTGGAATTCTCGCTGGTATTCGGGCGGCGGCTGCTCAAACCGCTCGCTTCTGCGCGGAAACAACAGGTCGCGCAGCGACCAGCCACGACTTTCCGGCTCCTGCGCCATGGCCGCGGTATGAAAGGCACTGGCGCCGCCGACCGCCAGAACGGCGATCGCCAGAACGAGGATCGGCACGCGACGAACGATTAACCGGATGCGCGCAGCCGAAACCAATCACCCTCTCCATCCCGCAACCGGCTCTAGTTCTGCCTGAGCCATTTCAGCACTTCCTTGCTCGGATACCCGTCCTGGGTCAAGCCAGCCTTTGCCTGGAAGGCCATGATGGCGGTTTTCGATCCGTCACCGATCTTGCCGTCGAACTTGCCGTCGTAATAGCCGTGCTCGGAAAGTCGCTTCTGAAGCTCCTGCCTTTCCTCGAAGGAGAGCTTGGTAAACGGTCGCTTCCAGTCCTGCACAAGCCCGCCATAGCCGGCAATTTCGTCGGCAAGAAGGCCCACGGCGAGCGCATATTTGTCGGCATTGTTGTAACGCTTGATGACCGAGAAATTCTTGATCATCAGGAAAGCCGGCCCGCCGCTGCCGCCGGGCAGCTTCAACGTCGCCTTGTCCGCACCGTTCTTGAACGGCTTGCCGTTGGCACGGCTGACCCCCAGCGCCTGCCATTGCGACAGCGACTTTGAGCCTCCGGGCAGCTTCTTGCCGTCCGGAAGGCTGACCTCATAACCCCAGGTCTTGCCTGCCTGCCAGCCGTTCTTCCTCAGCAAATTGGCGGCTGTCGCCAGTGCGTCGGGAATCGAATTCCAGATGTCGCGCTTGCCGTTGCCGTCCATATCGACCGCATAGGACTGGTAGCTGGTGGGGATGAACTGGGTATGGCCCATCGCGCCGGCCCATGAGCCGCTGAGATGGCTTTCGTCGATGTCGCCGGTCTGCAGGATCTTCAGCGCCGCGATCAGCTGGGTGCGGGCAAATTTCGCTCGCTTCGGATCGGCATAACCAAGCGTCGCCAGCGAGCGCACGACATTGCGCATGATATCATCGCGCTTGAGAGTTTCGCCGTAGTTCGATTCCATAGACCAGATGGCCAGCAGGATGTAGCGGTCGACGCCGTATCTTGCCTCGATCCTGTCCAGCCAAGGCTTCCATTTCCTTGCCATCTGCTGGCCGACGGCGACCGACTGGTCATGGACGCGGTTGTCGAAATAATCCCAGGCGGGTGCGGTGAATTCGGGTTGAGTACGGGCCTTTTCCAGTACCACCGGGTCAGCATCGTTGATGCCCTTGAATGCCTGGTCGTAGACGGAGCCGGAAACGCCGCTCGCCACGGCGGTAGCACGGAAGCTGGCGACCCATTGGCGGAAGCCGGCATCGGCAAAAGCCGGCCCGCTGGGCATGAGCAAAGCAAGCGAGAGGCTGGCGGCCGTCAGGACGCTGGTGAAGCGCCTTGCGGCGTTGCGAACGGACATCTTTTCCTCCTTCTTCATCTCAGGAAGACTATTCATCGCCGAACCCGGTTAGCATTTGGTTTACCATAGGTGCCGTGCGGGGTGAAAAGATGCGTCAATGCTTTACCAGCTGAGATTTATGACCCGCCGTTCAGTAATCCTCGATTTCGGCATGAAAATGTCTCGAATCGGGATTGCCGAACAGGCATGCAAATGGATAATTGGCACATGAAGAGAGTTCGCAAGGCAGTGTTCCCGGTTGCCGGTCTCGGCACGCGCTTTCTCCCTGCTACCAAGGCCATTCCCAAGGAAATGCTGACGGTCGTCGACAGGCCGGTCATCCAGTATGTGGTCGATGAGGCGCGCGATGCCGGGATCGAGCATTTCATCTTCGTGACCGGCCGCAACAAGGCGGTCATCGAGGATCACTTCGATGTCCAGTTCGAGCTCTACGACACGCTTGCGCAGCGCGGCAAGGACGACCAGCTCGCCCGCCTGCAGCGGCTGCAACCGGCGCCGGGGCAGACCAGCTTCACCCGCCAGCAGGTACCGCTCGGCCTTGGCCACGCCGTCTGGTGCGCGCGCGAGCTCGTCGGCGACGAGCCCTTTGCGCTGCTATTGCCCGACATGATCATGCAGTCGGAAAAAAGCTGCATGAAGGACATGGTCGAGCTTTACGCCGAGACCGGCAACAACATCGTCGCCGTGCAGGAATGCGATCCGGCCGAGGCGCACAAATACGGCATTGTCGGCCGCGGCGAGGACGCGCATCACGGTTTCCGCATCACCGGCATGGTGGAAAAGCCGAAGACCGGCACGGAGCCGTCGAACCTCTACATCAACGGGCGCTATATCCTGCAGCCGGAGATATTCAAGATACTCGAAGGTCAGGAAAAAGGCGCCGGCAACGAGATCCAGCTCACCGATGCAATGCTGAAGCTGCAGAAGCAACAGCCCTTCTACGGCTACCACTACCGCGGGCGGACGTTCGACTGCGGCTCGCCCGAAGGCTTCGTCGAGGCCAACGTTGCCTTCGCACTGTGGCGCAGAGACATGAATGCGAGCATGGCCGGTGTCATTCGCACGCTTCTCGACGAACTCGCGCCGTCAGAACGCCGCGGCATAGCCTTGTAGTTTCAACACCGGTTGCCGCGCTGATCGGCTAAAGCGCGCCGCGTTCGACCGGCCTCATGCGACGCGCTTTAGGTTCTTGTTTTAGGCAAGTCGTTATCGCAAAACCGCTGCACACTTTTGCGCGACATGCATTTAGCGCTGCAACTTCAAGCCGACGAAGATACTGTTGGCCGTGTAGTCGCGCCCAATCAGGTTGCTGGTCAGTTTTTCAGTCCTGGCGCGGGTGGTGAGCCCGGTGTAGCGGTTCAGCCACCACGTCAGCCCAGCCTCGGCGCTCAGCGTCAAATCATGATCGTCGGAGCCGGTATAGTCGCGCCATTCGAGGCCGAGAGCGGCATTTCCGGTCAGGTTGGCGCGGATCTGCCGCTCGCCGGTGAGGCTGCCGGAATAGAGCATGTCGCCGCTTTCGCCCGCATTCGTCGTGTTCTCGGCGGTCGTCTGTGCGGTGAGCCCGATCGTGGTGCCGCGTTCCGGCGACCATTTGAGATCGGCATTGACCGTCGCGCCCGAAATAGCCGGCAGGGCATCGTCGTCGATAGCTTCGCGCAGCCAGCCGACCGAGAACTCGCCGGTAAGCTTCTCGCGGAGATCGAGCTCGACGCCGGCCCGTGCGCCAAGCCTGGTCGAGGAGCGCTGGAAGCCGTTTGGATCGACGCGCAAATCATAAGCGCGCCGGCCGATCTCGATTTCGGTGAACGGGGTGATGGCAGGCGAGATCTCGTAACCGGTACGCAAAATGGCCGTGTAGAGCGTCGAGTCGCGGCCCTTCTGCGACAGCGATCCGCCCGACGAAAGCTTGGCGTCGCCAAAGATGTCGTGCTCGATCGCGCCGGTCAGCGCGAAGCGCATCTTGCCGGCATCCTTCTCGACGGCGAGACTGCCGTTCACGGTCTGGCGCACCGGCTGGCCAACGGCGCCGACGACCGCGTCCGGCGCCGAGGCCGATTCGGGCACGGCCTCATAGCCCAGCTTGGCGATGGCGCGCAGATCATTGTCGAGATCGATGTTGAGTGTGCCGTCGACGCGGCCTTGCGCCTCGTGAATGTCATAGCCGGACAAGGTTTCGCGGAAGATGCCATAGCCCTCAACCGTCGCCGAATTCTCCCTCCAGTCGGAGACGGCGTTGAAGCGCAGTGTCGTTTCCGACAGCAAGGCCGGCTTGCCGAGGCTGCTCGAATCGGCGTTTGTCGAAGACGTCAGGCCTTGCTCGAGCGTCGGCCGGATTACGAAAGAGCCGAGCTTGATGCCGGTGGCGGCGAACGGGTCGTCCTCGTTCTTTTTGTTCTGGCCTTCGATGGCTTCGGTGCGCTCGGCACCGGGGTCGAGCCTGAGCCTCTCGGCGGAATCGATGGTGACGGCACGGCGGTTGACCGTATCCTGCTCGTCTATAGCGGCGGTATCGGTGTCATCGGTCGCCGCCGCGGCTGCAGTCGCGGCTCTCTTGCGCTTCTGGCTGTCAGCGGTCTCGTCTTCGGCGTTGGCCGCATTGGCGGCGCGTGGCGTCGCGCTTGGCCGCCGTCGGGGTGGCGGAGCAGGGTTGTCGGGAAATGGGTCGCCGCTGGCCGCTGGTTGATCGAAAGTGCCGCCGGTTGTGGCCGCCTCGCCCGTGCCGTCGTCAGGCAACGCCCCTTGGCTGGCCGGGCGATAGGTAGGCAGCGGCGTATTGTCGTTGGCGGTTGCAGCAGCCTGCGCGGCTTGGGTTCCGGCTATGCTCGATTGCCTGATCTTGTACTGCTGTTCGTCCAGGATTGTCGATTCCGAAACCTCGCCGCGCAGCTCGGTTTCCTGGGCGCAAAGCAGTGCCGGCCGCGACAACGCAAAGACACTGGTTGCCAGCAGCAAAGCGCAGACCGCCTTGCCCTTTCGTCCCATTTTGTTTTGAGGCTGAAACCCGGACATCGGCACCACTGCTTGCGCGGCGCACGCGCGCCATACTTACGAAACCGTAAATGGGGATGGTTAACGGAGCGTTGAGGCATGGCCCATCAGGAGGTTCGGCACGGCAATTCCGTTGGACAGGCGCGCGCCGAAGCGCTAATCGCATCGTCCATGAACGTGAAATCCCCAGACAGGAAGCGGCATGACGGGCAGGCCGCGATTGCCTCGGCGCTGAGAACCGTGGCGACGGAGCAGGCCGGCGTCGCGGCACTGGCAGACGCTCTCGAAAACGGGCTGGCCGAGCCGTTCGCACGAGCCGTCGGCATGGTGTCGCAGATCGATGGCCGCGTCATCGTCACCGGGGTTGGCAAAAGCGGCCATATCGGCTCGAAGATCGCCGCAACGCTCGCCTCGACCGGCACGCCGGCCTTTTTCGTCCACCCTGCCGAAGCCAATCACGGCGACCTTGGCATGATCGCCAGAAACGACGCCATAATCGCGCTTTCGTGGTCGGGCGAAAGCCTTGAGCTCAAGGGCATCATCGCCTATTCGAGGCGCTTCTCGATCCCGCTGGTCGCGGTCACCGCGGGTGAAAAATCGGCTCTGGCGCGCGCGGCCGACGTTGTGCTTCTGCTGCCGCGAGCACCGGAAGCCTGCCCGCACGGGCTTGCGCCGACGACCTCGACACTATTGCAAATGGTGATGGGCGATGCGCTGGCCATCGCGCTGCTCGAGGCACGCGGCTTCACCCCGGACCATTTCCGCACGTTCCATCCCGGCGGCCAGCTCGGAGCCAACCTGACGCAGATCCGCGAGATCATGCATGTCGGCGACAGGCTGCCGCTGGTGTCGTCAGGTACCGGCATGCGCGAGGCAATCCTCGAATTGTCGCGCAAGGGGTTTGGCTGCGTGGCCGTGACTGCCGCGGACGGCAAGCTGATCGGCATCATCACCGATGGCGACATCAGGCGCCATATCGGCAGCGATCTCCTGGCAATGAGCGTCGATCAGGTGATGACCAGAGAGCCGAAAATGGCTTCGCCCGACACGCTTGTTGCGACGGCGCTGCAGACAATCAACGACTCGGCTATCACCAGCCTGATGGTGGTCGAAGGCAGGCGGCCGATCGGGCTCGTCCATCTGCACGACCTGCTGCGCATCGGTGCTGCCTAGCGGGCTTCTAGACCGCCTCGACCGTCAGTTCCAGGTCGGTATCAGCGGCGCCCGTCACGCGCACTTGCGTGCCGGCCGGCAGGTCAGGGCCGGAGACGCGCCACAACGTGTCGCCCAGCTTTATGCGGCCGCGCCCGTCCTTGATCGGCTCGGCAAGGGTCGCCGTCCGGCCGACCATCTGTGCGCCGCGACGGTTGAGCAGGGGCTGGTCGGTTTCATCATGGCGCCCGCCCACCAGCCGCTTGCCGACATAGGCCGAGACCAGCGACAGAGCGAGGAAGGCGAGGACCTGGACTTGCCAGGTCCAGAAACCGGCATCCCAGATGAGCAGTGAGACGACGCCGATCAACAGCGCGGCAATGCCGATCCACAGCATGAAAATGCCCGGCGCGATGACCTCCATTACCAGCAGGACGAAGCCGAGGACCATCCAGCTCCACGGGCCGAGTTCGGAAACAATGCGGTCGAGCATGGCTGTGGCCTCAGGTTTCGCTCGGACGAACGACCGGCGGGCGGGCGGCCTGTCGTGCGGCACCGGCGGTGCCTTCGCTTCGGAAAACTTCCTTGGCGATTTCGCCAATACCGCCGAGCGTGCCGATCAGCGATGAGGCCTCCATCGGCATCAGCACGAGCTTGCTGTTTGTCGCTGAGCCGATCCTGGTCAGCGCTTCGGTGTATTTCAGCGCGACGAAGTAGTTGAGCGCCTGCACGTCGCCTTTGGAAATCGCCTCCGACACCACCTGCGTGGCGCGTGCTTCAGCCTCGGCCGAGCGCTCGCGCGCCTCGGCATCGCGGAAGGCGGCTTCCTTGCGCCCTTCGGCCTCCAGGATCTGCGATTGCTTGAGGCCTTCGGCGGCGAGGATCTGCGCGCGCTTATTGCGCTCGGCCATCATCTGTCGGCCCATCGATTCGACGAGATTGGCCGGCGGGTTGATGTCCTTGATCTCGACACGAGTGATCTTGATGCCCCAGGGATGCGCCGCCTCGTCAACGACGCGCAGCAGGCGCTCGTTGATGGCGTCGCGGTTCGACAAAAGTTCGTCGAGGTCCATCGAGCCCATCACGGTGCGGATGTTGGTCATCGTGAGATTGAGAATCGCATTCTGCAGGCCGGAGACCTGGTAGGCGGCCTGCGCCGCGTTGAGCACCTGATAGAAGGCGATGCCATCGACGGCAACGGTGGCATTGTCGCGGGTGATGATCTCCTGCGTCGGAACGTCGAGCACCTGCTCCATCATGTTCATCTTGGCGCCGACACGGTCGACGAAAGGCACGATCAGGTTGAGGCCTGGGTTCAATGTCTTGGTGTAACGGCCAAAACGTTCGACGGTATAATTATAGCCTTGCGGAATTGTTCGGATGCCCTTGATAAGCACCAGCACGACAAGGGCGACAAGAACAAGAAGCGCGATATCAAAACCACTGAAACCCATTTGGCTCTCCCCTCAAAGGCCGGCCATGTTGGATATTCCACGCGACCGATTCCCATCAAACACTTAAGTGTGTTTCAGCAATGTTACAATCAGGTGATCACGGATTGCGGGTGCATAGACGGGTGATCTGTTCAGGCCCAGCCGGACAGCTCGCGCCGCACCATCGCCTCGATTACCGCCATGCCCTCGGCGCTGTCGTTGAGGCAAGGGATGTGTGCGAACTTTTCGCCGCCGGCATGATGGAAGGTCTCGGACGCTTCCCTGCCGATCTCGTCCAGCGTCTCGATGCAGTCGACGGAAAATCCTGGATTGACGATGGCGACCGATTTCACGCCTTCGCGCCCTAGTCTTTCGACCGTCTTGTCGGTGTAGGGCTGCAGCCACTCCTGCGCGCCGAAGCGCGACTGGAAGGTGGTAATCAGCTTGTTTTCATCCCAGCCGAGCTTTTCGCGCAGCAGTCGGGTCGTCTCGAGGCAATGGGCCTGGTAGGGGTCGCCCTTGTCGGAATAGGGTTTCGGAATGCCGTGATAGGAAGCGATGACAATTTCCGGTTCGAAGTCGAGGCTAGCCAGATGCTTTTCAATCGAACGGGCGAGCGCCTCGATATAGGCCGGCTCGTTGTAATAGGGTGGCACGCTGCGAATGGCCGGGGCGCGGCGCATCTTCATCAGCGCGCGAAACAGCTGGTCGTTGGCAGTCGCAGTCGTCGTCGCCGAATATTGCGGATAGAGCGGGAAAGACAGGATGCGGTCGCAGCCTTGCTCGACCAGTCTCTCGGCCACGCTCTCGGTCGAAGGGTTGCCGTAGCGCATCGCCCAGTCGACGACGACATTGGGTAGCTCGCCGAGCGCGAGCCCGAGCTTCTCGGCCTGGGCGCGGGTGTAGGTTCGCAGCGGCGACTCGTTGCGCTCCCGGTTCCATATCCTGGCATAGTTGGCCCCTGATTTCTTCGGCCGGGTGGTGAGGACCACGCCGTAGAGGATCGGATACCAGATCGCCTTGTTGAGCTCGATGACGCGCGGATCGGACAGGAACTCCCGGAGGTAGCGCCACATCGGCTTGAACCCGGTGCCGTCCGGGGTGCCGAGATTGATCAGCATGACACCGACCTTGCCGGTCCTGACCAGAGGGCGCCCTGCCGACGGCGAGGCGGCAGTCTGCTCGGCTTTGATTTCAGCAGGGTTGGCAAGCGTCATGAGGTTCTCCAACACCGCGAACCAACGGTGCCGCGGCGAAAGTAGCGATGCCGCGCCGGTTTTCAAATGCTGCGTCTGGCCGCACCTTATCCCAGAAATGCAACACCCGCCCGGTCTGCCGGGCGGGTGCATTGCGTTCCTGCGGCCGGATTACTTTGAGGCCGCCGGGATCGTCAAGGTTGCGCCGACCGGAAGGCGGCGTGGCTCGTAGGCATTGTTGGCATCGGAGATTATTTTCCATTTGGTGCCGTCGCCATAAGCCTTCACCGCGAGATCCCAATAGGTATCGCCGGCGACGATTACATGGCTGCTTTCGGCCGGTGCCGGCTCAGCCGGAGCAGGGGTCACCGGAGCCGGTGTGGCCGGAGCCGCAGGTGCCGCCGGCTGGGCCGGCTCGGCGGGTGCGGGTGCCGGCGCTGTTTCAGCCGGGACGGCCGGCGGCGTCTTGGAAATGTCGCCGGAGCCGGCCGGCATTTCGGGCATTGCCGGCTCAACTGGCTTTGCCGGCGCAGCCTCAGCAGGTTTTGGCGGTTCGGCAGGGTTGGCAGGTTCTGCGGCCGGGGCCACGGTCGCGGCGATCTCGGTGATGCGGCCGTCGAGCTTCGGCGTATAGGGCCGGTGCGCGCCTAGGTAGTCGGCGACGACCTGTTCCAGCCCCGGGCCGTAATCATAGGCGTTCTTGGCCTTCTCGGCGAACACCTTGTAGCCGTCGCCGCCCTGGCGGACATAGTTGTTGGTGGCGACCAGGTAATCCTTGTCCGGCTTAATCGGCGTCCAGGCGCCGCCTTCCATGACCTCGACCGATTTGACGCGTCCGTTAGGCGGCGCCGATTTGTCGAACGCATATTTCAGGCCGGCAACCTGCGGGAAGCGCCCGGCGCCGTCCTCGACCTGGCTGAGGCCGCTTTCGAGGCCGGCAACCAAATCCTTGCCGGAGATCTGGAAGGTCGCCAGCGTGTTCTGAAACGGCAGGACGGTGAGAACCTCGCCCATGGTGACGGTGCCCTGGTCGATGGAGGCGCGCAAGCCGCCGCCATTCGAGATGACGATCTCGACACCTTGGCCCTTGACCCGGTCGAGGACGGCGTCGGAGACCAGATTGCCCATCTCGCATTCGCGGGCGCGGCAGTTTTCGCGACTGCCGTCGATCGCCTTGGTGGTCTCGGCGACTTCCTTGTTCTTCAAGGCCTCGATCGGCGCGCCGAGTTCCTTGATGCGGGCAAGCACGGCGGGGTCGGGCGTGATCGATTTGTCGAGATGGATGGGATCCCCGCTTGCCTCCTTGACGACGCCGTTGTCGTCGAACACGACCTTGAACTCGCCGAGATATTTCGAATAGGACGCCGCCTGCACGACCGGCACTTTGTAACCGTCCGGATTGTCGACCATCGTCGGATACGGGCCTTCCGCCTTGGGGTCGGTGTTGGACAGCAGCGAATGGCTGTGGCCGCCGACCACCACGTCGATGCCCGGGATCTTGGCGATCACGTCGCGCTCGCGCTTGTAGCCGATATGGGTGACCGCGATGATCTTGTTGACGCCCTCTCGCTTCAGTTTCTCGACCTCAGCGGTGATCGACTTGACGTCATCTTCAATGGCAATGTTCGGGCCAGGGGTGGCAAGCTCCGGCGTGTCGTTGGTGACCGCTCCGACGATCCCGATCTTCTGGCCGCCGACCTCGACCACGATCGACGGCTTGACGCGGTCGCCGAGCTTGGATTGCGCATTGGCCTTCACATTGGCGCCGAGCACCGGAAACTGGATCATGTCGAGAAACGGCGCCAGCGCCGACTCGCCATCGTCGAACTCATGGTTGCCGAGAGCCTCGGCATCGAATTTCATCTGGTTGAGGAATTCGCCTTCGGTCTTGCCTTTGTAGGTCGTGTAGAAGAGCGAGCCCTGGAAATTGTCGCCGGCGCTGAGCAGCAGCACGTTCTGGCCCTCCAGCTTCTTGCGCTCCTGCGCAATCGCGGTGACCAGGCGGGCGGCACCGCCGACGCATTCGCCCTTGGTCTCCTCCTCGGCCGAGCAGGTCGATTCGTACTTGTTGTTGCTCTCGATGCGGCTGTGCCAGTCGTTGATGTGCAGGATGTTGAGCGTGTAGTCGGCAAAGGATACCCCTGCCGACAGGCCAAGCGCCGATGCCGACAGCGCGGCGATGGCAGCAATCTTCTTCATTCTCGTCTCCCGGATAACTTGACCAGAGGCGTTTAACGCTCTTGTTTGACTGGGATGTAACAGCCCTCTTGGGCTATGTTCACATCGCGTTTCAGTCGATGCAAGCGGAAATCGGCATCAGCTTTGCCGGCGCAAGAAGACGGCGGCTTGAAGCCGCCGCCCTTGTGCAAAGTAAATTCGGAATCGGATTTCAGGTGCGCCTGGTCAGCACAAAATTCTGCCCGCTCGCGCTGGTGCAATTGAGCTGGCTGGTGGAGACCATCAGGCAGTTGAAGCTGATCGGCGTCTGGCGGATCAGCGAAGTGCCATGAATCTCGACCGAGGTGCCGCCGGTCATGGTGTAGCTGCCATCGGCAAGCTTCTGGCCGGTGTCGGTTGCGACGGTCGCGAAGCTGCCGCCCTTGAAGGTGGACAAGCCCGTGCCCTGCGCGTCGATCCAGGAGCCTTCAACCCCCTTGGCCGTGATCACCGGCGGCTCGCCTGGGCCGGTTGTCGTGCAGGCCGCCAACGCGACCGTAGCGGCCGCGGCAATGCCAGCCGAAAGCAGTCTTTGCGCAATCGTCATCTTCAAGATCCTCTCCTCTCGCATCGGCCCGAAAATCGATCCGATTTTCGGAAAGCACGATGCGCACATTCAAAGTGCTAGAGCGTACTTTGTGCGTCCAAATGGACGCACGTGGCTCTAGGCCGCCCCTCTTCAATCGCCCGATTTCCGGGCGATTGCAAGCTGGCCGAGTGTCGAGGCAACGCTGCTATCGAACGAGGATGTTGCGGAATTGCCACGGGTCTTTGGTATCGAGATCCTCGGGAAACAGACCAGGCCGATTGTCGAGCGGTGTCCAGTCGGTATAATAGCTCCTGACCGGCCCGAGATAGGGGCCCTGCACGTCGAGGCAGCGCTTGTAATCCATCTCGTCGGCCTCGACGATGCCGGCCTCGGGATTTTCCAGCGCCCAGACCATGCCGGCCAGCACCGCCGACGTGACCTGCATGCCCGTAGCATTCTGATAGGGCGCCAGCTTGCGCGCCTCGGCCAGCGACAGCTGCGAGCCGTACCAGTAGGCGTTCTTGGCGTGGCCGTAGAGCAGCACGCCGAGTTCGTCGACGCCATCGACCAGTTCATTTTCGTCGAGCACGTGATGCACGGGCTGAGCCTTGCCGGCGACACCGAACATCTCGTGCAGCGACAGCACTGCGTCGTTGCAGGGATGATAGGCGTAATGGCAGGTCGGCCGGTATTGCACCTTGCCCTTCTTGCCGCGCAAGGTGAAAAAATCGGCGATCGAGATCGCTTCGTTGTGTGTCACCAGGAAACCGTATTGCGGGCCGGGCGTCGGACACCATGTGCGCACGCGTGTATTGGCGCCGGGCTGCTCCAGATAGATCGCGGCCTTCGAACCGTTCTTGTGGCTTTTGGCGTTCTTCGGCATCCACGCCTCATGCGTGCCCCAGCCGAGCTCGGCCGGCTGCAGCCCTTCCGAAATGAAGCCTTCGACCGACCAGGTGTTCCAGAACACGTTCATCGGCTTGGGCTTCTTGGTGCGCTGGGTGTCGCGCTCGGCGATATGGATGCCCTTGACGCCGGCCTTCTTCATCAGCCTGGCCCAGCCTTCGCGATCGTGCTGCGCGGGTTCCGAGAAGTCGAGGCCAAGATCTGTGGCGAGGTTGACCAGTGCCTGCTTGACGAACCACGAGACCATGCCGGGATTGGCGCCGCAGCACGAGATCGCCGTGGTGCCGCCCGGGTTCTTCGCGATTTCAGTACGCACGGTCTCGCGCAGCGCATAGTTGGTGCGTGAGGCGTTGTCGGCCTTCTCGTCGAAATAAAAGCCGAGCCAGGGTTCGACCACCGTGTCGATATAGAGGACGCCAAGCTTGCGGCAGAGCTTCATCAGCTCAAGCGAGGAAGTGTCGACCGAAAGGTTGACGCAAAAGCCCTGGCCGCCGCCATTGGTCAAAAGTGGTGTCAGCAGCTTCTTGTAGTTGTTTTTGGTCACCGCATCCTGCATGAAAGTGATGCCGCGCTCGTCGAGCAATTTACGGTCGGTGTCGCGCGGGTCGATGACCGTCATGCGCGACTTGTCGAATTTGAAATGGCGCTCGATCAGCGGCAGCGTTCCCCGTCCGATCGAGCCGAAGCCGATCATCACTACAGGGCCGGTGATCTCACCGTAAACGGGCCAGTTTTCATTCGCCATTTATCGATTACTCCCTCAAAAAACGCTTCGGAACAGCGGCTTGGCCGCGGCGCGACAAACCATAGATCATTGTCACAATAAAGCGAAAAGCGGACGGCCGGCCTCACGCCGCGCCATCCCGGCTACGGCTCGACCAGTCTTGCGAATGCAGGCTTGAAGAGGTCACGTGCCTCGGAGACCGGCAGTTCCAGCAGATCGTCGGCGCAGGCCTGGATGGCATGCGGCAGGGTCTGGAGCCCGAAAACCAGAACCTGCTTGTCGCCCTCACGCCAGAGGCTGACCGCTAGATATTCGCCGATGAGATCGTCAATGCCGCATTCGGCTTCGTGATCGATATCGGTCTGATCGATCGGTTTCTTGCGCCGCTGCTTGACGAAGGAGGCCAGGGAAGGACCGGGCTTGCCATCCACCGTATCCGAGAAAATGTCCTGAAGGCCAAGCAGGACGCCGCGCCGCACATCCATGATGTAGGCGTCCGAATAGTTGGTCGGATGCGCTCCGCCGCAGAAGATGCTGCCGGACTCCCGCCAGCTCATCAGCCGCGGAGTCAGCGACGTCACTTCGAATGTGCTGTCCTCATAGCCGCCGAGCGTGCCGCCGTTCATACCGTCAATTGGCCCGCCGTCGTTGAAACCGGCATATTGCGCCGCCACGCAGCCCAGTGCGCCGATGTTTGCGCGCCAGTGCCTCTCTTGCAGCAGAGCATTCGCGGCCTCGATCGGAACGTCGCCGGACAGTTCGACAATGCGCGGCGTGGCAAACCTGGTGCGGGGGTCGACGACATAGCGGTAGGTTGCGTCCGGCCAACCAGTCGTCTTGCCGTTATCGAGCTGAGTGTCCATCCGCAGATAGTCATAAGGGGACGTTTCCATAGTGAGCGGCGTGTCATTGGCGAAGAACTTCATGAAGCTGAAATCGTAGAGATCGAGCGGGGTGCCGGGCTCGTTCCCGGTCACTTGCCGACTTGCGACCCGTTCCAATCTGAGCGGCAGCGCCTTCTTTCCGTTCCAGCTGCCTTCAAGGGTCTTGCCGTTACTGGATGAGGCCAGGCGCCACACAGCGGCAATCGGCGCGGCCTTTCCGTCATCGCAATTGTCGGCGCCGCATGCCTCCTCCTCGGCCAGTTCGAACTTGCTGCCCCTTTGAGACCGGGCCTGCAGCGGGATGTCAACGCCCTTCGAGCGGTAGAAATAGCGGCCGGCCAGCGGGCCGCCGGGCGCCGCGGGGTCGCCGGTGAATTCGACGACGATATCGGCCTTTCCAAGCTTGCCGGCATAAGTCACCGGCTCCGCCTCGGCTGCTGTCGACAGCACCAGGATCGCGGCCATGAACGTGACCGGCCTGCTAAGATGCTGGATCATTGTTCCCCCCAGCGATCATTTTCAGTGTTTCCACCAGCCGGTCACGGTCGGCGGTCATCCCCTTGTAGTCGAGTTGTGCCTCGTCCAGCGCCAGAAGTTGTTCGGCCAAGGACGCCGCGAGCGCCGCGCGGTCGGGGTGGCGTTCCAGCACGGCGAGCGGGTCGAGATGGATGCGGATGGTGAAGAGTACGTCGCCCGAAACGGGGAGCTTTCTCAGCGTCTGCCGCTCGACGCGGATAAAGGCATGGGCGTCGATGTCGCCATCCGGGAATCTCGACGGGCGATTGCTGGCGCGGTCGACGCGTTCGAGGTTGGAGAGCGGGTGGTAGAGTGCGTCGCCCGCCTGGATCGACCAGTTGTAGCGCTCGACGGCTTGGCCCTGGAGGCCGTCGAACATGCGGTTGATGAGATCGGCCGGGCGTGTGCCCGGGCCGAAACCCGGTACCGGCGCGTGGATCTGCTGCAGCGGCTTGCCGAATTTTTCGATCAGCGACCATGACGACGGGAAGCAGAGCGAGCCGGCCGCCAGACGCCAGCCGCTCTCGTCGCGACGCATCAGGATCAAATCCTCCTGGACGAGCAACGAGGCCGCGACAAGCGGCGCATCGCTGAAAGAAGCTGAGGTGCCTGAGCCCTCGAGATTGTCGATGCCGCCGATCACCTCGATCGCATTGTCGGTACGCCTGTGGGTCTCAGGAAAGTTCGCCGCCAGATGCGCACCGAGCAGATCGAGCACTTCGCGCTGAGCGTCGCGCGTTGTTTGCTCCTCGACAAAAACCTTGCCGGGAATTTCCGCATAAAGCCGGCGTTTCTCGGCAAGATAGGGCAGCAGATATTCGTCGACCTCGATCCAGCTATCGAGATTGAGCGGCTTCAGCCCGATGGTGAACAGTTTCGACGAGCCGTCATAGGGTGTGTGGGTCGGCGGGCGGAAGCTCATGCCTCTTTGTAGGCTTCCAGTGCGGCGGCGGCCATTCTCGCCGTGAATTCGGTGATTTCGTAATCGGCGGCACCTGCCTTGGCGAAGGGATCGTCCGCCAGTCTGGCTTCGAGCACTTCGCGTGGACCACGCGCGATGATGATGCCGCCGGTCCTTGGCCGCTTTGGCCCGGAGGCGACAAAGATACCTTGCGCATAGCAGGCCTTCAGCCACTCGACATGCGCTTGCTGCAGGCGGTCGATCTCGGTCAGCGGCACCTTGTAGTTCAGCGAAACCACGAACATTGTTGTCTCCAGATGCTTCAGCCCAGCCGCGCCGGGATCAATCCGCGCAGCGAGTTGCCGACGAACAGCGCCTTGGCCGATTTCAGTTCGTTCCACGTGTAGACCGCTTCACCGGCGCGGCCTTGATCCAGCAGTTCGCCGCGCAGGACGCCAGGCAGCAGGCCGCAATCGAGCCGCGGCGTGGCCAGCACGCCGTCGCCGAAATCGGCAAAGACATTAGTGATCGTGCCCTCGCAGATTTCGCCGCGCTCATTGGCGAGCAGCACCTCGTCGGCGCGCCCGGCGAGATATTCGGCGCGCGCGCGCGTATAGGTTTGTCGGCGGCTGGTCTTGTGGCGCAGCAGCATATCGCTCGAATCAAGCCGCACGCGCGCCAGCTGCAGGGTCCAGACCTTGTCTGCGGCGAGCGGCTCGTAGGGCTGCACCGACACCGCCATTTCGCCCTTGCGCGACAGGACGAGGCGGGTGCGCAACGCGATCTGTTGGTGGCCGACCGCATTCATCAGCGCTTCGCCGACCCTTGTCGGATCGCAGGCGAAACCGAGTTCGCTTGCCGAGCCGTAAAGCCGCGCGAGATGGCGGTCGAAACGGAGGAAACCCGATCCGGGTTCCCAGCGCATTGTTTCGATCAGTTCGAAATCGGCAGTGTTCCTGTCGCGAAACGGGCTTTCAGCAGACACTCCTGGTACTCCTCTTCGGCTGTCGAATCGAAGACGACGCCACCGCCGACATTGTAGACCGCCTCGCCATTGGCAAAGAGCGAGATGGTGCGGATCGCCACGGAAAAACGCATCCGGCCGCCGGGCGCGATCCAGCCTATGGCGCCGCAATAGACATCGCGCGGGCCACTTTCCAGCTCGCGCAGGATCTCCATGGCGCGGATCTTCGGTGCGCCGGTAATCGAGCCGCAGGGGAACAGCGCGGCGAAAATCTGATGGATGGCGAGGCCGGGCAAGAGTTTCGCCCGCACGCGGCTCACCATCTGGTGGACGGTCGGGTAGCTCTCGATGCGGAAAAGCTCCGGCACATCGAGCGTGCCAACCTCGCTGATCAGTGAGATGTCGTTGCGCAGGAGATCGACGATCATCCGGTTCTCGGCCTGGTTCTTCTCGTCGTTGCGCAAGAACGCTTTCAGGCGATCGTCCTCGGCTTTTGTTGCGCCGCGCGGCGCGGTGCCCTTCATCGGATGCGTCTCGATCATGCCTTCCGCGTCCACCTCGAAGAACAGTTCGGGCGAACGCGACAAGACGATCGGATCGCCGAGCGCGACCAGCGCCCCATACTTCACCGGCTGGCGTTCGGTCAGCGCGTTGAAGGCGACCAGCGGGTCGCCCGACCACTGCGCATGGACCGGAAAGGTCAGATTGCCCTGGTAGCAGTCGCCCTTGCGGATGTGGTCATGCAGCCTGGCAAAGCGTTTGGCGTAGTCGTCCGAAGACCAGGCTGCCTTGGCGTCGAAGATTGGGCCGTTGCTGGCCGGCGGATCGCCTGGCGCGACCGTCTGCTCGACCGGCGCATCGAACACGCCGAGGCAAAAAAGCGGGGCGCGGCGGCCGGCCGGCAGCAGCGGAACGAGCTTGGGTTCGAGCAGGTAACCGGCCTCGTAGGAGAAATAACCGGCCAGCCATTTGCCGCCGTCATGTGCAGCCTGCGCGGCTTCCAGCGCCGGTAAAAAATCCGCCTCGCCATGCGCTGCGATTATCTCGGCCGGCCGGTCGAAAACGAGCTGCCGCGCGGTCTCGTCGTTCCTGAAAATTGCAAAGGGCAGGGGCAGGGACATAAGGCTCGGATGCTGCGGTCACCAGCGATCGATCTATATGGGGGCTCGACCGTGCGCAATCGAGGGAACGGCGTCCCAAGACGCAAAGGCGCGGCGGCAAAAACAAAAGCGGCGCCAGAGGGCGCCGCCTTGTTCCAGATGCCGCCTTGCGATGGATCAGGTGTTGCTGGCTTCTCCCGCGGTCGGGAAGCGGCGCGCAAATTCCTTTTCGTCGCCGGCGGCAAGCAGTTTCGCCTGCTCGATCCAGCGTTCACGTTCGATGCGGCCGTCGAAATTCAACGTCGCCTCGATCCGCTTGACATCGTCGGGCGTCCAGGCGGCGATCTGGGCATAGGTCGTGACCCCAAGCCCTTTGAGCAGCCGCTCGTTGGTCGGGCCGATGCCGATCAGGCGACGCAGATCGTTGGCGTTGCCTGGGGCAGTGGCTGTTGCCTTGCCGGTCGCGGCTTTCTTTGCAGATGGCGCAGCCTTGCTTGCCGCCGGCGCGGTCGTCGGCGCGGCGCTCGCTTTCGATGCAGGCGGTTTCGGCGTTGCCGTTTTCGCGGCATTTGCGCGTGGCGCGGTTGCGGCCTTCGCCGTTGCAGATTTCTTCGGCGCCGGTTTGGCCGGTGCGGATGTCGAAATCAGCGTTGACGGCGCCTGCATCGCCGCCTTGGTCGCACCGGCCTTGGCGGCTGGCGCCTTAGCTGTTGCCGCCTTCGCGGTTGGCGCCTGGGTGGTTTTCGCCTCGCCCAGCCGGCGTTCGAGATCGGCGCGGGCGCGGCCGCATGCATCCAACTCACCGGTCAGACGGTCGCTATCGGCCCGCAATCTGTCGCGTTCGCTGCGCGTGCGGTCTAGATCGCCGCGCAAACTGTCGAGTTCGCCACGCAGGCGTCCCCAAATGAACCAGCCAACCAACACACCTACCAGGAACGCCAGGAGCATGTAGAAAAAAGTGCCCATTGTCTTTCTCTCTCCAGTCCGATCCGTCCGCCCTGGCCTGTAGAGCCATGACCTCGGCGAAGGACCATTCGATGGTGGTTCCGCAATTTGCAGAACAGCCGGCTTCGATCGAGCTGTCGGCGACCGGTTTGCCCCTGGCCAACAACCGTTGTCGCATCCGCCGACACGCCATGGCCGGTCGGGATTTTCCGACCGGATCCATTCGTGCCCGGCTGAGCTTGAGGGCGGACGCTATCATACAGCTTACGGGAATCTAACGGAAAACTTCCATGGAAAGTTATTTAAGAACAAATAACCAAGACAAGAATAGACCATCGCCAATATGCGTTGCTGCTAAACTGTTCTGGAAAACCCGGTCATCCGGTGTTGCGCATCGCCCAGTGTTGCGCATCACTTGTCCAGTGTTTCCAGCTCGTCGATCAGTCCGCTGATCACGCCAAGCCCGATCTGCCAGAAGGCAGGGTCGGCCGCGTCGAGGCCGAACGGCGCTAGAAGCTCGGAATGATGCTTGGTGCCGCCGGCGCGCAGCATGGCAAAATATTTCTCCTGAAAGCCGCGCTCGGCGTTCTGGTAGACCGCGTAGAGCGAGTTCACCAGGCAATCGCCGAATGCGTAGGCATAGACGTAGAAAGGCGAGTGGATGAAGTGCGGGATATAGGTCCAGAAAACCTCGTACCCTTCGCGCAGCTTGATCGCCGGCCCGAGGCTTTCCGCCTGCACTTCCAACCAGAACTGGCCGAGCTTGTCGGAGGTCAGTTCGCCGCTCCTGCGCTCGGCATGCACCTTACGCTCGAACTCGTAGAAGGCGATCTGGCGCACGACCGTGTTGATCATGTCCTCGACCTTCTGGGCGAGCATGGCCTTGCGTTCGCGCTTGTCGGTGGTCTGCTCGAGCAGCGAGCGGAAGGTCAGCATTTCGCCAAACACCGATGCGGTTTCGGCCAGCGTCAGCGGCGTGGATGCCATCAGGGCGCCCTGGTCGCCGGCCAGCACCTGGTGCACGCCGTGGCCGAGTTCGTGCGCCAGCGTCATCACATCGCGCGGCTTGCCCATGTAGTTGAGCAGCACATAGGGATGCGCCGAAGGCACGGTCGGATGGGCGAAGGCGCCAGGCGACTTGCCGGGTCTCACCGGTGCATCGATCCAGTTGCGGTCGAAGAAAGTTCTGGCGATCTCCGCCATGTCGGGCGAAAAGCGCTGGTAGGCGGAAAGCACGGTGTTCTTGGCCTCGTCCCAGCCGATGACCGCCTGTGGGGTCTCGGGCAATGGCGCATTGCGGTCCCAGTGGTTCATCACCTCCATGCCGAGCCAGCGCGCCTTCATCGCGTAATAGCGATGCGACAGGCGTGGATAGGCGTCGCGAACCGCGGCGGCGAGCGCATCCACCACGCTGCGTTCGACGCGATTGGCGAGATGGCGGGAATCGGCACTGTCCTCGAAGCCGCGCCAGCGGTCGGAGATCTCCTTGTCCTTGGCCAGCGTGTTGGTGACCAGCGTAAAGACGCGCAAATTCTTGCGGAAGGTCGTGGCCAGCGCCTCGGACGCCCGGCGGCGCACCTCGCTGTCTGCGTCCTGGAGGCGATTGAGCGCCGGCTCCAGCGTCAGCTCCTCGCCGTCGACGTCGAAGCGCAAATCGGTCATCGTCTCGTCGAACAGGCGGTTCCAGGCCCCGCGCCCGGTGATCGATTTTTCATGGAAGAGCTGCTCTATGCGGTCTTCGAGCTGATAGGGCTTATCCTTGCGCAGATCGAGCACCCAGGGCCGGTAATGGGCGAAGGCCGGATCGGCGGCGAGTGCGATTTCGATCGCACCATCGTCGATGAGATTCAGCTCGAGCGCGAAAAACAGCAGGTGCGCGCTGGCATCGGTCATCTTTTCCTGGATGTCGCCATAGAGCTTGGCGCGCTGCGGATCCGACGTGTTGCCGGCATAGACAAGCCCGGCATAGGAGACGATGCGGCCGATCAGCTCCTCCAGCACTTCATAGACCTGAAGCGCCTCGCCAAGCCTGCCGGCGCCGCCACGCCCGGCCTCGGCGGCGAGCGTGCCTTTCCAACGGCTCTCGAAGGCGATGGCATCGGCGGCGGCCTTGGCGATGTCGCGCTTCAACTCGGGCGCCTCCATGCCCGAATAGAGATCGGCTAGATTCCATTCCGGCAGGTCGCCAAGCTCCGCCACGCCCTGACCGGGCGCCGCCGCCAGCTTTCGAGCAAAAACCATGCGCATTGCCGATCCTTCCAGACACAAAAATTCGAGGAAACGAGAAGCCGGTCAAATCCTAAGGAATTCATTCACCGGGTTTTTTGAAAGCTTATTTAGAACCCTGTGCCAAGATGATCCATAGGGCGCATTCTCGGGCGGGCACGGTCGGATCAGTCATGGCAGCTTCCATACTCATAGTCGATGACGATCCCGTGCAGCGCAGGCTGCTCGAGGCGGCGGTGACGAAATTCGGCCACACCGCGATCGTCGCCGATGGCGGCGAGGCCGGTCTCGATCTCGTCGACGGACCCAATGCGCGCGACGTGTCGGTGATCATCCTCGACCTGATGATGCCGGGCCTCGATGGCATCGGCGTGCTGAAGGCGATGCGCGAGCGCGGCATCCACATTCCCGTCATCGTGCAGACCGCGCAGGGCGGCATCGAAACCGTCGTTTCGGCAATGCGTCACGGCGCCTTCGATTTCGTCGTCAAGCCGGCCTCTCCCGACAGGCTGCAGGCGTCGATCGGCAACGCCCTCAAGGTCGAAGCGCTCGAAGGCGAAGTGAAGCGCTCGTCACGGCAGCGCGGCGGCCATCTGACGTTCAAGGACATGATCACCCACAGTCCGGCGATGGATCGGGTGATCCGGCTCGGCCGCAAGGCGGCGGCGTCCAACATTCCGATCCTGATCGAAGGTGAATCCGGCGTCGGCAAGGAACTGGTGGCGCGCGCCGTCCAGGGCAGCGGCGACCGCCGCTCGAAACCCTTCGTCACCGTCAATTGCGGCGCCATCCCAGACAATCTGGTCGAATCGATCCTGTTCGGGCACGAGAAGGGCTCGTTCACCGGCGCCACCGAAAAACATACCGGCAAGTTCGTCGAAGCGCACACCGGCACGCTGTTCCTTGACGAAATCGGCGACCTGCCGCTCGACGTGCAGGTCAAGCTGTTGCGCGCCGTACAGGACGGCGAGGTCGATCCGGTTGGCGGGCGCTCGGCCGTCAGGGTCGACATCAGGCTGATCTCGGCAACCCATCGCAACCTGCTGCAGCAGGTCAAGGACGGCAAGTTCCGCGAGGACCTGTTCTACCGGCTGAACGTCTATCCGATCTTCGTGCCGCCATTGCGCGACCGTCGCGACGACATCCCCTATCTGGTCGAGCACTTCATGGAGAAGGTGGCGCCCGCCGATCCGCGCCACCGCCTGCGAGGCATCTCGGCTGCGGCGCTTGCCATGCTGCAGGCCTATGACTGGCCGGGCAACATAAGGCAGCTCGAAAACGCCGTCTTCCGGGCCTCGGTGCTCGCCGACGGCGACATGCTGACCGAAGAAGAATTCCCGCAGATCCGGGCGCAAGTCGAGGGCACGGTCAATCTCGATTCGGGTATCGCCTTGCCAGCTCCAGGGTGGCCAGCTTCAGGGGGGCCAACTCCAGGGTGGCCAGCTTCCGGAGTGGGTTCGGGCAGCCAGCCGCGCGACAACATATCGGCCGCTGGCGGCATCGCAGCCGCCGACGCCGATGCACCAGCCAAGCCTCGTTTCGGCACGCTGCGGGCGCTCGACGAGCGCGGCAATGTGCGTGCGCTGGCCGACGTCGAACTCGAAATGATCAAGCTCGCCATCGATCACTATAACGGCCAGATGAGCGAAGTCGCCCGCCGCCTCGGCATCGGCCGGTCGACGCTCTACCGCAAGCTCAAGGAATACGGCATCGACCCGGAAACCGGCCGCGTCGAACGGCTCGCTTCCTGAGTCACAGGGCCAAGCCGGTTCTCATCCGGACATCATTCCACGCAACTGCGCCTCGAAATGATGTGTTCGCCACAGTGTTCACGTATTAAGGCGGACGGTAACAGATCGTGTTTCGAGCTGGCGCCAAAACATGATCTAAACCAGCGGTTTACCAAGATATCCTGCGCAATATTTTTGGCGGGATATCGCCACCGTGTTACCGCATTTCGGCTTCAATAAGCGATGATTAACCATTAGGATCGATATTCGGATGCACACACCACGCATCCGTTTGGTCAAATCCGGGGACAAAACGGCAGCCTGCAAGGCCTTTTGATTTGAACAGAATCGAACGACACGAAAACGGGCGGCATTATCACATGAGCGTCTGGCCGAGATGGCTGGCAGCGGTGATTGTTGCCGTCGGGTTCCTTGCAGCGGCGGCAACCGGCGCCAGCGCCGAGACACGTTCGCTGAAGCTCTATCATCTCCACACGCATGAAAAGGCGGAGATTGTCTACAAGCGCAACGGCCGCTACGACCAGGCGGGCTTGCGAAAGATCAACATCATCCTGCGCGACTGGCGTCGCAACGAGCCGACTAAGATGGATCCGCGCCTGCTGGACCTGGTCTGGGAGGCCTATCGGGAGAGCGGCGCCACCGACTACATACAGGTCGTCTGCGGCTATCGTTCGCCGGCCACGAATTCGATGCTGCGCAGCCGCAGCAGGGGCGTCGCCGAAAAAAGCCAGCACATGCTCGGCAGGGCGATGGATTTCTATATTCCCGGCGTGCCGCTGAAGAAGCTGCGCGACGTCGGCCTCAGGATGCAGGGCGGCGGCGTCGGCTACTACCCCAGCTCCGGCTCGCCCTTCGTGCATATGGATGTCGGCAATGTGCGCCACTGGCCCGGCATCAGCCGCCAGGAACTGGCGCGCGTGTTCCCCAACGGCAAGACGCTGCATGTGCCGAGCGACGGCAAGCCGCTGCCTGGTTATCAACAGGCGCTCGCCTCCTACAAGGCCCGCAAGGGCGCCGGCGCACCGGCCATCGAACTGGCCAGCGCAAGCGGCGGCGGCAAAAAATCCCGCGGGTTCCTGGCAGCCTTGTTCGGCGGTGGCGACGACGAGGCGGACGACAGCGCCGACGTGGCGATGGCCGAGCCGGCGCCAAAGCCCCGTAACGTGAAGCCGGCGCCGTCCGCCAAGAGCAGCAACCTGCCTGGCATTGCCATCGTCGCGCCTCAGGATGCCAAGCGCGCCGAGATTCCGGAAGTCGCCGATGCTCCGGCGCCTGCGCCTGAACCGGAGGATGACACGCCGGAGACGATCATCGCGGCATTGCCGGCGCGCAGCATTCCGCTGCCGGATTTTGCTCCGCGCCCGAAGACGGACGTCGGCGCCCAGCCGCCTGAGAACGTTCCGTTCGGCGTGGCGGATGCGGCTGGATCGACTGAACAGGCGGTGGCGACCGCGCAAGCGCCGGCAAGCGTGGCGCCGGCAAATGTTCCGTTCGGCATAGCAGACCCGTCTGCTGCGGCCGGCCCGGTGCAGGTCGCGGCAAACAACGTTCCCGTGCCGAGCTGGCGGCCCGATCATTCGCTGCCGGCCGATCTTTCGCCTGCTAGTCTTGCGCCGCAGGACAAGCAAGTGTTGCTGGCGCTGGCGAGTGCGGCCGAGCGGAGCAACACCGCCACCGACGCATTCTCGGTGTTGCCGTCGGCGCGGCCCGACAGTTCCCAGCCCGACGAGGTCAAGGCCGTTCTGGAAAGGGTCAGCGCGACCGACGAATACAAGGTCGCGTCGCTTTCCGAGCAAGCATCGGTGTTCGAGGAACCGGCGGCGAGCGACGACGGGGCATCGAGCGACGGGGCATCGCCGCGCGAGGCCATCGTTGCCCGCCCGGCAGGTTCCGATCCGGCGGCCGTCATCGGAGCGGGCGTGAAGACCACACGCAAGGAACCCAGGGCCACCGCCCGCGACCTGAAGCCCGGCCCCAAGCCGGTGGTGGTCGCCGCCGCGCCGCAGGCCGCCCGGTGGGCGCTGCACAGCGGTGAGTATGTCGCAACCGTTTCAGATGCGACAACGGCGCCGCGCTACGCCTACGACTTCGTCCGTACGGCACCGAGCGAGGTCTATACGATAGGCTTCCAGCCGGGCAACGAGATGGCCGACGCAAACCGGTTTACCGGCAAAGCCGTCAAGTTCATGTCGGTTGCCCGCTTCAAGACCGAGTAGGCCGCGCTGGGCAAATATCGTAAAGGCTGCGCTGGCACCCCGCGCGGCATCCACCGCCGGCACTGGCTTCCTTCATCCAGGGATGCTAACCACTGGTCGGCATTCTCCCGCTTCGTCTAATGGTAGGACAGCGCCCTTTGAAGGCGTGAATCGTGGTTCGAGCCCATGAGCGGGAACCAGCCGGCGAACCGGATCGGCCAGATCGGCGGCGGCTTTTGATGCAGAAGACGTTATCGCCCGAGCTTGCTCGCAGCGCGTGCCAAGGCTTCGATCTCGTCCCATTTGCCGGCCTTGACCAGCTCGTCCGGCGCCACCCAGGAACCGCCGACGCAGATGACGTTGGGCAGGCTGAGGTAGTCGGCGGCGTTCTTGCCGGTGATACCGCCGGTCGGGCAGAATTTCACGTCGGCAAGCGGCGAGGCGAAAGCCTTAAGCGAGGCGATGCCGCCCGACTGTTCGGCCGGGAAGAATTTCAGAAAGCGCAGGCCGGCTTCGCGGGCGGCCATGACCTCTCCCGGCGTAATGGCGCCGGGCAGCAACGGCACATCGCTGTCCTTGGCTGCCGCGAGAAGCTCGCGGGTGATGCCGGGGCTGACGATGAACTTCGAACCGGCGGCCGCCGCCTCGCCGAACTGCCGGGCGTCCAGTATGGTGCCGGCGCCGACGACGGCGTCTTCAACCTCGCCCGCCACCCGGCGGATCGCCTCCAGCGCGTCGGCGGTGCGCAGCGTGATCTCGATCGCCGCCAGGCCACCGCTGGCCAGCGCCCGGGCCAGCGGCACCGCGTCGGCGGGATTGGCGATCTTCAGCACCGGTATGACCGGCTGGCCGTTGAGGAGCGACAGGAGCTTTTCGGTCGTGCTGGGCATTCGTCGTCTCTCCTCTGTTGATCAAGTCGACCGGTTAGCAGAAGGCGGTTTTTCTGTCCACGAAACGCGGCGTGTCGCGATGTCACGCGTGGTGTTCGAAACCTTCCGCGATCAGACCGCTCCCGGCTCTGCCTTGATCCGGCTGTCGTGAGCGTTTAGTGGCTTGGTGATGACACTGTCCAGCCAAGCCTTCCGCGTTGCCGCGCTTTACCGCTTCGCCCGGCTCGACACCTTCGAGGCGCTGCGCGCGCCGCTCGCCGCCTTCTGCTGTGCGCGCGGCATCAAAGGCACGCTGCTGTTGGCGCGTGAGGGCATCAACGGCACGGTCGCCGGCAGTGAAACGGCAATCGCCGCGCTCATCGATCATCTCGAATCCATCGACGGTCTCGCCGGCCTCGAGATCAAATACAGCAGCGCCGCAACGATGCCGTTCCACCGCATGAAGGTGCGGTTGAAGCGCGAGATCGTCACCATGGGCGTGGACAATATCGATCCGGCGGCAGGTGCAGGCACCTATGTTGCGCCGGCCGACTGGAATGCACTGATCTCGGATACGGGTACCATCGTCATCGACACGCGCAACGCCTACGAGGTGTCGCTCGGCACCTTCAAGGGCGCTGTCGATCCCGCCACCAGCAGCTTCCGCGAATTCCCGGCCTGGGTCGAGCAGCATCGGCACGAGCTCGACGGGCGCAAGGTCGCCATGTTCTGCACCGGCGGCATACGCTGCGAGAAGGCGACGGCCTATGTGAAGTCGCTCGGTTTGAAGGATGTGTTCCACCTCAAGGGCGGCATTCTGAAATATCTCGAGGACGTGCCCGCCGAACAGAGCCTGTGGCAAGGCGAATGCTTCGTCTTCGACGAGCGCGTTTCGGTATCGCACGGGCTGGTCGAAGGCGAGGCCGAACTCTGCCGCGCCTGTCGGCATCCGCTAGCCGCAGAAGATCGGCTGTCGCCGAGATATGCCACCGGCGTTTCATGCCCGCATTGCTTCGATGCCCGCTCGGACGAAGATCGCGCCCGCTACGCCGAGCGCCAGCACCAGGTCGAGCTGGCGCAAGCACGCGGCGACCGCCACATCGGAAGTTAGCTTCACGTTAAGCAACTTCACGTCAAGCAACAGCAAAACGATCGATGACCCACAGCCGTGTCCCGTCGCTCTGCCGGCGCTGCGACCTCGGTGGTGATGGTGCCGTCGGGAAGCCGGGTCGAGGTGAGCGCCAGGTCGCCATTGATGATAGCCGGGCGCTGATCTCCGGACTGAAATTTTCGGCCGGTCGCGGTGATCTCCGCGAACAGCCCCCGGATGGCTTCGCGGCCGAACGTCAGCTGTCCGCCACCGATGTCGATGACTGCATGCGGCTCAAAAAGCGCGGCCATGGCGTCAATGTCTCCGACCCATTGCCGTGAAATCAACAGGCGCTCCAGTTCCTGGGGGTCGCGTGCCGGCTGGCGGTCTGTCTCATCGGTCATGCCAGGCTCCTCTCAAGCGACATGCCGAGACATTACTCGAAGTCGAAGCTGGTTTCGACACGTCCGATGTCCACAGCGCCGCGCGTTTTTTGACGCGGATGGAGGCTGCAGCACTATAATTTCCGCGTGAAATCCCAGCAGATGTCGGTGCAACGTCATGCGTGGCAGCGGGCAAAAGGATGCACCGCGTCATTGTAATGTCAAACTGCGGGACCTAGGTCTTCGACGTGCAAACCCTGCCCGCGCGCCTTTGGCCGGGCCAATTCTGGAGGCATTGATGTTCGATCCCAAGAAGCTCCTCGACGATCTGCTCGGCTCGCAAGTTCCCGGCACCGGATCAACCGTCCGCGACAAGGCCGGGCAGGCGGTGCAGATGGCCAAGGACAATCCGCTTGCCGCCGGTGCGCTGGCTGCGGTGCTGCTCGGAACCGGCCCCGGCCGCCAGGTCACCGGTGCGGCGGTGAAGCTTGGTGGGTTGGCTGCGATCGGTGGCCTCGCCTACAAGGCCTACCAGAACTACAAGAACGGCAACGCGCCGGCCGAGACGCAAGCTGCAGGCGAACCGGAATTGCTGCCGCCGCCGGCCGATACCGCCTTCCATCCGTCGCAAGCGCCGCAGGGCGAAGACGAATTCACGCTGACGCTGGTCAGGGCGATGATCTCGGCGGCGAAGGCCGACGGTCACGTCGATGACGAAGAGCGGCAGAAGATCGCCGGCAAGCTCAGCCTCGCCGGCGTCGGCGCCGAAGCGGAGAAATTCCTGATGTCGGAACTGGAGGCGCCGCTCGATCTGGATGTGCTGATCGCCGGGGCCAAGACCGATGCGCAAAAGCTGGAACTCTACACCGCCTCGCGTCTTGCCATCGATCCGGACACGCGGGCCGAACGCGGCTATCTCGACCTGCTTGCCGGCCGTCTCGGCTTGCCGGATGCGCTGGTCGACCATGTCGAGGCGACGGTGACGGCGGCGAAGGTGCCGGCAGCGGGCAGCACGGCCAAGCCGGTCGCAGGCTCGCGCTGGTAGCTCGAAGAGGAAGCCTCGGAGCTCGGCGCCGTTGGCGTTAGCTTCTCGTTAATCCGGTGAGCGCATGATTTCAGTCAGTCGGATCGGTTTTCCTCCTCCCATGCCCGGTTCGGATCAGGGGCGGTCGCCAACGGCCGCCCTTTTTGTGAGCACAGGCTTTGGGCCGGCTTGCCATGGTTCCCGTCATTTGCGATGCCTCATCCCTTTCAGGGAGTACAGCCATGACCGACTATAAAACCGCCATCGTCACCGGCGCCGGCACGGGCATCGGCAAAAGCGTCGCCACAGTGCTGCTCAAGGCCGGCTGGAATACGGTCTTCTGCGGTCGCCGCAAGCCGGTGCTGGAGGATGCGATCGCCGCGGCCGGGCGGACGCAGGCCAAGGCATTGGCCTTCGCCTGCGACATCAGCAAGGCCGATCAGGTCGACGATCTGTTCGAGACGGTGGCGGCGGCTTTCGGGCGCGTCGACCTGCTCTTCAACAATGCCGGCACGAGCTACAAATCGACGTTGATCGACGACATCCCGGTCGAAGTGTGGAACGACATCGTCGGGGTCAATCTCACCGGCTCGTTCCTGTGTGCTCGCGCCGCGTTCGGCGCCATGCGCAGGCAGCAGCCGATGGGCGGCCGCATCATCAACAACGGCTCGGTATCGGCCTATGCGCCACGGCCAGGCTCGGTGCCCTATACGGCGACCAAGCACGCCATCACCGGGCTGACCAGGACGCTGGCGCTGGACGGCAGGCCCTTCGACATTGCTTGCGGCCAGATCGACATCGGCAACGCGCTGACCGACATGGCGCAGGCGATGACGGTCGGCGTGCCGCAAGCCAACGGCACCATTGCCGCCGAAGCGGTGATGGATGTCGAGCGCGTCGCCGATGCGGTCCTCCATATGGCCAGCCTGCCGCTCGACGCCAACGTGCTGTTCATGACCGTGATGGCGACGAAGATGCCGTTTGTCGGGCGAGGCTAAATTAATCTCAACCCGGTCCTAAATCAGGGCCGGGTGACCGGAAGCGGCACGCCGGGTAAATATAGCGAAATCGGGCGGATTTCGTAGACGGCGGTCGGATTGACGCGGCGAAGGTCGCGCGCAATGTCGATGGCGGCGTCACGGTTGGCGCAGTCGACGACATAGAGCCCCAGCAATTGTTCCTTGGTCTCGGCGAAGGGGCCGTCGATAACCATTCCGGTGCCTGGCCCGCGCAAGGTGCAGGCGTCTTGTGTCGCGCCGAGCCGGGCCGCCGGCCCAAGGGTGCCTTGCCGGTAGAGCCGATCGTTGATCTGGAGAAGATCGGTCATCAGCGCCGCATCCTGCTCAGGCGTCAGTGCCGTAATCGCTTCTTCCTCGTGATAGGCAAGAATGGCATAGAACATCTGGCTTCTCCTTTCGTCGTCCTCACTTCGCCAGGAACGCCTCGATCCGCTCCAGCGCGCGCAGGATGTTCTCTTCGGAATTGGCGTAGGACAGCCTGACATAGCCTTCGCCGAGAATGCCGAAATCGGGGCCGCCGATCAGCGCCACGCCGGCATCCTCGAGCAGCGCCGAGGCGAGCTTCTTGGCCTTCCAGCCGGTCTTGGAAACATTGGGGAAGGCATAGAAGGCGCCTTTCGGCGTAATGCAGGAAACGCCGGGCAAGGCATTCAACCCTTCGACCACGACCTTCCTGCGGCGGTCGAAGGCGCGCATCATCTTGTCGACATCGTCCTGCGGGCCGTCGATGGCGGCAATGCCGGCATACTGGCTCGGCGCGTTGACGCAGGACCAGCAATTGACCGCCAGCTTGCGCACCTTGTCATAGAGATGCGCGCCCTTGTCGCCGTTCGGCCAGATCGACCAGCCCATGCGCCAGCCGGTCATCGCCCAGGTCTTCGACCAGCCGTTGAGCACGATCAGCCGATCACGGATTTCGGGGAAGGCGAGCAGCGAACAGTGCGTCTCGCCGTCATAGGTCATCACGTCGTAGATCTCGTCGGAGAGGATGGCGACGTCCGGGTGCGCTTCCAGCCCCTTGACCAGCTTCTCGATCTCGGCGCGCGGCGTGACGCCGCCGGTCGGGTTGGCGGGCGAGTTGAGGATCAGCAGCCTGGTCTTCGGCGTGATCAGCGCCAGTGTCTCCGCGGCCGAAAAGGCAAAGCCGTTCTCCTCGCGCATCGGCACCGGGATGGGGGCAGCACCGGTGAACTCGATCATCGAGCGGTAGATCGGAAAGCCGGGATCAGGATAGAGGATTTCGGCGCCCGGCTCGCCGAACATCAGGATCGCCGCGAACATGGTCGGCTTGCCGCCGGGCAGGATCATCACCGCTTCCGGCGAGACTTCGACGCCGGTGGTGGCCAGCGTGCGGCGTACCACCGCTTCGCGCGTCGCCAGCAGGCCGTTGGCCGGCGTATAGCCGTGATGGCCGTCGCGCAGCGCCTTGATCGCTGCCTCGACGATGTGCTGCGGCGTCTTGAAGTCGGGCTGGCCGATGCCGAGATTGACAATGTCGCGGCCCTGATGGGCAAGTGCCGTGGCACGCGCCAGCACTGCGAACGCATTTTCCTCGCCGAGGCGGTCGAAGGCCGAAATCGTGTGGAGCATTTTTCCTGTCCGTGTGGTTCTTTCAGCGAGCGTGCGTTTTTGTGAGCGTCCGCCCGCAAAAGTCAAACGGATTGGAGTTTTCTGTGTCGGAAAATCTCAAGAATTGGCAACCGCGCCCGCGGCCCGAACGCAAGGTGCTGGAGGGGCGAACTGTCAGGCTGGAGCCGCTCAACGCCGAAAAGCACGGCGACGGCCTGTTTGAGGCCTCGTCGGTGGCCGATGCCGGCGGCCGCTTCGCCTGGCTGCCAGACTACCCGCCGGAGAGCCGTGCCGCCTTCCAGCCGTGGCTGGACAAGGCAGAAGCCAGCGAAGACCCGCTGTTCTTCACGGTCATCGACAAGGCCAGCGGCAAGGTTGCCGGGCGCCAGACGCTGATGCGCATCGACGCCGCCTACGGCGTCATCGAGATCGGCAACATCTATTGGGGCCCGTTGATCTCGCGAAAGCCGGCGGCGACGGAAGCGCAGTTCCTGTTCATGAAGTATGTCTTCGACGAGCTTGGCTACCGCCGCTACGAATGGAAATGCAACAATCGCAACGAGCCGTCGAAGCGCGCGGCGGAACGTTTCGGCTTCAAGTTCGAGGGCATTTTCCGTCAGCATCTTGTGGTCAAGGGCGAAAACCGCGATACCGCGTGGTATTCGATCATCGACAGGGAATGGCCAGATCTGCGCAGAGCCTATGAAGCGTGGCTCGATCCGGCCAATTTCGACAGCGATGGCCAGCAGAAGCGGCGGCTCGAGGATTTCGCGCCGGGTTCGGCGCCTGACCATGCTCCCGAAAAGTGGTATCCGGTTTTCGGATAGGATTATGGTCAAACGAGAAGACAGAGCCTCCATCCCGAGTCTGCCGGGATAGATCAGGCTCTAGCAGGGGCTATAGATGGCGCATACCCACGACCACGCTGCGCAGGGCCACGACCACAGCCATGGCGCAGGTCATGTGCACGGCTCGACCGACAAGAAGCGCGTGCTGATCGCTGCCTGCCTGACCGCCGGCTTCATGGTCGCGGAGACGCTGGGCGCCATCTTCACCGGTTCACTGGCGCTGCTGGCGGATGCCGGCCACATGCTTGCCGATTGCGTCGCGCTCGGCCTTGCCTGGTATGCCTTTCACCTTGCGAGCCGGCCGGCGACCGTGCGCCTCACCTACGGCTTCGGCCGGGTCAAGACGCTGGTCGCCTACACCAACGGCATCGCCATCTTCGCCATCGCGCTGTGGATCGTCTACGAGGCTTGGGGCCGCTTGCAAGCGCCGGCTCCGGTGCTCGGCGGGCCGATGCTGGTCGTCGCGATCGCCGGCCTGCTGGTCAATCTCGGCTCGTTCTACGTGCTGCACGGCGGCGACCGCGGCAGCCTGAACATGCGCGGCGCCATCCTGCATGTGCTCGGCGACCTGCTCGGCTCGGCCGCGGCGATCGTGGCGGCGCTGGTGATCCTGGCGACGGGCTGGACGCCCATCGATCCGATCCTGTCGGTGCTTGTCGCGCTGCTGATCCTGTCCACGGCCTGGTCGCTGATGCGCGAAGCCGCCCACGTCCTGCTCGAAGGCGTGCCGGCAAGCCTCGACCGCGACCTGATCGCCAGGGACATCGAAGGCTCGATCAAGGGCGTGCGCGAGGTGCATCACATGCATGTCTGGTCGCTCGACGGCTCCAGCAACATGGCGACGTTGCATGCCTGCCTCAATGACGGCGTCGACGCGCATATGGCGGTAAGCGCGATCAAGAAGCGGCTTGCGGCGGAACATGGCATAGCCCATGCCACGGTCGAACCGGAATTCGGCCGATGTGCCGACAGCCATGAGCATGATGACGAGCACGATCACGCGCATGATGCGGCACCGCACCGCGGCCATTATCACTGACTTCGGGAGTTCTGGGCATTGGCAACGATCGACATGAACTCTCGCCACCCTGGCGCCGCGTAATGGACCGCGACACCCGCAATGCGGCGATCGGCGCCGCCTGGGTTTTGCTGCTGTTCGGCATCGCAGCCTATTATCTTCCAACAGTGATGCTGGCGGTCGGCAAGGTCTCGACGGTGCTTGCCGGTGTCGTCGCGGCGATCTTCATGGTGGCAATCTTCGTCGTGTTCTGGCTGCGTAGCCGCAGCCAGCGCAAAAAGGGAAAGTGACATGCGCATTCTGATTACCGGCGCGGCAGGCATGGTCGGCCGCAAACTCATCGCCAGGTTGGCCAAGGACGGGACGCTCGGCGGCCGCAAGATCGCCGCGCTCGACCTTCACGATATCGTGCCGCCGCAAGCGCCGGTGCTCGAAGGTGTCAGCATTACCCTCCACACCGGCGACCTTGTCGCACCGGGAGCGACCGCAAATCTGGTCGCGCCGCGCCCCGACGTGATCTTCCATCTCGCCGGCGTGGTGTCGGGTGAGGCGGAGGCTAATTTCGATCTCGGCTATCGCGTCAATCTCGACGGCACAAGGGCGCTGTTCGATGCCATCCGCTTGGCCGCCTATACGCCACGCGTCGTCTTCACCTCGTCGATCGCCGTGTTCGGCGCACCGTTTCCCGACATCATTCCGGACGAGTTCCACCCGACGCCGCTGACCTCCTACGGCACGCAGAAGCTGATCGGCGAGGCGCTGCTTGCCGACTATACGCGCCGCGGTTTCTTCGACGGCATCGGCATCAGGCTGCCGACCATCTGCGTCAGGCCGGGAAAGCCGAACAAGGCGGCCTCAGGGTTCTTCTCCGGTATCATCCGCGAGCCGCTGAGCGGCCATGAAGCGATCCTGCCGGTGCCGCGCTCAGTCGTCCACACACACGCCAGCCCGCGTTCGGCGGTGAATTTCCTGATCCATGCGGCTCAGATCGACGGCAGTGCCGTCGGCCCGCGCCGCAACCTGACGATGCCGGGCGTCGCCGTCACCGTCGGCGAACAGATCGAAGCGCTGGAACGTGTCGCCGGCGCCAAGGCGGTGAAACTGATCCGCGAGGAGCCCGACGAGACGATCTGGGCGATCGTCAAGGGCTGGCCGACGCGCTTCGAGGCGCGGCGCTCGAGGGAGCTTGGCTTTGCCGCCGAAACGAGCTTCGACGAGATCATCCGCGTCCATATCGAGGACGAGTTGGGAGGCAATATCCCTAGTTAAAGCGCCCCGATCGGACGCAACGAGGTCAGGCGCCAGTCAGGCTGGCCGAAAGCAGCAGCAGGCCGAACAGGAAGACGAAGGCGGCGCCGCCGATCTCGACGAAGGAATGGATACGGTTGCCCATGCGGCCGTCGCCGGCGAAATACACCGCCCAGTTCTTGGCGGTCACCGCAAGCGTCGCCAGGGCCGAGACGGTGATTGCGGTGCCGAGCGCCATGGCCAGCACCGAAAGGATGCCGCCGAACCACAGCCCATTCAGCAAGGCGAAGCTCAGCACGATCAGCGCGCCGGAACAGGGGCGGATGCCGACGGCGGCCACCGCCGACCAGGCCGTGCGCCAATCGAAGCGATCACCGGAAAGCAGCGCCGGGTCGGGGGCATGCGAGTGCCCGCAGGTCTCGCAGACCTCGCCCGCCGCATGGCTGTGGTGATCGTGCGCAGCATGGGGGTGGTCGTGGGCGCCGTGGTCATGCGCATGATCGTGGTGGTCATGCGCATCAAGCGCGTGGGAATGTGCCGCATGGGCATGCGCGGAATGTGAATGGCCGGCATGTGAATGGCCGGCATGGGCAGCCGAGAGGCTGTAGCCCGGATTTGCGCCGAACAGGCGAAGGATGGCCGGGCCGGCCTTGCGCCACAGCAGCCAGGCGCCGAACAGAGTGACGAAGACATAGCTCATGATTTCAAGGAACCATGCGGCGTCTGTCATCGAGACGGCAGTGCCGCGCAGCAAGAAATAGGCGACCAGCATCACCACGATCGCGGTCAGCGCCTGCAGCAGGGCCGAGACGAAGGACAGCATGATGCCGCGCCGGAGCGCCACTTCATTGGCCACCATGTAGGAAGAGATCACCGCCTTGCCGTGACCGGGGCCGGCGGCGTGGAAAATGCCATAGGCAAAGGACAGGCCGATGAGCAGCCACAACTTGCTGCCGTCCTGGCGCATCGCCTTCATCGCGCCGGCAAGCGCATGATAGAATTCCTGCTGGCGCAGATTGATCCACATCAGGATGTGGGCGAACGGGCCGGTGGCGGTTGGAGCCATGCCGTCATTGGTGCCGATGCCGAGTGAACTCTGGGCGTGGGCGGAGCCGAGAAAGTGCGTCATCACAAGGGCGGCGGCCAGAAGACCGAATGCCAAACGCAGGGACGGTTTGGTCACTGGATCTATCCTTCCGGCTGACAGGTCAGTTCAAGCTTGGTGGCGAAGATCTTGCTCATGTCGGTGCCTGTCGGATCGTTGAAGAAGGCCTCGGTCAGGGTCTTCTGGTTCTGGGCGATCGCCTCGTCCGGGTTCGGGCGGACAACCTTGCTGGTGCAGGTCGGCGGCAACCCATCGACCTGCAGATTGGCATCCTCGGTGAAATCGATCGCGGTGTAGAAGGTCGGGTCGTAGACGCCGATATCTATCTTGCCGCTCAGTTTGATCGGTACCTTCGGTTCAGATTCAAACAGGATGATCAACTGGTCATTGTCGAAATTGGCCATCAAATGCGGCGGCGGGGTCATTGCCACGTCCTTGCCGTCGACGGTGACGAGCTGGAAATAGTTGAATTCGGCAAGCGAGGCATGGACGGTGTCGGCGACATCCTTCAGCTCCTTGTCGTCGAGTTTCAGGTCGGAATTCTTGTCGAACTCCATCATCACCGTGCTCGAAAACAAATCGTCGAAGCGCCAGACATGGCGCAATGCCTTCACAGTTTGGTGATCCGGGCCGAGGACCACTTCGAGGCGGGCTTCGGCGAAGACGTGGGGATGCACCTCAGCCGGTCCGACGGCGGCAAATGTCGCGGTCAAGGCCGAAGCCAGCATGATTGCTTGCCGTTTCAGGTGCATTCTCGGTCGCGATTCAATCGGCTTCGGTGAATTGCCGACAGTTACCAGAAAGCGGGCGAAAATGGGACCGCAACGCGGCTGAAAGCTCATGCGTTGTCCAGCGTCTTGAACCACTGCACCAGGAAGTCGACGAAAACGCGAACTTTTGCAGGCAGATAGCGCCGGTGCGGATAGACGGCAAAAATGCCGCCGCCGGGCAGAATGCGGTCATCCAGCGCAGTCAGCAGCTTGCCGCTTTCGATGTCGGGCGCGGCGATGAAATCCGGCAGGACGGAAAATCCCAATCCAGCCACGGCAGCGGCCCTTGCCGCCATCGGGCTGTTGACCTCGATCGGGCCGGAAACCGAAACGCTCACCGTATCGCCGCTGTCGCCTTTGAACGGCCAGTTGGTGAGCCAGCGCCCATTGGTGTCGATGATGCAAGGCACGCGGGCAAGGTCTTGCGGCCTGACCGGCATGCCGTGCCTGGCGATCAGTTCAGGAGACGCGCAAAGCCGTACCGAAAATGGCGCCAGACGCCTGGCGATCAACGAGGAATTTTCCAGCCGCGAAATGCGCACCGCCAGATCGAAGCCCTCCTCGACCAGATCGACGAAACGGTCGTCGAGATGGATGTCGAGCACGATGTCGGGGTGCTGCTTGGCGAAGTCGATCAGCGACTGGCCGATCGGCGCGTCGGCAAAGGTGCGCGGCGCCGACAGCTTGATCCTGCCGCGCACGTCGCCGGAGGATTCGCGCACCGCATCGGCAAGGCTGTCGACCTCGCGCACGATCTCCGAGGCGCGCCGGTAATAGGTGTGGCCGGCCTCGGTCAGGGAAAACTGCCTGGTGGTGCGGTTGAGCAGCAGCGCGCCGAGCTCGTCCTCCAGCTCGCGCACATATTTCGACAATAGCGCCTTCGAGCGGCCGATCTTGCGCGCCGCCGCCGAAAATCCTTCGGCCTCGACCACGTCGATGAAGGCGCGCATGCGGGTCAGCGTATCCATGTCATGCGCCTCCTTGGTGGGCCGAAAGGATGCGGGCGGCCAGCGCAATCAACTGCCGGTCGCTGTTCTTCGGACCGAGCAGCGAAAGGCCGAACGGCGCCCCGCCGGTCTTTCCGAGCGGCAGCGTGATTTGCGGAAAGCCGGACAGGCCGGAAAGGCAGAGCAGTCTCAGCGCCCGCTCGCGATAGGTCTGCAAATCGTCGAATGACGCGGCCTTGAGCGGCGCGGCACCAGGAGCGGTCGGAAGCACAAGAACGCCGTCGTCGCCAAGCAGGCCGGCCAGTTCGAGGCGAAACGAAACGCGACGTTCCGTTTCACATTGCGCGGTTGCCGCGTCGATTGTCGCGCCGTGCTCGAAACGCTCCTTGACACCGGGTCCCAGCATGCGGTCGCCGCCGGCGATCCAGGCGCCGTGACTTTGCCAGGCTTCATAGCCTTGCAGCTTGCGGAAGCACCAATAGAGATCGTCGGTCGAATGCGACAGCGGGCCGACGCTGCGCGGTGCGCCCAGCACCGAAGCGACACTGCGGAGCATGGCGCGATATTCGTCGGCCTCGTGCGGGCCGAGCACGAGGCCGTCCAGCGCAGCGAGAGTGACGGGGCGTCTCAGTTCATGGGAATGCGGATCGTCGCCGAGCAGCACCGTGCCGACCTTTTCGTAGATGACGATGTCGCTTGCGAACCAACCGAATGTGTCCAGCGAAGGCGCCAGCGGCATGGTGCCGTCGAGCGGGATGCGGCCATGCGTCGTCCTGAGGCCGATCAGGCCGCAGAAGCTTGCCGGCGCTCGGATCGAGCCGCCGGTGTCCGATCCGGTTGCAATGTCGGCCAGCCCGCCGGCGACTGCCGCGGCAGAACCGGAGGACGAGCCGCCGGTGACGCGGTCGGGTGCTGCCGGGTTGACGGGCGACGGGAAATGCGCGTTCAGCCCGAACAGGGAAAATGCGAGTTCGTCGGTCTGCGTCTTGCCGACGAAGCGGGCGCCCGAATCAAGCAGCGCCTGGACGGCCGGCGCGGTCGCCATGGCCGGCGAGGCTTCGCGGTATTTCTGCGGATTGCCGCAACCGGTGCGGTAGCCGGCGACGTCGAAGATATCCTTGACGGCCAGCCGCAAGCCGGCAAGCGGGCCGGATTGCGCATTGGTAACAGGGACTTGATCAAGATCGAGAAAAGCGTTCAGCGGGCCGCGAGTGCCTGTCATGCGTTCGATATCCGGATGTGCTTGCCGCAGCATTTTTCTTCTGGTTGCCGCAGCATTGTTCGATGCCACAAATTTTACAACCTGCCATACGATTTTTATTGATTGTGAAATCTTTCGATCTTATATCGCGCTTGCCCAAAGTCGCACGTGCCTGTGGGTGTCCGCCGATCCTCGAATGGTGAGGGTAATCGGTAAGGTAACTGGAGCCAACCCCTCCAGTCGGTTTAGCGGCCAACCGCCAACCGAGGACACCTTGAAGCAACGACGGTGCGGGCCTTTCTGGTGTTCTGCCGGTCGTCCAAAGACCGGGGTTACTGAAGAGGCACACCTTCATTGCCGGCAGTGCGGACGGGTCTCCCATCCAAGCCAAGGCAGACAAAGCGAACCGAGGCCGGGCAAGGCCAAGGTTCACCGCCGCGAGACGGCGCTTCATGGTTCCGGGGTCTCCACCGGCTGGTTCCATGGATTTCCGTCCCGCCTTTGTCCACCGCGTGTTCGCGAGGCCGAGAGCCCGCGTCCGCAAGCCTTTGTGCGCGCCGCAAGGCGCTGATGGAGAGACCCGATGGCTACCCAGCGCATCCTTGACTTTCTCGCCACCCGACGTCCGAACGGCCCGTGCCTCGTCGTCGACCTCGATGTCGTGCGCGACAATTTCCGTGCTTTCGAGAAGGCGCTTCCCGATTCCAAGATCTACTATGCGGTGAAAGCAAATCCGGCGCCGGAAATCCTGCGCCTGCTTGCTGCGATGGGCTCGTCCTTCGACACCGCTTCCGTTGCCGAAGTCGAGATGGCGATGGACGCCGGTGCGCCGGCGGACCGCATCTCCTTCGGCAACACCATCAAGAAGGAGCGCGACATCCAGCGCGCCTACCAGCTCGGCATCAAGCTGTTTGCGGTGGACTGCGTCGAAGAGGTCGAGAAGATCGCCCGCGTCGCTCCCGGCGCCCGCGTGTTCTGCCGCGTCCTGACCGACGGCGAGGGCGCCGAATGGCCGCTGTCGCGCAAGTTCGGCTGTGTGCCGGCGATGGCGGTCGACGTGCTGCGCCATGCCAGGGCGCTCGGCCTCGACGCCCATGGCGTGTCGTTCCATGTCGGCTCGCAGCAGACCGACCTGACCGCCTGGGACCGTGCGCTCAGCGACGCCAAGAAGGTGTTCGCGACGCTCGCCGACGAAGGCATCGTGCTGAAGATGGTCAATATGGGCGGCGGCTTCCCGACCCGCTATCTCAGGGACGTGCCGGTGGCGCAGGCCTATGGCCAGGCGATCTTCTCGGCGCTCAGGAAGCATTTCGGCAACGCCATCCCCGAGACGATCATCGAGCCGGGCCGCGGCATGGTCGGCAATGCCGGGGTGATCAAATCGGAGGTCGTGCTGATCTCGAAGAAGGCCGACAACGACAATGTGCGCTGGGTGTTCCTCGACATCGGCAAGTTCGGCGGTCTCGCCGAGACGATGGACGAGGCGATCCGCTACCCGATCGTCACCGCGCATGACGGCAGCGAGACCGCGCCTTGCGTGCTCGCCGGCCCGACCTGCGATTCGGCCGACGTGATGTACGAAAAGACGCCGTACCCGCTGCCCTTGTCGCTGACCATCGGCGACGAGGTGCTGATCGAGGGCACCGGCGCCTACACGACGACCTATGCATCGGTCGCCTTCAACGGCTTCGAGCCTCTCCGATCCTACGTGATCTGAGGGCTCGCAAGAGCTGCTCAGATCATCCCCGGTGGGCGCCTGTCGCCCGCCCGGGCTCGCCTGTGGAACAATCCGCTTGTGAAGGATCGCGGAAATGAACATTGCAGATCTCATCGTTGAAGGCGTGGGAATCTCCCCTCTCGAGGGGGAGATGGCCGCGAAGCGGCCGGAGGGGGTCGGTTCGACTGGACTCGGCCTACTGCCGCAGATGGAGGCCGGCGCTTCACGCGCGACAACCCCCTCTGTCGCCTTCGGCGACATCTCCCCCTCGAGGGGGGAGATTGCGGTCGTCGCCGAAACCGCCGCCGACGTTGGCGCTCGCGAGGCTTTGCTCGATCGCGCCATGGGGCCGAAGCGCCGGAAGAAGTCGTCGGAAAAGCTGCGGCGCGGCCGCCGGCCTTCGGAGGGCCTGGCCTTTGTCGCGCGCGACGCGTCGGGCACTGTTGCCGGCACGGTGCGGCTGTGGGACGTGGTGCTGGGCGAGGGCGGCAAGGCAGCGCTGCTGCTCGGCCCGCTTGCCGTCGACCCGGCGCTGAAAAATGCCGGCATCGGCTCGGCGCTGATGCGCCATGCGGTCACTGAGGCCGAGCGGCTTGGCCATGCGGCGATCCTGCTGGTCGGCGACGCGCCCTATTACAAGCGCTTCGGTTTTTCGGCCGCAAAGACCGGCTCGCTGGCCATGCCGGGGCCTTACGAGCGGCACCGCCTGCTGGCGCGGGAACTGGTTGTCGGCGCGCTCGACGGCGCGCAAGGCACGCTGAAGGCGGCCGGGCGCAAGCTGAAGGCACAGCGGCTGCCGCTCGCTGCCTAGAGGGGGCGTGATGCTCAGAGGACCGAGCCGGAGTGGGAGGGCGGTTTCGCCTCCATTGCCCGTTCCGGACGCCGGCGCTGCCCCTCACCTGCCTGCCGGCATCGACGTTGCGGCCAGCCCCTTCTCCCCGTCACTATACGGGGAGAAGTGCCCGGCAGGGCGATGAGGGGCGGCGCCGAGGTCGACCATTGGCGCTTTGCTTGGCCGATCAGCCGATCAGCTGGCTGAGCGCCATGGCGACGCTCATGTCGCCTTCGACCTTTATCTTGCCGGACATGAAGGCCATGGTCGGGTTGAGGTCGCCTGATATCAGCGAGTCCAGATCGTCGAGCGACAGCTTTATGGTGCAATCAGCCGGCGCATCGGTAGTCGAGACATCGGCGCCGTCGATGACGATGACGCCGTCGCTGCCGGTGTCGAATTTCACCGAGCGATCGAACCCGGCACTCGCCACGCGCGACCTGATGTTGTCGGCAATCTCCTGAACGCTCATGGCGGTTCTCCTCGTCTGCTTGCGTTTGTCGCGCGCCGGCGCTTCGACCTGGCCGAAGCCGCTTGCCTGGTTTTACAGCCACGGCCGCCGGCGCATATAGCTTCGGGTTGACGTTTACGTCAACGCAGTTCCCCGAGGTGAAGATGGGCTTTATCGCCGCAGCATCACGCGGGCATGGTTGCCGGTGCTGTCCTTCGCCAAAGGATGCGGTGCTGGTGCCGAGCATGAACGTGCAATCGGCGGCCGAGACCTTCCAGCGCGCCGGCGCCGAGGAATTGGCGGTGGTCGAGGATTTCACCGATCGCAAGGTGATCGGGCTGCTGACCGAAGGCCACCTGATGCGGCGCTATGCCGAGGAACTCGACAAGGCGCGGCGGGATCTGTCGGGCGAGGGGTAGCCGCGTCCTGTCCCGATAGCGATGCGACACACATGTCGGCTGCTGCGTAAGGTGGGCTCACGTCAACGGCCCGCTAATCGCCGGCTCCGAAATCCGATTGCGCGAACTGTCTTCTTCCTTGTGGAAGAGTGTCTTGAAGAAAAAAGCGTCGGGAACCGCCTTGATTACTTTTGCGATCACGGCGGTCGCGAGCACGGCAAACGCTAGGCGACCGAGAAGCACGCTCATAACATCAGCGCCAAGCGTGACGACGACCAACGTATCCTCAATGAGGCTATGGGCAAAACCCATGAACACGCAGGCAAGGAATATCTGACGCGGCTCCGCGCTAGGCGTGCGCGCCTCGCGGATCAGCAGTCCTGCGCCATAGGAAATCCCGAGAAACAGGCCGACAGCGGCGAAAGGTACCGTCTGCTTTTCGATGCCGGCGAGCCGAAAGAGCGGTGCAAGCCCTCTGTTCATCCAATCCAAAATGCCCGACATCTTTAGAAGCTCGATCACCCAGCTCAGCGCAAGCAGAACAACGAGCATGATGCCCAGGGTTTTGAGCGTACCCAGGAAAAAGCCGCCCCAGTCGGTGCTTTCATTCGTCGGCATCCACGCCGGCTTCACCGGTCCTGACAGCCATCCGGTCACGGCGAATATCTGATGCAGAAGGACAGCAAAGACCAAACCCCCGCCAATACGAAGCGCCGTGGTGACTAGGAAGCTCGGTCCGGCCCTCTGAATGATCCGTTGCTCGATCGGAATGGCATGTGCAAACAGCAAGAGAGCCGAAAGAACCGTCATGTCGGCAGTGCTGAGCGCCGAAACCGGAACCAAGGTGAATACGATCACAAGCGCGCCCCAGATCCCGACCAGCAATCCCGTCAGCCAGGCAAAGGCGAGTTCAGGTGGCAACCCCACCTGCAACATGAGCGGGGAGAAGAACGGAGAAATCGCCTGGATGACGCCAAGGTCCTGCAGCAGCCGTGTGGCAATCGCAACCGGAACGATCACGCGAACCAGTTCCCAATAGATTTCAAGCGTCTCCAATGTCTTGCGATAGAAGGCGGCGCAAATTGCCATCATGCTGCTCCATCATTCCTGGAGCCGTCTGAGTAGCGTGAGACGCTTCGCATTTGTGGTCAAAGTTTGCGATTCCATGCAATAAAATTGCAACGCACCGACGATGAGCGCGACCAACATGGACAAGATCGACAGAAGGCTTCTCAACCTGCTCCAGGATGATGCCTCACGAACTAACGCCAAATTGGCGGGGTTAGTCGGGCTTTCCCCTTCGAGCTGCCTGCGCCGCATACGACGACTGAAGAAAAGCGGTGTCATCAGCCGCGTTGTCGCGCTTCTCGCACCGGCAAAGGCTGGCCGGGGCTTGAAGGCGATCGTCACCGTCGAACTGGAGCGTCATGGTGAGCAGTATATGCGGGACTTTCTCGAGTTGGCCGCCCAGGAACCGGCCGTCACTCAGGCCCACAGTGTAAGCGGCGAAACCGACGCCGTCCTCATGCTCCGCTTGACGGATATGGAAGAGTTCGATGCACTGTGCGAGCGACTGTTCCGAGACCGAAGCAACGTCGCGCGATACCACACGATGTTCGTGATCCGAACGGCCAAAGAAGTGACCGCAATTCCACTGTAGATGTTAGGTTGCGATAGACCTGCTAGGCCGCGAATTCATAAACGAGCATTGGCCGCACGGAGCGCGGCTTGAGCTCGAGCCCAAATCATCCCCCGGCAAGGCGCGGCAGCAGGAAAATCTCCGCACCTTCCGGCAGTTCCTTCGACCAGGTGTCGCGATAGATCGTCCCGTCGATGGCGACGGCGATGCCGCGATCGATGTAGGGCTCGAGGCCGGGATACTGCTCAGCCAGTTTCCTGAACAGCTCCCGAATATCCTTCGCCTCGATCTCGACCTTGCTCTTGCCTCCGGCGATCGCGCCGAGCGATCCCCAGAGCGTCACTTCGACCATCAGCCCTCCCGTTCCGCCTCGATCGCCGCCAGGATGCGCGGCGGCGACATCGGGATATGCGTCATGCGCACGCCCGCGGCGTTCGAGACGGCATTGGCGATCGCCGCCAGCGGCGGCACGATCGAGGTCTCGCCGACGCCACGCACCCCGTAGGGATGGTTGGGATTGGGGATCTCGAGAATCTGTGTGTCGATCATCGGCAGGTCCGAGCAGACCGGGATCCGGTAATCGAGGAAGCCAGGGTTCTGCAGCCGCCCGTCCTTGCCGTAGATATACTCCTCGTTGAGCGCCCAGCCGATGCCTTGCGCGGCACCCCCCTGGTATTGCCCCTCGACATAGGTCGGATGCACCGCCTTGCCGGCGTCCTGAACGACGGTGTAGCGCAGCACCCTGGTGGAGCCGGTCTCGGGATCCACCTCGATATCGCAGATATGGGTGGCGAAGGAGACGCCGGCGCCGTCGGCGACGAGCTCACTGTGGCCTGCGATCGGTCCCCCCGTCTTCCCTGACGCGGCTGCGATCTCCTTCAGCGACAATGCTGCAAGGTTGCCGTATTTCTCGCCCTTGGCAATCGCGTGACCTTTTTCCCAGACCACGTCGTCGACGGGTATGTCCCACATCTGTGCGGCGCGTTCTCGCAGGATCTTGATGGCGTTGCGGGCGGCCGAGATCGTCGCCATGGAGGAGGAGAAGGTGCCGCGGCTGCCGTCCGTCATGTCGTTGTAGCCGAGGCTGGAGGTATCGGCGACCACCGCCTTGACCTGCTCATAGGGGATGCCGAGCTCCTCCGCCGCGACCAGCGAAAGCGACGCGCGGGAACCACCCACATCGACCGTGCCGACGGCAAGCGAGACCGAGCCGTCCATGCCGATGTTGAGGTCGGTGCAGGTCTGGCCACCGAAATTGAACCAGAAGCCGCAGGCCATTCCGCGGCCCTGGTTCTTGCCGAGCGGCGCCTTCATGTGCGGATGGTTCTTCACCGCCTCCAGCGTCGGCCCGATGCCGATCGGGCCGTATACCGGTCCATAGGACGATCTGGTGCCTTCCTGCGCCGCGTTCCTGATCCGGAACTCGACCGGGTCCATGCCGATCTCCTTGGCCAGCTCGTCGACCGCACTTTCCACCGCAAACGCCGCCATCGGAGCCGACGGCGCGCGATAGGCCGCGGTCTTGGGCCGGTTGACCAGCACTTCGTAGCCGACCGTCCTGACGTTCTCGAGCTTGTAGCAGGCAAAGGCCGTCATGGCGCCGATCTCGGCCCACGTGCCGGCATAGGGGCCGCAGCTATAGCGCAGCGTCGCCTCGGCCGCCGTGATCGTGCCGTCCTTGCGGGCGCCGATCCGAACGTCGATCGAGGTGGCGCTGGTCGGGCCGGAGGCGCGGAACACCTCGTCGCGCGTCATGACCAGCTTGACCGGCCGCCCGGCCTTGCGTGACAGCGCCAGTGCCACCGGCTCGGCCCAGACATGGGTCTTGCCGCCGAAACCGCCGCCGATCTCCGAGGAGGTGACGCGCAGCTTCGAGGCTTCCATGCCAAGCAGTTGGGCGCAGTGTTGGCGGTAGACAAAATGGCCTTGCGTACAGACCCACAGGTCGGCGGTGCCGTCGGAGCTGACATTGGCCACGCAGGCATGCGGCTCGATATAACCCTGGTGCGTCTGCTCGGTCTTGAAGGAGCGTTCGACAACGAAGTCGGCCTGGCCGAAACCTACATGGATGTCGCCATGGCCGTACTGGGTGCGCTTGGTGACATTGGAAGGCTTGAGGGGCTTTTGCTCGAGGCCCTCGGTGAAGATGGCGTCGTTGACCAGAGGTGCGGAGTGCTTCATCGCCTCGTCGACGTCGGTGACATGCGGCAGCACCTCGTAGTCGACCTCGATCAGCTTCAGTGCCTGCCTCGCCGTGCGGGCATCGACCGCAGCCACCGCGGCCACGGCATGGCCGTCATAGAGCGCTTTCTTGCGCGCCATGCAGTTGTCGAGGATGTCGTACATGGCGGCATCGCCGTCGGTGAGGTCGGGCAGGTCGGCCGCGGTGATCACGGCCTTGACGCCGGCGAGCTTCTCCGCCTTCGACGTGTCGATCTTCCTGATCGTGGCATGCGCATGGGGGCTTCTGAGAACGCGCCCGACCAGTTGCCCGGCCATGTTGAAGTCGGCGCCATAGCGTGCGCGGCCCGTCACCTTGTCGACGCCGTCGGGACGGATGGGACGCGTGCCGACAGAGGTGAAATTGCGTCCGGAGTAACGCGGATCGAAATTCATCGTCATGCTCCCTTCATCACGCTGGCCGCGTCCTGAACGGCACGCACGATCTTGTCATAGCCGGTGCAGCGGCAGAGGTTCCCGGCGAGGCCGAAGCGGATCTCCTCCTCGGTCGGATCGGGGTTCTTGGCCAAAAGGTCCTTCGCCGCTATCAAAAAGCCCGGCGTGCAGACGCCGCATTGAAGTGCGGCGTGCTCCAGGAATTTCTGCTGCAGCGGATGCAGCCTGTCGCCATGCGCCATGCCCTCGATGGTTTCGACGTGCCGGCCCTCGGCTTCCGCGCCGAGCACCAGGCACGAGCACACCAGCCGATCGTCGAGGATGATGCTGCAGGCCCCGCAGTCGCCGGTGCCGCAGCCTTCCTTGGCGCCCGTCAGCCCCAGGCGATCGCGCAGGACATCAAGCAGCGTCTCGTCCGGCTGGCAAAGGAACTCGACATTGTCGCCGTTGATTGTCGTTGATACTGCCACACCAGCCATCATTTGCCTCCTGCGCGTGCATAGGCGGTCGTGGCGGCCCGCTTGGCCAGCACACCCGCGACTTTCCGTCTGAATTCGATGGTGCCGCGCTTGTCGTCGATCGGGCGGCAGGCACCCGAGCAGACCTTGGCGAGCCTCTCCAGCGTGGCTTCGTCCAGCTTGGAGCCGATGAGAACCTCGGCGGCCTCCTCGACCAGAATCACCGTCGGCGCCACGGCGCCCAACGCCAGACGGGCGGATTTGACGCGACCTTGCTCATCGAGCGTCAAGTTCACGCCGGCGCTTACCACCGCTATGTCCATCTCCGTGCGCGGAATGAAACGCAGATAGGCATCGCCCGAACGCGGCAGACGGCTGTCGAGCAGGATTGCCTCGATGATCTCGCCCTTGGCCAGCGACGTCTTGCCCGGCCCAGTCGGCACCGCTTGCACGGCAATCGTGCGCCTGGTTCCCGGGCCGACGACCACAGCCTTGGCGCCAGCGGCGACCAGCGCCGGCACGCTGTCGGCGGCCGGCGAGGCGTTGCACAGATTGCCGACGATGGTGCAGCGTCCCTGCACCTGCTTCGAGCCGATCAGCTTGGCCGCTTCGACGACGCCGGGCCATGCCTTCTGCAGGGCCGTGTTCTCGCCCAGCACGGCGCAGGGGACCGCCGCGCCGATGCTGAAGCCCTCGGCTGTTTCCCTGATCTCGCCAAGCCCGTCGATCGCCTTGATGTCGACGATCAGGTCGGGTTCGATAAAGCCGCCTTTCATTCGCACCAAGAGGTCGCTGCCTCCGGCGAGGATGGCGGCCGTGCCGGCTGAACCGGCCAACAGGCCGGCGGCGTCTTCAATTGAAAGCGGACGTATGTAACGCATCGTCTCCCCTTAGTGGTCATAGTCACACCAACTGATATAACCGTCTCTCCACAATGGCCATCCTGTTCGTGCATTCGCGGATTGGGCCAGGCGCCGCAATCTCATTTTGCTCGTCCAACTGGACGCACCGCCAGCCACTAATGCTCGATCGGCCCCTTCGGCATGACCAGCGCGGTGCCTGCTGTCGTCGGGCGCTCGATCATGCGGCGGACGCGCGGTGGCTCGTTGCCGCTGTGCAGCGCCCTTATGCGCTCGCCGATGACGGCGTCGGCGTAGGTGGCGCGCCGATTGTGGCGGATATATTCGACCCAGGTCGGCGTGTGGTAGTGCTCGATCCATATCGACGGATTTTCGAGATCGCGCGCCAAGGTCCAGTTGCGGGCGCCGTCACGTCGGCGGATGCGGCCGCGCTCGGCCATGGTGGCGAGGAATTCCGGTACGTCCTCGTTGCGGATGACATATTCGATCATGATGGCGATGGGACCGCTGCGCGGCTTGAGATCAAGCGCCAGATGCGGCTCCTGGAAGCGGTTGAGCGGGTCGAGGTTGAGCACCGCCTGCTGCGGCAGCGGCAGCAGCAGGCCGATGGCGCCTCCCGCCAGCATGGCGACGCTGGCCGCCATCAGGGCGGCTTCGGCGCCATGCGCGTCGGCAACGACGCCCCAGACCCAGCTGCCGAGCGCGATGCCGCCGAAGGTCGCGGTCTGGTAGACCGAAAGCACGCGGCCGACCACCCAGCGCGGCGTCGACATCTGCACCGTGACGTTGAAATGCGAAAGCGCGGTCACCCAGCAGGCGCCGCCGAGCAGCAGGCCGAGCGACGTCTGCCAGGCATGATTGCTGACGGCGGCGTTGAAGGCGCAGACGGCGAAGCCGGCGAATGCCATGCGCACCATGGTTTCGCTGGACAGCCGCTGCCGCAGCCTGACGCTGATCAGCGCGCCGCCGACGGCACCGATGCCGAAGGCGCCGAGCATGATGCCGTAGCTCAAGGCATCGCCCTTGACGACGTCGCGCGCGACCAGCGGCAGCAATGCCAGGACCGCGCCGGCGCTGAAGCCGAAAGCCGAGCTCCTGACCAGCACCTTGCCGATATTGGGCGACATGGCGACGTAGCGCAGGCCGGCGCCCATTGCGGCGCCTAGCGTCTCGCGCGGCAAGGTCGATGCCGGCAGTTCCGGCTTCCAGCGGGCCAGCACGACGATGAGGCCGACATAGCTCAGCGTGTTGACGGCGAAGGCCGCGGCGGCACCTGCCGCGGCAACGATGATACCACCGATCGCCGGGCCGACGCTGCGCGTCAGGTTGAAACCCATCGAGTTGAGCGCGATGGCCGCCGGCACCTTGGTGCGAGGCACCATGTCGCCGACCGAAGCCTGCCAGGACGGGCTGTTGAGCGCGGTGCCGCTGTCGATCAGGAAGGTGAAGGCGAGCAGCGTCCACGGCGTCATCAGGTCGAGATAGGTGAAGACGGTCAGAAGAGCCGAGACGACGAGCATGAAGATCTGCGCGATCAGCATGATTTTGCGCCGGTTGAAGCTGTCGGCGATGGCGCCGGCCAGCAGCGCGAAGAGCATGATCGGCAAGGTGGTCGAGGCCTGGACCAATGCCACCTGATAGGACGAGGTGGCGATCGTCGTCATCATCCAGGCGGCGCCAACGCCCTGGATGAGGCCGCCGAAATTGGAGACGAGGCTGGCGGACCATACCGCCCGGAAGATGCCGTGCCGGAACGGCGCCAGCGCCGAGGCGCTTTCGCTTTCCGGTGTGTCGTCGTTCATAAATGCTTTCCCGGGCTCAAATGCGTTTGTTCTTCCGATCAATCGGCCCCGCAAGCCGTGGGTTCAAAAAATAGAACATCATTTCGCAAAGGGCGAACGCATTCTGGAAAAACATCATGGTCCAACAACAGGATAGCGGGCGGGTCAGCGCGTGCCGCTGCAGGCTGAACGATCGGTCAGGCAGGCGGTACCGCGTGCCGAGCGCTGCCATGTGATTGGCAGGCACCGGCGGCACTTCTAGCGGTCTTCGAAGCCGGTCAGCACGCCGACGGCGTTGATGCCGATCTCCTCGACGGCGTAGCCGCCTTCCATGACGAACAGCGTCGGCAGGCCGAGCCTGGCGATGCGGCGGCCGATCCTGGGATAGTCGGGGGTCTTCAGCTTGAACTGGCTGATCGGGTCCTTCTCGAAAGTGTCGACGCCGAGTGAAACCACGACGACGTCAGGAGCATAAGCCGAAAGCCTCGTGCAAGCGTCCTCGAGTGAGGCGTTCCACACGTCCCAGCCGGTGCCGAAGGGCATCGGGTAATTGTCGTTGAAGCCTTCGCCGTCGCCCTCGCCGCGTTCGTCGGCATGGCCGAGGAAGAACGGATATTCGGTCATCGGATCGCCATGCAGGTTCAGCACCTGAACGTCACCGCGGCGATAGAATATCTCCTGGGTGCCGTTGCCGTGGTGATAATCGACGTCGAGGATCGAAACGCGCCCAGCGCCATGGTCGCGGAACCATTGCGCGGCGACGGCGGCGTTGTTGATGAAGCAATAGCCGCCCATGAAGGCCGCCCCTGCATGGTGCCCTGGCGGGCGGCACAGCGCGAAGGCGGAAGGCTCACCGGCCTTGACCAGCGCGGCGGCGGTCAGCGCGACGTCATAGGACGACTTGATCGCATCCCATGTGCCTTTGACGAACGTCGCGCCACCGTCGAAGGAGTAGAAGCCGAGCAGCGCATCGATGCCTTTCGGGCGCACGTCGCCGCGAAGGCCGCGCGTCGGCCAGGTGAAGGGAATGGCCGAACCGCTGCGGCCCGATGCTTCCCAGAGCGGCCACACGGTCGGCAGGAAATCGATGTAGTCGCTGGCATGCACCTTCCTGGCGGCGGCGAGGTCGTGGCTTTCCGGCGGCAGGATCGGACCGAGCTTCTCGCTCTCCACCCGCGCCCTGATGAACTCGGCGCGCGAGGGCTTCTCGAAAGCCGGCACGATGGCGCCGGCGATCAGTTCGACATTGCCGGCATGACCGGCATGGAGAGGCGAAAAAACAGTCTTCATGAAATTGTTCCGTGGTGAGACGCCGCGACCCTAACCGTCCTGCACTGCCCTTCACAAGGCGCTGGGCCAACCAGCCATGGCTTGCTGGCCCGGCAGCCGGTCGTCTAGCCTGTCGCGGCCGCAACGAAACCGCAGGTAATCATGAATTCAAATGCCGACCTGATCGTCACCAATGCCCGCGTGCTGACCATGGATGAAGGCAATCCGATGGCCGAGGCGGTGGCGATAAAGGACGGCAACATCCTGGCGGTTGGCGATCGCCGGATGATCGAGGCGCTGAAAGGGCCGGCCACGAAGATCATCGATGCGCAAGGCGGGTCGGTGGTGCCGGGCTTCATCGAAGCGCACATGCATCTTTTCGGCGGCGCGGCCGAACTCGACAATCTGCACCTTCAGGGCGTGCATGGCTTCGATGCGCTGAGCGACGCGATACGCGCCTACGCTGCGGCACGGCCGAACGCCAAATTGCTGCTTGGGGCCGGCGTCGACTATACCATCCTTTCCAAGGAAGAGCCGGTCACCCGCCATCATCTCGACCGCATCATCGCCGACCGGCCGTTCGCCATGTCGGCTTCCGATCACCACACGATGTGGGCCAACACCAAGGCGCTGAAGCTGGCCGGCATCCTGCACGGCAAGCAACTCGGCCCCGGCAACGAGATCGTCATGGGCGCCGACGGCCTCGCGGCCGGCGAATTGCGTGAGGGCGAGGCGTTTGGGCCGATCCTCGAGCTTTCCGGGCAGAACCGCGTGCGGCTCGGCCTTGCGACAGGCGGCGAGCCCGAACCGTACCCTTCCGCAGCCGAAGTCGCGGCCGATCGCGACCTGATGCATCGCGGTCTGGAATGGTGCGCCCGCCACGGCATCACCTCGATCCAGAACATGGACGGCAATCTCTACCAGCTCGAACTGCTTGCCGGTTTGGAGCAGGAAGGGCGGCTGCTCTGCCGCACCAAGATACCTTTTCATTTCAAGAACTTCATGACGCTCGACAAGCTGGAAAAGGCATCGAGCATGGCCAACTCCTATCGATCGGAATGGCTGTCGTCCGGCATGGTCAAGATGTTTTACGACGGCGTGCTTGAAGGCTGGACTGCGGTCATGGTCGACGACTATGCCGACCGGCCGGGCTGGCGCGGTGAGCCGCTGTTCACGCCAGAGCATTTCGCCGAGGTGGCAGTGGAGGCCGACCGGCGCGGCCTGCAGATCGCCGTGCATTCGATAGGCGACGGCGCTGTGCGCGCGGTCCTCGACGGTTACGAGGCGGCGCGGCGGAAGAACGGCAGGCGCGACAGCCGGCACCGGGTCGAGCACATCGAGGTCACCACTGCCGCCGACGTGCCGCGCTTTGCCGAACTCGGCGTCATCGCCTCGATGCAGCCGCCGCACCCGCCCGGCGCCATGGACTTCCCGCTGGAGCCGACGCTCTCGCGCATCGGCCGCGAAAGATGGCCGCTCAGCTATGCCTGGCGGACGCTGAAGCAGGCGGGCGCGCATGTCGTTTTCGCTTCCGACTGGCCGGTGTCGCGGGTCGACCCGATCCTGGGCATTCAGGCGGCGGTGCTGCGCAAACCTTGGGCAGAGGGCGATCCCGACCAGAGCTTCTCGCTGCTGGAAGCGCTTGCGGGCTATACGGTCGAAGGCGCCTATGCCGAATTCATGGAACACCGTAAGGGCCGGCTGAAACCAGGCTATCTGGCCGATCTGGTGGTGCTGTCGGCCGATATCGAGGCAACTGAACCGGCTTCCTTGCACAAGGTGCGTCCGGTCAGCACCATCTGCGGCGGCAAGATCACTTACCGGGGTTGATGATGGCGCTGACTATGGCATGGGGCTTGCGTTCTGAACCGAGATCCAGATGCATGGTTGCCAAGCCGACCGGCATATGCTGACAATCGAATGGGAACTGGATCCGCCATCAAGAGCGGACATGAAAATGGGGTAATGCGTGCCGGATCAACCGGGTAAGAGTGCAATCGAGGTCCGCAGCGTCCGCAAGGTGTTCGGTACCGGAGACGCACAAGTCGCCGCTCTCGACACGGTTTCGGTGTCGATCCGCGAGAACGAGTTCTTCACGCTGCTGGGGCCGTCGGGCTGCGGAAAGACGACGCTGCTCAGGCTGATCGCCGGCTTCGATTTTCCCAGCGAAGGCGAAATCCTGCTGCACGGCCACGACATCGCGCCGCTGCCGCCGTTCAAGCGGCCGGTCAACACCGTCTTCCAGTCCTATGCGCTGTTCCCGCACATGACAGTGGCCGAGAATATCGGCTTCGGCCTGGAGATGCTGGGCAAGCCGAAAGCCGAAATCAAGGCACGCGTCGCCGAGATGCTGAAGCTGGTCAAGATGGAGGCGCTGAGCGGCCGCCGCACCAGCCAGATCTCCGGCGGCCAGCAGCAGCGCGTCGCACTGGCCCGCGCGCTGGCGCCGCAGCCGAAAGTGCTGTTGCTCGACGAGCCGCTGTCGGCACTCGACTACAAGCTGCGCAAGGAAATGCAGATCGAACTGAAACGGCTGCAGCACCAGACCGGCATCACCTTCATCTTCGTCACCCATGACCAGGAAGAAGCGCTGACCATGTCCGACCGCATCGCCGTGATGTCGGCCGGCAAGATCCTGCAGGTCGGCACGCCCTGGGACATCTATGACAAGCCGGCCGAGCGCTTCGTCGCTGACTTCATCGGCGAAACCAATTTCCTGACCGCGGCCATCACCGGCATCGGCAACGGCAAGGCGCGCGCGACACTAAAATCCGGCGCGACGATCGACGCGACGGTGGCTGAGGGCTTCCAGCCGAAGGAGAATGCGACGCTGGTGGTCAGGCCGGAACACGCCAAGCTGACCGGCGGCAAGGGCGATCTTTCCGGAACCGTCGAAAACATCGTCTATTTCGGCACCGACACGCATATTCATGTCCAACTGGACAGCGGCGAAGCCTTCACCGTGCGCCAGCAGAACACGCGCAGCGCAGGCTGCGGTTTCGAGCGGGGCGACAAGGTCGGCGTCTCGATCGGCAACGACGCCGCGCAAGTGCTGAGGGATTGATGACGAGCGCGGAAGAAGTCGCCAAGGCGGCCGAACGGCGCGACATCCGCGACCGCTGGCTGCTGTCGGCGCCGGCCCTGCTGATCATCTTCCTTGCAGCAACCGGTCCCTTGCTGATCGTGCTGGTTTATTCGTTTTTGACGCCCGGCCCTTATGGCGACGTGAAGTGGCAATTCTCGCCCGAGGCCTGGACATCGGTGTTCATGGAACGCGACATCTTCGACGACACGCTTTCCATTGCTGCCGCCCATGTCACTATCTTCTGGCGCTCGATCAAGCTTGCCATCGTGACCACGATCGCTACTTTGGCGCTTGGTTTTCCTACTGCCTATTTCATGGCGACGCGCAGCGAGAAGACGCGCGATCTCTGGCTGTTCCTGATCACCATACCGTTCTGGACCAACTTGCTGATCCGCACCTTCGCCGTGCTGCAGATCATCCGCAACGAGGGGTTGATTAACACGGTGCTGCTCAAGCTCGGCATCATTTCGGCGCCGATCCAGATATTGTTCACCGATACGGCGATCCTGATCGGCATGGCCTATGTCTATCTGCCGCTGATGGTGCTGCCGATCTACGCCAGCATGGAAAAACTCGATTTCCGGCTGGTCGAAGCCGGCTACGATCTTTATGCGACACGCTTCCAGGTGCTCAGGCGTATCATTTTCCCGCTGGTCAAGCCGGGCGTCATCGCCGGCTCCATCCTGGTGTTCATTCCGGCGCTCGGCGCCTATGTCACACCGGTCCTATTGGGCGGCGGTAAGACCATGATGCTTTCCAACCTGATCGAGCTGCAGTTCGGGCAAGGCCGCAACTGGCCGCTCGGCTCGGCGCTGTCGATCGCCGTCATGGTCATCGTCATGGTGGCGCTGCTCGCCTATGTGCGTAACACCGGCCGGTCGGAGATGCGTCATGGCTAGCAGCTTCGCAATCAAGCATCAGCCGGGATTCACCGCGATCGCCGCGACCTGCTTCGTCGTGCTCTATCTGCCCATCGTCGTGCTGGTCGTCTATGCCTTCAACGCCGCGACCTCGACGTCGGAATGGGGCGGCTTCTCGCTCAAATGGTTCCAGTCGGCGTGGCAGAACACGCAAGTCATCGACGCCACCGTGCGCTCCTTCCAGATCGGCGCCATCGCGGCGATCCTGGCCACGATCTTCGCCACCATGGCGGCGCTCGCCACCACGCGCACGCCGCCCTATCCCGGCCTGACCTTCAAATATGCCGCCATCAACCAACCTCTGATGGTGCCGGAGATCGTCACCGGCGTGGCGCTGCTGATCTTTTTCTCGCGCATCAAGATATTCACCGGCTATTCCGGACTCGGCTACCTAATCGCGGCGCATACGGCCTTTTGCATTCCGTTCGCCTACCTGCCGATCCGGGCGCGGCTGGAGAACATGGACCTGACGCTGGAACGGGCCGCCGCCGATCTCTATGCGACGCCGTGGAAGACGTTCCGCCGCATCACCCTGCCGCTGCTTTGGCCCGGCATCCTGGCCGGATTGATGCTGGCCTTCGTAATCTCGCTCGACGATGTCGTCATCACCGAGTTCGTGAAATCGGGCGGCCAGGACACGCTGCCGACCTACATGCTTGGCCAGATACGTCGAGGGATAACGCCGGAGATCAACGCGATATCGACCGTGTTCCTGCTCTTGTCGGTCGCCATCGTGACGTTGTTTTTCTTCATCAGCAGGAAACGGGACTGAAAATCGAAAATGGGAGCTAAAACATGAACTGGAAGACATCAGCGACCGCCGTCGGGTTGGCGCTGCTCGCCTCGACAAGCGGCGCTTTCGCGGACGGCGTTTTGAACATCTACAATTGGGGCAACTACACCAGCCCCGACGTGATCAAGAAGTTCGAGCAGAAATACAACATCAAGGTGACCATCACCGATTACGATTCGAACGATACGGCGCTGGCCAAGGTTCGCCAGGGCGGCACCGGCTTCGACATCGCGGTGCCTTCGCAAACCTTCGTGCCGATCTGGATCAAGGAAGGCCTCGTTCAGGAGACCGATCCCGGCAAGATGGAGAACTTCAAGAACGTGGCGCCGGAATGGGCCAATCCCGATTTCGATCCGGGCCGCAAATATTCCGTGCCATGGGCCTGGGGCACGGTGGGCATCGTGGTGAACACCGATGTCTACAAGGGGCCGTCGGACAGTTGGGGCATCATCTTCAACACGCCCGACGAACTGAAGGGCAAGGTCAACGTCGTGCCGGAAATGAACGACGTCATGTTCGCGGCGACCAAATATGTCGGCGCCGCGCAATGCGCCAGCGATAAGGAAACGCTGAAGAAGGTGCGTGACACTCTGGTTGCTGCCAAGCCGAACTGGATCGCGATGGAATACAATACCATCGAGAAAATGGGCGCCGGAGATTTCAAGGCGACCAGCGACTGGAACGGCTCAGCCCTGCGCCAGCGGCTGGCGAACCCCAAGATCCACTATTTCTATCCCAAGGAAGGTTTTGGCCTCTGGAGCGACAATGTCATGGTCCTGAAGGAAGCCAAGAATGTCGAGAACGCCAAGCTGTTCCAGAACTTCATCATGGATCCGGAAAACGCCGCCGGCCTATCCGCCTTCCACCGCTACGCCAACGGCATTGCCGGTTCCGACAAGTACATGCCGGCCGATATGAAGGATGCGCCGGAAGTCATCATCCCGGAAGACGTCAAGGCGCATGGCGAGCTGCAAAAATTGTGTTCCGAGGACGTGCAGGCAATCTACAGCAAGATCTGGACCGAACTGCAGAAGTGACCGCATCGTGATGGACCCGGCGGCAGGCGCCCGCCGGGTCCGTTTTGTCCGCATTTTTTTAACGTCGCCTATCGGTGGCGACACTGAAAGCCGTGCACGCCATCGCCGCGGCGCTCGCCTAGAACGCCAAAGACCCGCAAGGAAGCGCCCATGGCCGGCAAGACCGCGTTCGAGACCAGGTATGGCTTTGCCCGCAAGGAGGTGCTGCTCGGCAATTGGCGGGAAAGCCCGTTCAGCCGGTGGTCGTTCCAGAATGTCGGCGAGCTGGTGCCGAGCGCTGCCGTGGCGGCGCAGCCGGGCAGCAGCGAGGCGCCGGCGCAGGATTTCGGCGGGCTACTTGGCGAAAAAGTCGCTCTTGCAGGCGGCGCGGAGACTGTCGCGGCGTTTCTCGCGCGCTCCGATACCGACGCGCTGACGATCATGAAACGCGGCAAATTCGTCGGCGACTGGTTCGCGCGGCATATGGAGTTTGGGGCGCGCCACATCGTCTTTTCGATCAGCAAGTCGCTGACCGCCATTGTTGCCGGCATATTGGAAGGCGAGGGGATTTTCGATCCGCAGGCACCGGTAAGCCGCTATCTGCCCGAAGCCGCCGACTCGGCCTATGGCGATGCGCGTGTGCGGCACGTGCTCGACATGAGTGTCAGCCTCGATTTCGAAGAGGCCTATCTCGATCCGGAAAGCGCCTTCGCCCGCTACCGCCGCGCCATGCTGTGGAATCCAGGCGGGGGCATCGAGAGCCTGGCCACTTTCCTCATGACGCTGCAGGGTCTGGCCGAGCCGCATGGCCGGACGTTCCGCTACCGTTCGCCCAATTCCGACCTGCTCGGCATCCTGCTCGAACGTGCGTCTGGCCGGCGTTTCGCCGATCTGATGCGCGAAAAATTATGGGAGCCTCTCGGCGCCGTCAGCGACGCCTCGGTGACAGTCGACATGGAAGGCACGGCGCGCACCGCTGGCGGCATTTCGGTGACGCCGCGCGACCTTGCACGCGTCGGCGAGATGATGCGGCAAGGCGGCGTGGCCAATGGCCGCCGCGTCGTCCCGGAAGCCTGGATGCGTGACACGACCGAAACTGGCGGTGACGCCGAGGCCTGGCGGCGCGGCACGATGGCGTTCCTGTTTCAGCGTGGCCGCTATCGCAACAAATGGTACCAGACGGGCGCGGCAAGCGGCGCCTTCTGCGGCATCGGCATCCACGGCCAGTGGCTTTACGTCAATCCGAAGGCCGAAATGGTAATCGCAAAGATGTCGTCGCAGCCGGTACCGGTCGACGATCCGCTCGATCTGGATATGATTTCTTTCTTCGAGGCGCTGAGCCGGATGGTCTGATCCATCCAGACGCCCCGACCTTTCCTGTGGACCTCTCGCCGGGTTGAAAATGGCGCAGTTGGCGCGGCAGTGCTCTGCGCCTATGGTCGCTGCTCGTTTCGACTAGCGACAGGTACGACATGGCAGCCGACATCAAGCGCATCGCAACCATCATAGCCGCCGAGATCGCCGCGCGGCCCGAACAGGCTGCGGCGGCGATCGGCTTGCTCGACGACGGCGCGACCGTGCCGTTCGTGGCGCGCTACCGCAAGGAGGTCACCGGCGGCCTCGACGACACGCAGCTGCGCGATCTCGCCGAGCGGCTGGCCTATCTGCGCGAACTCGACGCGCGCCGTGACACCATCCTTGGTTCGATCCGCGAGCAGGGCAAGCTGACCGAGGAGCTCGAGGCAAAGATCGCTGCGGCCGGCACCAAGGCCGAACTCGAAGACATCTATCTGCCTTACAAGCCGAAGCGGCGGACCAAGGCCGAGATCGCACGCGAGCGCGGGCTCGGGCCTCTGGCGGAAGCTATTCTCGCCGACCGTACGGCTGTACCCGCCGAGCTGGCGCTGGCCTACATCAGCGAAGACGTCGTCGATACCAAGGCGGCGCTCGAGGGTGCGCGCGATATCCTGTCCGAACAGTTCGCCGAGAATGCCGACCTGGTCGGCAGATTGCGGACCTACATGAAGGAACGCGCCTTTCTGCGCTCGCGCGTCGTCGACGGCAAGCAGGAGGCCGGCGCGAAATTTTCCGACTATTTCGACCATGTCGAGCGCTGGGCCAACGTGCCGAGCCATCGCGCGCTGGCCATGTTGCGCGGCCGCAACGAGGAGGTTCTGTCGCTCGACATCGAAGTCGATGCCGATGACGCCTCTCCGGTGAAACCGGTTGAGCGGATGATTGCCGACGCCTACGCCATCGGCCGCCAGTTGCCGGGAGACCGCTGGCTGATGGAGGTCGCCGGCTGGACCTGGCGCATAAAGCTGTCGCTGCACCTGACGCTCGATCTGATGCGCGATCTGCGCGAGCGGGCCGAAGAAGGAGCCATCCATGTCTTCGCCCGCAATCTCAAGGATTTGCTGCTTGCCGCCCCTGCCGGCTCACGGCCGACGATGGGGCTCGATCCGGGCATTCGCACCGGCGTCAAGGTGGCGGTGGTGGACGGCACCGGCAAGCTGCTGGCGACGACAACGGTCTATCCGTTCCCGCCGAAGAACGACGTGCGCGGCACGCAGGCCGAACTGGCCAAGCTCATCCGGCTGCACAAGGTCGAGCTGATCTCGATCGGCAACGGCACCGGCAGCCGCGAGACCGAAAGGCTGGTGGCCGACATGCTGGCTGACATGCCTGCCGGGTCCGGGCCGAAGCCGCTCAAGGTGATCGTCAGCGAGGCCGGCGCCTCGGTCTATTCCGCCTCGGCAACGGCGGCGGCGGAATTTCCCGGCCTCGACGTGTCGCTGCGCGGGGCGGTGTCCATCGCGCGGCGCCTGCAGGATCCGCTCGCCGAATTGGTCAAGATCGAGCCCAAGTCGATCGGCGTCGGCCAGTATCAGCACGACGTCGATCAGTACCGCCTCGGCCGCTCGCTGGAAGCCGTGGTCGAGGATGCGGTCAACGCCGTCGGCGTCGATCTCAACACGGTCTCAGTGCCGCTTCTGGCGCGGGTTTCGGGTCTCGGCGCATCGCTGGCCGAGGCGATCGTTGCGCATCGCGATGCCTCCGGCCCGTTCGCCAGCCGTCGCGAACTGTTGAAGGTCTCCCGCCTTGGACCCCGCGCGTTCGAGCAATGCGCCGGCTTCCTGCGCATTCCAAACGGCACCGAACCGCTCGATGCGTCAGCGGTGCATCCGGAAGCCTATGGCGTGGCCAAGAAGATCGTTGCGGCCTGCGGGCGCGACGTCCGCTCGCTGATGGGCGACAGCGCCGCACTCAAGGCGCTCGATCCGTGCGTCTTCGTCGATGAGCGCTTCGGCCTGCCGACGGTGCGCGACATCCTGGCGGAGCTGGAAAAGCCCGGCCGCGATCCGCGCCCCGGCTTCAAGACCGCGACCTTTGCCGACGGCATCGACGACATCAAGGATCTGAAGCCCGGCATGCAGCTTGAAGGCACCGTCACCAATGTCGCGGCCTTCGGCGCCTTCGTCGATATCGGCGTGCACCAGGACGGACTGGTGCACGTCTCGCAACTGGCCGATCGGTTCATCAAGGACGCGCATGAGGTGGTCAAGGCCGGCGACGTGGTCAAGGTGCGTGTCGTCGACGTCGATATCAAGCGCAAGCGCATCGGTCTGTCGATGCGCAAGGATGGTGACGGTGGCGCACCGAAGCCGCGCGACAATGGCAGCAGGCCGGTGCCGCGCGCGCCCGCGCCCCAACGCCAGCCGGAGCGGCCGGTGCAGCAGGGCGCGTTCGGCGCCGCTTTGGCCGATGCGTTGAAGCGGAAGTAATTTCGCGAGCCGGGCTGCGCCGCCAGGTCAGACGGCGGCGCTCGACATTGATGATCCATCACCAATGCTCATGGATCGGCGAAGCTATTTCGTTTGATTTTTTCAGGACGGGAGCCGATAAGCCGCGCGTTTCAAGATTTCTGTTTCGATGCATGTCGTTATCCCAAGCTGCGGAACACCCTCGGGTCAGGCCCGCGGCAAGCTTTGGGCGACATGGATGAGTTTGGGAGACCGAGAGCCATGGCCGCCGACAAGAACGCATTCGTCTGGGATGATCCTTTCCTGATCGAGGACCAGCTTTCGGAGGACGAGCGCATGGTGCGCGATGGCGCCGCGGCGTTTGCCGCCGACAAGCTCGCTCCTAAGATCGAGGAAGCCTATCTCGAGGAGAAGACCGACGCCGGGATCTTCCGCGAAATGGGCGAGGCCGGTCTGCTCGGCATCACCATCCCCGAGGAATATGGCGGGCTCGGCGCCAACTACGTCACCTACGGGCTGGTCGCGCGGGAAGTGGAGCGGATCGACTCGGGCTATCGCTCGATGATGAGCGTGCAGTCGTCGCTGGTAATGTATCCGATCCACGCCTATGGCTCGGAAGAACAGCGCAAGAAATACCTGCCGAAGCTGGCGTCGGGCGAATGGATCGGCTGCTTTGGCCTGACCGAACCTGACGCCGGTTCCGACCCGGGCGGCATGAAAACGCGGGCCGAAAAGACCGCGAGCGGCTACAGGATCTCCGGCTCGAAGATGTGGATTTCCAACGCGCCGATCGCCGACGTGTTCGTCGTCTGGGCAAAGTTGTCCGACGAAAGTGGGGGCGCGCATGACAACCAGATTCGCGGCTTTGTCCTGGAAAAGGGCATGAACGGGCTATCGGCGCCGAAGATCGGCGGCAAGCTGTCGCTGCGAGCCTCGATTACCGGCGAAGTGGTGATGGAAGGCGTCGAGGTCGGCGAGGACGCGTTGCTGCCCAATGTCTCGGGTCTCAAGGGACCGTTCGGCTGCCTCAACCGGGCGCGCTACGGAATTTCCTGGGGTGCCATGGGCGCGGCGGAAGATTGCTGGCACCGCGCCCGCCAGTATGGCCTCGACCGCAAGCAGTTCGGCAAGCCGCTGGCCGGCACGCAGCTTTTCCAGAAGAAGCTCGCCGACATGCAGACCGAGATCGCGCTCGGCCTGCAGGGCAGCCTGCGCGTCGGGCGGCTGATGGATGAAGGCAAGATGGCGCCGGAGATGATCTCGCTCGTCAAGCGCAACAATTGCGGCAAGGCGCTCGACATCGCCCGCCAGGCCCGCGACATGCATGGCGGCAATGGCATCCAGATCGGCTACCACGTCATGCGCCACGCCCAGAACCTGGAAACCGTCAACACCTATGAGGGCACGCATGACGTGCATGCGCTGATCCTCGGACGGGCGCAGACCGGGTTGCAGGCATTCTTTTAGCATTGGCAGGTGTCCTCCGCTGCCAGGGCGCCACTGCCTGGCATCTCCCCTCGGCAAGGCGGGAGATCGGCAATTTTCGCCAACGGCGCCACATTTTGTTCTTGCTTTGTGCCGGCAGCTGTGCTACTAATTTGGGTGTGGTACTAATTCGCACCGACGACCCGCTCACCGAGGCGGGTTTTTCTTTTCAGCTCTTTTCGACCAAGCATCGCGCGTGCTGCTGACATCAATGTCGGCGGGAAGCGCCCGGTGCTGACCCGCCGGACTTCGGCTCTGCAGCGTTGCAACGTGTTGCCGCCACACTGCGGAATCCCGGGGTCGGCGCTCCGTTTCGTGAGCTATGAAAGCTGCTTGATTTAGGTGCAGCGCAACATCTCTGCTTGGAGAATGGTCAGCATTCGTGTCAGGGTTCAGCGAACTCCTTTTGAAACGCCGACTTCAGGGGCACCATGGCAATTCTGGCAGCCGTCTATCACCTGACCCATTACAAATACGACCGGCCGGTCGTATTAGGCCCGCAAGTCATAAGGTTGCAGCCTGCGCCGCATTCCCGCACCAAGGTGCTCAGCCATTCGCTGAAGGTCGGGCCGGCAAATCACTTCGTCAATCTGCAGCAGGACCCCTACGGCAATTTCCTGGCCCGCTTCGTCTTTCCCGAGCCGGTGACGGAACTGAAGATCGAGGTCGATCTCGTTGCCGACATGACGGTCTACAATCCGTTCGATTTCTTCGTCGAACCGTTGGCCGAGACGTTTCCATTCGAATACCCCGAAGAGATCCGGGACGATCTGACCATCTACCGAACGCCGGAACCGGCGGGGCCGCTGTTGGAGGCATTCCTGAAAACCATCGCGCGCCACCCGACCAACACCGTCAATTTTGTCGTCGACCTCAATGCGCGGCTGCAGCGCGAGATCGCGTATATCGTGCGCATGGAAACCGGCGTCTTCTCGCCCGAGGAAACGCTGGCCGCCGGCAAGGGGTCGTGCCGGGATTCGAGCTGGCTCCTGGTGCAGATACTGAGGAACCTCGGCATCGCTGCGCGCTTCGTCTCCGGCTATCTGATCCAGCTGAAGCCCGACCTCGTCGCTCTTGACGGGCCGCCCGGCACGGCGACCGATTTCACTGACCTCCATGCCTGGTGCGAGGTGTATCTGCCGGGCGCCGGCTGGATCGGCTTCGACCCGACCTCCGGCCTGCTCACCGGCGAAAGCCATGTGCCGCTCGCGGCAACGCCGCATTTCCGCAATGCCGCGCCGATTTCCGGCATGGCGAGCTTCGCCAATGTCGAGTTCGGTTTCGACATGCGGGTCGACCGCATCGCCGAGCATCCGCGCATCACCAAGCCGTTCTCCGACGAGAGCTGGCAGGCGCTCGACGCGCTGGGCGTCGAGGTCGATGCAGCACTCCAGGCCGGCGACGTGCGGCTGACCATGGGCGGCGAGCCGACCTTTGTCTCGATCGACGATTTCGAGGCGGCCGAGTGGAACACGGCAGCCGTCGGGCCGACCAAGCGGGAAAAGGCCGATGCCCTGATCCGCCGGTTGCGCGAGCGCTTCGCGCCGGGCGGCTTCCTGCATTACGGACAGGGCAAATGGTATCCCGGCGAAAGCCTGCCGCGCTGGACCTTCTCGCTCTACTGGCGCACCGACGGCGAGCCGGTGTGGAGCGACCCGTCGCTGATCGCACATGAAAGGAGCGAGGCGGATGTCGGACCGAAGCAGGCCGAAAGCCTGCTGACGGCGATTGCCGACGAACTCGGCATCGACAAGACGATGGTCAGCGAAGCCTATGAGGATCCCGCCGAATGGCTGCTCAAGGAAGGCAAGCTGCCGGACAACGTCGATCCTTCCAATTCGAAGCTGGAGGACCCCGAGGAGCGCAGCCGCATGGCGCGGGTGTTCGAACGCGGGCTGACCAAGCCGTCGGGCTATGTGCTGCCTGTCCAGCGCTGGAACAGCCAGGCGTCCGGACCGCGCTGGCGCTCAGAGAAGTGGAAGACACGGCGCGGCCGGCTGTTCCTGGTGCCCGGCGATTCGCCGGTCGGCTACCGCCTGCCGCTTGGTACGCTGCCGTATGTGCCGCCGGCACAGTTTCCCTACATCGTGCCCGTCGATCCATCGCTGCCGCGCGGATCGTTGCCGGCGCGTGAGGCGATCTTGCCCGGTTCTGTTTCTTCGCCGGCTGCGGCCGAACTGGAAGGCGCCGACGAAATGGCGCGACGCCAGCAGGCCGTTTCCTTCACGGCCGCCACCGGCCAGCAGGACCGTGTCGAACAGGAGATCAGCGAGATCGGCGGCGCCGTGCGCACGGCGCTTTCGGTCGAGCCGCGCGACGGACGGCTTTGCGTTTTCATGCCGCCGGTTGAAGCGCTGGAGGACTATCTCGAACTAGTCGCGGCGGCGGAGAACGCTGCCAGGGCGATCGGACTGCCTGTGCATATCGAGGGCTATGGCCCGCCGCACGATCCGCGCCTCAACGTCATCCGTGTCGCACCCGATCCCGGCGTCATCGAGGTCAACATCCACCCCGCCGCGAATTGGCAGGATTGCGTGGCGACGACCACGGCGATCTACGAAGAGGCGCGGCAGACGCGGCTTGGCGCCGACAAGTTCATGATCGACGGCCGCCACACCGGCACCGGCGGCGGCAACCATGTCGTCGTCGGCGGCGCAACGCCCAATGACAGTCCGTTCCTGCGCCGCCCCGACCTGTTGAAGAGCCTGGTGCTGCAATGGCAGCGACATCCGTCGCTGTCCTACCTTTTCTCCGGCCTGTTCATCGGCCCTACCAGCCAGGCGCCGCGCTTCGACGAGGCGCGCCACGATACGCTCTACGAACTCGAAATCGCGATGGCGCAGGTGCCACATCCGAACAAGGGCGCGGCACCCCTGCCGTGGCTGGTCGACCGGCTGTTCCGCAACCTTCTGACCGACGTGACGGGCAATACCCATCGCTCGGAAATCTGCATCGACAAATTGTTTTCGCCGGACGGGCCGACCGGCCGGCTCGGGCTGGTCGAATTCCGCGGCTTCGAGATGCCGCCCAACGCGCGCATGAGCCTGGCGCAGCAATTGCTGGTGCGCGCCATCATCGCCCGGGCCTGGAAGAACCCGCTCGACGGCCGCTTCGTGCGCTGGGGCACTTCGCTGCACGACCGTTTCATGCTGCCGCATTATGTATGGGCGGATTTTCTCGATGTGCTGGACGACCTCAAGCTGAACGGCTTTGCATTCCGTCCGGAATGGTTCGATGCCCAGCTCGAATTCCGCTTCCCGTTCTGCGGCGAGGTCCAGCATGCCGGCGTCAAGCTGGAGCTCAGGCAGGCGCTCGAGCCGTGGCACGTGATGGGCGAGCAAGGCGCGATCGGCGGCACCGTACGCTTTGTCGATTCCTCCGTCGAAAGGCTGCAGGTGAAGACCGAGGGGCTCAACCCGGAGCGTCACGCCGTCGTCTGCAACGGCCGCGTCGTGCCGATGAAGGTGACCGACAACCGCGAGATCGCGGTGGCCGGCGTGCGCTTCAAGGCCTGGCAGCCGGCGTCGGGCCTGCATCCGGCGCTGCCGGTCAACACCCCGCTGGTCTTCGACATCTATGATCGCTGGTCGGGCCGCGCGGTCGGCGGCTGCGTCTACCATGTCGCGCATCCCGGCGGGCGCAGCTATGACACCTTCCCGGTCAATGGCAACGAAGCGGAGGCGCGGCGGCTCGCTCGCTTCGAGCCGCGTGGCCATACGCCGTCCAGCTATGTGCTGCGCAACGAAGAAGCCTCTGAAGATTTCCCGATGACCCTTGACCTTCGGCGGCCGCAAAGACTCTGATCAGCCATGGCGAAGGGGAATCACAAAAGGCTGCGCAGCAAGCCGCAGACCCACAGTCTGCTGGAGCACTACCAGCCGATCGACGGCGTCGTCGACGAGATGGTCGATGCGTCGGGCAATCCGCGGCCGGCCTGGCGGCACTTCATCGAGGCGCTGGAGGACCTGGGGCCGGAAAAGCTTGCCCAGCGCTTCGCCCGCGCCGACCAGTACCTGCGCGACGCCGGCGTCTACTACCGCGTCTATGACAAGGCCGGCGCCAACGAGCGGGAATGGCCGCTGGCGCATGTGCCGCTGCTGATCGAGGAGCAGGAATGGGCTGACATCAGCGCCGGCCTGGTCCAGCGCGCCGATCTGTTCGAGGAGACCATCGCCGACATTTACGGGCCGAACCGGCTGGTCGAGAAAGGCATTCTGCCGGCCGGATTGATCGCGGCCAGCCCGGAATATTTGCGGCCGGTCGTCGGCACCAGGCCGGCCAGCGGCCATTTCCTGCATTTCTGCGCCTTCGAGCTCGGTCGTGGCCCGGACGGCCGCTGGTGGGTGCTTGGCGACCGCACACAGGCGCCGTCGGGCGCCGGCTTTGCGCTGGAAAACCGCGTCGCCACCACAAGGGCGCTGTCCGACATCTACGGCGAAATGCATGTGCACCGCCTGGCCGGCTTCTTCCGTCGCTTCCGCGACGCGCTGATCGGCATGGCCAAGCAAGCCGGCGGCCGTGTCGCCATACTGACGCCGGGACCGCTGAACGAAACCTATTACGAACATGCCTATATCGCCCGCTATCTCGGCATCATGCTGCTCGAGGGCGAGGACCTGACCGTCTCCGGCGGCAGGCTGATGGTGCGCACGGTTTCGGGGCTGATGCCGGTGAGCGTCTTGTGGCGGCGGCTCGACGCCGCCTTCGCCGATCCGCTTGAATTGCGGCCGGACTCGCAGATCGGCACGCCGGGGCTGGTCGAGGCGGTTCGGCAAGGGGCGGTTTCGGCCGTCAATGCACTGGGCTCCGGCCTGATGGAGACGCGCGCGCTGCTCGCCTTCCTGCCCAAGATTTCGCGCGCCCTGCGCAACGAGGAACTGCTGCTGCCGACGGTCGCGACATGGTGGTGCGGGCAGGAGACGGAGCGTGAACATGTGCTCGCCAACATCGATAGCATGGTGATCGGCCCGGCGCTGTCGACGCGGCTTGCCTTCGAGGACGACGGCTCGACCAAGCTCGGGTCAGCGCTGTCGGTCGAGGAACGGGCCGAGCTCGTCGCCAGGATCGAACGGGACGGCGGCGACTTCGTCGGCCAGGAAGCGGTGACGCTGTCGACCACGCCTGTCTATGTCGGCGGCTGGCTGGAGCCGCGGCCGGCAAGCCTGCGCGTCTATCTGGCGCGGACGCCGGAAGGCTGGACGGTGATGCCGGGCGGCTTTGCCCGTGTCGGCTTTTCGCTCGACCCGACGGCCATCGCCATGCAGCGCGGCGGCCAGGCGGCGGATGTCTGGGTGGTCAGCGACAGGCCGGTCGAGCGCGAGACGCTGCTGCCGCAGGAGCACGACAGCTTCACCCGAACCCTGCCGGGCAGTCTGCCCAGCCGCGCGGCTGAGAACCTGACATGGCTCGGCCGCTATATCGAGCGATCGGAAGACACGGTGCGCATCCTGCGCGCCTACCATGTGCGGCTGGCCGAGACATCCGATCCCGAGATGCCGCTGCTCGCCGATATCAGCGACTATCTCGCGCCGTTCGGCATCGACGTCGAAACGGCAATCCCATTGGGGCTCATCGGCACGCTGGACAGCGCCGTTTACAGCGCCGGGCAGATCCGCGACCGCTTCTCGCCCGATGGCTGGCTGGCATTGAAGGATCTGTCGAAGACCATCCATCAATTTGCCGCGACAGTGGCGCCGGGCGACGACGCGACAAGGGCAATGACGGTCATCCTGCGCAAGCTGGCCGGGTTTTCCGGCCTGCTGCACGAGAACATGTACCGCTTTGCCGGCTGGCGTTTCCTGGAAATCGGCCGCAGGCTCGAACGCGGCATCCAGATAGCCCGCACGCTCGCCCGGCTGACCAGAGCCCAGGCGCCGGAAGGTGCGCTCGACATGATGCTGGAGATCGGCGACAGCGTCATGACCCACCGTCGGCAGTATCCGGTGCAGGCGGGGCGGCGCACGGTGGTCGACCTTTTGGCGCTCGATCCGCTCAACCCGCGCTCAATCCTTTTCCAGCTCGAACGGCTGAAAGCCGAAATCGCGCTGCTGCCCGCTGTCGGCGCTGAAGGCCATATGTCGCCGGCGGCCAAGGAAATCCTGCAGCTCAACACGTCGATCGCCATCAAGGAGCCCTCGGACATGACGGCCAAGGCCCTCGGCGATCTCGCCAATGAAATCGGCGGGCTCTACAACAGCCTCGCCAAAGCCTATTTCGGGTAGAGACAGCATGCTCTACGACATCAGGCTTCACCTGCGTTACGACTATGATGCGGCGGCCGGCGGCGGCCGCCATCAGGTGCGCGTGCTGCCGCCGACCATCCCTGGCGTGCAGCGCGTCATTGCCGCTTCACTGTCTTTTGTGCCGGCGCCCAGCGAACGTTCCGACTTTTCCGACTTTTTCGGCAACAGTGTCACCTCGATCGCCTTTCGTGACGCGCATGATGCGCTCGACATCAGGATGAGCGCGCGTGTTTCAGTGTCGCGGCCCGAACCCGGGCTCGACGTATCGCCGGACATACGCCGGCTGAGGGAAGAACTCGGCGCAGTGCACTCGCTGGCGCCGGCTTCGCCGCATCACTTTCTGGCCGCCAGCGATCATGCCGGCATCGACGCGGCAATCACTGCCTATGCGAAAGGCAGTGCCGGCAGTTCGACAGTCGGCACGGCCATGGCTCTGTGCAACCGCATTCACCGCGATTTCACCTATGACGGCGAGGCGACCACCGTGCAGACGCGGGCCAGCGACGCCTTTGGCCTGAAGCGCGGCGTCTGCCAGGATTTTTCCCACATCATGATCGCCGGCCTGCGCGGCCTCGGTATTCCCGCGGGCTATGTCAGCGGGTTCCTGCGCACCATCCCGCCGCGCGGGAAGCCGCGGCTCGAAGGTGCCGACGCCATGCACGCCTGGGTCAAGGTGTGGTGCGGGCGCGATGCCGGCTGGCAGGAATTCGATCCGACCAATGGCATGCGGGCAAGCAACGACCATATCACGGTCGGCTACGGCCGCGATTACTCCGATGTGGCGCCGATCGTCGGCGTGCTGAAAACCACCGGCGGGCAGGTCGGCGAGCAGGCGGTCGACGTCATTCCGGTCGTGCTCGAAAAGGCGTGACGACGCACGTCTTCGTTGCACGGCGACGTCGATAGGCTGTTCTGGAACCAAGAGATCAAGAGGCGTTGGAACCCGCAGCCGGCAAGCGGCTTATCTACGGAAATTCCGTGGAGAGGACATGCTGGACAAATCCGGGTCGTCGTCTGGCCAATCGGCTGTGAGGAAAGCTGCACCAAAAAACGCGGTGCCGCACAACGGAGCGCTGGAGAACGGCGCGCAAGCCTCGGCCGTTCGGGCCTCGCTCAACTATGTCACCGACACTGAACCCGGTATTCGCCGGCTGCGTTCGGGCAAGGGGTTCTCGTACAAAGGACCCGACGGGCGGATTGTCGACGGGGAGGCGCTGGCACGCATCAAGGCGCTCGCCATTCCACCGGCCTGGACGGATGTGTGGATCTCGCCGGATGCCGACGGTCACATCCAGGCGACCGGTCGGGACCAGCGCGGCCGCAAACAATACCGCTATCACCCGCACTGGGCGGAGGAGCGTGACGGCGTCAAATATTCGAGCCTGATCGCCTTCGCCGAAAGCCTGCCCGAACTGCGGCGGCAGATCGACGTCGATTTGCGCCGTCACGGCCTGCCGCTGGAACGCGTCGTTGCGGCTATCGTCTGGCTGCTCGACAACACGATGATCCGTGTCGGCAATGCCGCCTATGCCCGCGACAACAAGAGTTTTGGGCTGACCACGCTGCGTGACCGCCATGTCGACATCAAGGGCTCGAGCCTGCGTTTTGCCTTCATCGGTAAATCCGGCAAGGAATGGAGATTGAAGCTTGTCGATCGCCGGATTGCCAAGGTCGTGCGTGGAGCGCAGGACCTGCCGGGCCAAAAACTGTTCCAGTATCTCGACGAGGACGGAAACAGGCATCCGGTGCGCTCAGACGACGTCAACCGCTATATCAGGGAGAACGCCGGAGCGGAGTTCAGCTCCAAGCACTTCAGAACCTGGGGTGGCACCATCCATGCGGCGTCGCTGTTTGCGCAAACCGAACGTCCGGAAAGCCAGGCGCAGCAAAAGCGGGTGATGAACAATGTCATCGACAAGGTTGCCGAGCGGCTCGGCAATACGCGCGCGGTTTGTCGCCAATGCTACATCCATCCGGAAGTGTTCCGCGCCTGGCCCGAAGGACGGCTGCTGGACGAAATGGCGGATGCCAACCAAGGCAAGAGCTCGATCGCCGGGCTCGACGACGAGGAGGCCTTGGTCTTGAGATGGCTGAAGGCAAGAGAGGGCTGACGCCGGACGGAGCGTTTTTTTGTCGACGCCATGTCGGCATCGGTCCTAGTGTTTCGTCCTTTGACAGAGAAAAGGACGACCCATGCTCTACGCGATCCTCTGCTATGCCTCCGAAGACGTCGTCTGCTCCTGGAGCAAGGAGCAGGACGACGCCGTCATGGAAAAACTCCTGGGTGTGCAGGAAAAATATGCCCAGGCGGGCCGGCTTGGCCCGGTGGCGCGGCTCTTGCCGACGACCGCAGCGACGACGTTGAGGAAGGTCAAGGGCGAATCGATCGTCATCGACGGCCCGTTTGCCGAAACCAAGGAACAGTTCCTCGGCTTTTACACGCTCGAATGCGCCGACCTCGATGAGGCCGTCGACTTCGCGCGCGAGCTTTCCGAGGTCAACCCGAGCGGCGGCTCCTACGAAATCCGGCCGGTCTCGCTCTTCAATCCCGCCAAGGTTTCCGCATGACCGAACTCGCCTGGATCAGCACGGCAATCAGCACCGCTCGCCCGCAGGCGATGGGGGCATTGCTGCGCTACTTCCGCGACCTCGACGCGGCGGAGGAAGCATTCCAGGACGCCTGCCTGAGGGCACTGAACAACTGGCCGAAAAACGGTCCGCCGCGCGATCCGGCAGCCTGGCTGATCTTCGTCGGCCGCAACAGCGGCATCGATGCGGTGCGCAAGCGCGCCAAGCAGGCGCCGCTGCCGGAGGAGGACCAGATCTCCGATCTGGAGGATGCCGAGAGCGACGTCGCCGAGCGGCTGGACGGGGCGCATTACCGCGACGATATTTTGCGGCTGCTGTTCATCTGCTGCCATCCCGACCTGCCGGCCACACAGCAGATCGCGGTGGCGTTGCGCATCGTCTCCGGCCTGACGGTCAAGCAGATCGCCCGCGCCTTCCTCGTCGGTGAAAGCGCAATGGAGCAGCGTATCACGCGCGCCAAGGCGCGTATCGCCGACGCCGGGGTGCCGTTCGAGACGCCGGGAGCGGTCGAGCGCTCCGAACGGCTCGCCGCCGTCGCCGCCATGGTCTACCTGATCTTCAACGAAGGCTATTCCAGCAACAGCGGCGAGGCTTCGGCGCGTGCGCCGCTTTGCGAAGAGGCGATCCGGCTGGCCCGGCTGCTGCTCAGGCTGTTCCAGACCGAGCCGGAGATCATGGGGCTGACGGCGCTGTTGCTGCTGCAGCATGCACGCTCGCCGGCTCGCTTCGACGAGAACGGCGAGATCGTGCTGCTCGAAGACCAGGACCGCAGCCTGTGGAGCCGCAAGATGATTGATGAAGGCCTGGCGCTGGTCGATAAGGCGTTGCGCCATCGCAAGCCCGGTCCCTACCAGGTACAAGCGGCGATAGCCGCACTGCATGCGCGGGCGGAAAAGCCCGAGGATACGGACTGGAACGAGATCGACCTGCTCTACGGCCTGCTCGAGCAGATGCAGCCGTCGCCGGTGGTGACGCTCAACCGCGCCGTCGCGGTCTCCAAGGTGCGTGGACCGGAAGCCGCACTCGCCATGATCGAGCCGCTGGAGGGAAGGCTTTCCGGCTATTTCCATTTCTTCGGCCTCAAGGGCGGACTGCTGATGCAGCTTGGCCGCGGCGAGGAGGCGCGCGTCGCTTTCGACCGCGCCATCGCGCTTGCCAATACGGCCGCCGAGGCAGCGCATATCCGCATGCATATCGACCGGCTGATGAAAGAAAGCGCCGTGCGGGAAACCGCCAAGACGGCACACTGATTCGCTCTATCTGGCTGGTTCAACAGTCGGACGCCGGCTTGGACCATGCCGGGGTGGCGATTTCTCCCTGAAACGCGTAATGCCACGCCATGACAGCGCCTGGTGTGCCGACCGGCAGGGAGCGGGTATGGCGCAAGGCTTGGACCGACGCCATATGAGCGACGGAATCTGAAAGGGATGAAAATGACGATTGCGAAGGAAACGGCCGGGCTTCTGGCGAAACTGGGCGTTGCCGAGCGCGCGCTTACGGGCGGCGACCTCATCGTGCGCAGCCCGGCGACCGGCGAGCAGATCGCCGCGCTGAAGACCATCTCGCCGGCCGATGCGGCAACGACCATCGACAATGCCCACAAGGCTTTCCTGGCGTGGCGGCAGGTGCCAGCTCCCAAGCGTGGCGAACTGGTGCGGCTGCTCGGCGAGGAATTGCGCACACACAAGGCCGAGCTTGGCCGGTTGGTATCGATCGAAGTCGGCAAGATCCCATCCGAAGGTCTTGGCGAAGTGCAGGAGATGATCGACATCTGCGATTTCGCCGTCGGTCTTTCCCGGCAATTGTACGGCCTGACCATCGCCACCGAGCGTCCCGGCCATCGCATGATGGAGACCTGGCATCCGCTCGGCGTCGTAGGCGTCATCTCGGCCTTCAACTTTCCGGTCGCGGTGTGGTCGTGGAACGCAGCACTTGCGCTGGTCTGCGGCGACGCGGTGGTGTGGAAGCCGTCGGAGAAGACACCGCTGACGGCGCTCGCCTGTGAGGCGATTTTTGCACGCGCGGTAAAGCGTTTCGGTGCTGACGCGCCGCAGGGACTGGCGCCCGTGCTGATCGGCGATCGCGCCGTCGGCGAGATCCTGGTCGATCATCCCAGGGTGCCGCTGGTCTCGGCCACCGGCTCGACGCGCATGGGCAGGGATGTCGGCCCACGGCTGGCGAAGCGCTTTGCCCGTGCGGTGCTGGAGCTCGGCGGCAACAATGCCGGCATCGTCTGCCCGACGGCCGATCTGGACATGGCGCTCCGCGCTATCGCCTTCGGCGCCATGGGCACGGCCGGCCAGCGCTGCACGACGCTCAGGCGCCTGTTCGTGCATGAGAGCGTCTATGACCAGTTCGTTCCGCGCCTGAAGAAGGCTTATGAGAGCGTCTCGGTCGGCAATCCGCTGGAGACAAGCGCTCTGGTTGGCCCGCTGATCGACAAGGCTGCCTACGAGAATATGCAGAAGGCGCTGGAGGAGGCGGCTTCGCATGGCGGTAAGATAACCGGCGGAATGCGGGTCGAGAACGGTCACCCCGACGCCTACTATGTGCGTCCGGCGCTGGTCGAAATGCCGCGGCAGGTTTCGCCCGTGACAGAGGAAACCTTCGCGCCCATCCTCTATGTGATGAAATATTCGGACTTCGACACCGCGCTAGAAGAACACAATGCGGTGGGAGCGGGGCTGTCATCCTCGATCTTTACCCGCGACCTGCAGGAATCCGAGCGCTTTCTTAGCGTCGACGGATCGGACTGCGGTATCGCCAACGTCAATATAGGCACGTCAGGGGCCGAGATCGGCGGTGCCTTCGGTGGCGAGAAGGAAACCGGCGGCGGCCGCGAGAGCGGCTCCGATGCCTGGAAGGCCTATATGCGGCGCGCCACCAATACGGTGAATTATTCCAAGGCGCTGCCGCTTGCGCAGGGCGTGTCGTTCGACATCGATTGAAATGCCGGACCTCCGTCGCGGCGGCGCCAAGGCTGCCACGACGGCGGTCGGCTCGCGGTTCAGCTGGCTTGCGAAGTTACAACACAGTTATCGAAGGCTGCATCGATGATGGCGAGCTTGACCGCCTGGGCGGTCATGTATTCCTGATAGAACTCGCTCGACACCCACATGACCGAGTGACCGCGCTGGCCCAACCAGCCGACGCTGCCGAGTTCTTCGGCATCGCCCAATTTGCGTGACAGGTGGGTCCGGGAAAGCTTGAGCCAGTTCGCGAAATCTCCGATTGAGACGACACCGGTCGGGATTCGGCCCAGGTCGGCATGATCGGGGTCGACGCCGGACATCAGCCAATCCATGACGATGCCGCCATTGTCGAGCCAGGTGAATAAGGAAAAGGTCTGTCTCGGCTCCCGCACGGCATGCGACGAAAGCAGGCCGTCGGCCACCAGCGGCTGCAGTTTGGCGAGCATGTCCGGTTGTGCGACGAATGCAGCCAGTCGAAATCCGCTGTCCAGGCTGTCCAGCGTTCTGAGATGAGCCATGACCCAGCCGGCAACCGTCTCCAGAGTGCCCGCGGTCGGCTCAAAGGGGCGGATGCGCCCATATTTGATCGGCAGATGCCGGATGAAGCCGTAATGCAGCATCTCCTTCAGGAAGGCGTCGGCGGTGTTGCGGCTGGCCACCGAATGCCGGCAGATGTCGTCCATGAACCGTGCGGACGTAAGGCCCTTGCGATGATCGTCCGGCTCTCGATTGAAATACAAGCCAAGGCCGATATGGGCCATCAGCCAACGCTGTTGCGTGGCGAATACGGAAGCCAGCCGCGGGTTCGCTTCATAGGTCTGGAGAAGCGTCCGCGACTGAGCCTGGACATGGCGACGCAGCGCCGGATGGCGGGCAATGTCTTCAGAAACCAGCGCCATCCCCGCCGAGCCCAACCAAATTTGCAACTGGAAATACGATCACAATTTCAGCCTTCGCGGGTCGTGTCCAGAGCCGGCGCATCAGGATACGAGCCGAATCCCGCCGGCTGGTAGCTGAATTCCGCCACTTGATCGCCGAGGCTGATCTCGCGAGGCGCTGATCTCCCTGCAGAAGGCTAGCCCGCTCGAACCCGCCAATGATGGCCTCGCCCCGTCCAGCCCGTGCTCCCGCCGATGGCGACGCGGAACCAACACAAGCTTTGCTCGTTGAAGAACGCTGATTTGGACTGAGACTGTGAGGAACTACAAAATGGAGAATGGCCTTTTCGCCACGCCGCCTGCACCGTTACGGAAAACAGAGTCGGTTTGGCTACGGGCGCTCAAATGGCTGTTGCGCCGGGTGCGCAGCGCCTCCGACAGCTCCGGAACCATGTTGAAGCCAATCCTTTCCGGACCTGAGGATGATAGCGGGCCTACTCCGCCTCGACGCGCTTGAGGCTGATTGCACTGCGATCCTGACGCCAAAATAACCGGTCGCATGTCTTTTCATCACTGCCGCGACGGCGACAGCCATGACCGCTTCGAAGGCCTGCGACGGCGATGTGTTCGCCTGATGCAGCGGCGGGAGCGGCAGTGCCGCGTAACGGCGGGAACCATCGGGCGTGCTTGGCTATTAGATACAGGCGGCTGCTGGTCTGCCGGGCCAGGAGCCATAGCTATGATCATTAATCCCCCACCGGAAAGCGCCATCCCGGCATCCGTTCCGTCGGTCGATCCAAAAGCCGCCCCGACGCCTCGCAATGCCGAAGCGGAGGTCTTTTATATCGAGGCGATCCGCGAGCTTGTCACGACCGGCATCCCCTTTCTCGTCGCCGGCACCTATGCCGTAAGCGCCTATACCGGGATCACCCGCCTGACCAAGGATCTCGATATTTTCTGCAAGGCCGGCGACTGCCCGCGCATCCTCGCCCATTTCAAGCGGATCGGTTACGCCGTCGTGGTCGAGGACGACCGGTGGCTCGGCAAAGTGTTCAAGGGCACGCATTTTTTCGACGTCATTTTCGCCTCGATGAACGGCACAATGCCCGTCGACGACCTGTGGCTGGAGCACGCCCGTCAGGGCGAATTGCTGGGCAGCCAGGTGCGGATCATCGGCCCAACCGAGCTTATCTGGTCCAAAAGCTTCATCCAGGACCGCCGCCGCCACGATGGCGCCGACGTCGCGCACACCATCCTCAAGGCGCACGACCAGATCGATTGGCAAAGGCTGCTTTCCTACATGGAAGTCCATTGGGAAGTCTTGCTGATGCATCTCTTGAACTTCCGATGGATCTATCCGACGGAGCGAGACCGTGTGCCGGCGTGGCTGCTCGACGAATTGCTCGACCGGCTGGCCAAACAGCGCGAACTGCCGCCTTCCCGGATGCGGATCTGCCGCGGGCGCATGCTTTCACGAACCGACTATGAGATCGACGTCAAGGAATGGGGCTTTGCCGACGTCGGCGGTGAAGGAGAATATAGCGATGGCTGACGAACTCAAACCTGCTTCGGCAAAGGCGGAAAACGGCGGCACACTCAAGATCGCCGCCATCGGCGATCTGCATGTCGGCAAGGAGGACCAGGCGTCGTACCGCGATCTTTTCGGCGAGATGTCGCGCGAAGCCCAGGTTCTCGTGCTGACCGGCGACCTTACCAATCTCGGCAAGCCTCGGGAGGCCGAAATCCTTGCCGAGGAACTGCGTGCCTGCACGATCCCGGTCGTCGCCGTACTTGGCAACCACGACTATGAGTCAGGCGCCGTCGAGCAGGTCACCGACATTCTGCGCCAGGCGGGCGTTCATCTGCTCGATGGCGAGGCGACGGAGATTCACGAGGTCGGGTTCGTCGGGGTCAAGGGTTTCGTTGGCGGTTTTGGATCGCGCATGCTCGGCTCCTTCGGCGAACCGGCCATCAAGTCGATGGTGGCGGAAAGCGTGAACGAAGCGATGCGGCTTGAAAACGCGATGCGGCAGGTCCGCGCCAAACGCACGCTTGTCGTTCTGCACTACGCGCCTGTCGTCGAGACGGTCGAAGGCGAGCCGCTGGAGATCTTCCCATTTCTCGGTTCGTCACGCCTGGCCGAAACAATAGACCGGTTCCAGGTCAGTGCGGTGGTGCATGGTCATGCGCATCGCGGCGCCTACGAGGGCCGTACGCCGGGCGGGGCGTCGGTCTATAACGTTGCCATGCATGTCGCCAAGCCGACGGGCCGCCCCTACGCCATGCTCGAAATCTGACAGGCAGCGCCACTGGCGCAAGCAATCGCCCGTGCACGCTGCAGAACGATCATGGCACTTGCCGGGTAACAGCCATCCGCTTCGGTGGAATGTCGTTTTCATCCGGGTTGGGAACGGGATCTTCGTCGGGGAGCCTGTCGGGGTCCGGCTCACGCACGGGCTTGGGATCGGGGATGGGAGGCGGTGGCACCGGGGTCGGTGTTGGCTCGGGTGTGGGAATAGTGGCCATCGTAATCATCTCCTCTTGGCGCAGAACAACGCAACGGGTCGGCTGGTTCCCGGCTTGCCCGTTTTTGGAACTACACCGTCGCGCCTGCGGGTCAGCCCATCTCCGGATTCGGCTGGCTGCCGCCTGACTTGCTTGACCGCAGCAGCAGCGCCAGCGGAACGAGCAGGGCGGTTGCCACCGCGCAGTAGCGGAAGACATCGACATAGGCGAGCAGCGTGGCCTGGCGAGCGATCAACTGACCAAGCCAGGCGATCGCCTGCTGCTTCGCCTCGACCATTGGCGAACCCTGGGCGACGAAATGCTCGGTCGCCTTCCGAAGCGCCTGCTGATAGGCGGGCGACGACTGCACGGTGTGGCCGACCAGATTCGATTGATGGATCTGGGAGCTTTGCGCAATGACGGTGTTGGACAGCGAGACGCCGATGCTGCCGCCGATATTGCGTGCAACGTTGATCAGCGCAGATGCCTGGTTGGTCTTCTGCGGGGGCAGGCCGACATAGGCCGCGGTCGAGATGGGAATGAACAGGAACGGCAGCCCGACCATCAGGAAAACACGGGCAAAGGCAAAGAAGCGGAAGCTGGCGTCCGGAGTAAGCGAGGTCATATGCCAAAGGGCCACTGCGACCACCGACATGCCCATCATGATCAGATATTTGGGCTGCACGATGCTGCCTACAAATCCGGACACCGGCATCAAGATCAACATGGCGATGCCGCCCGGCATCATCGAAAGGCCCGAGAGCGTCGCGGTGTAGGCAAATGTCGTCTGCTGCAGCTGAGGCACGATCTGGGTGGTGCTGAACAGGATAGCACCGACCGCCATCATGACCAGGAACGCCGTGCCGAACTGGCGCGTGAATAATAGGCGCATGTCGACGACCGGATCGCTGCGACTGAGTTCCCATGGGATAAGCAGCAGGAACGCGATCGCGGAAATCACTGCGAAAGTGGTGATGAAATCCGAGGCGAACCAATCGTAGCGCTGGCCCCGGTCGAGAAAAATCTCCAGGCACCCCAATGCCGTCGCTACCAGGACGAACCCGATCCCGTCGATCTTCAGGCCGCCTTTCAGCCGTTCCTTGCGTTCGCGTTCGAGTACGTCCGGTTCGACCAACAGCCATTGCACCAGGGCCAGCGACAGGATGCCGAACGGCACGTTGATGAAGAAGATCCAGTGCCAGGAGAAATGGTCGGTCAGCCAGCCGCCGATCGTCGGCCCGACCGTCGGTGCCACGATGACGGCAATGCCGTAAAGCGCGAAGGCCTGCGAGCGCTTTTCTGGCGGAAAGGTATCGGCAAGGATCGATTGCTCGCTTGGCGCCATGCCGCCGCCGCCGAGTCCCTGAAGGACCCTGAACAGGATGAGCAGTTCCAGGTTGGGCGCCAGTCCGCACAGCAGCGACGCGACGGTAAAGGTCGCAACGCAGAGCATGTAGTAGCGCTTGCGGCCGATGACGCTTGCCAGCCAGCCGCTGACCGGGATGATCACCGAGTTGGCAACGAGATAGGTGGTAATCACCCAGGTGCTTTCGTCCATTCCGGCCGCCAGGCTGCCGGCGATGTTGCGCAGGGCGACATTGGCGATCGAGGTGTCGAGCACCAGCATGAAAGTGGCGATGGAGACGACGACGGCGATAAGCCAGGGATTGTGCGTCCCGGCGGCGGATCGGCTTTCACCCTGATTTCTGGCGGTTTCGCCGCTCATCGCACCTTGACCGTCGGCACCACCGACAGGCCTGGCCCGAGAAGCACATCCGGCGGCTTGTCGAAGACGATCTTGACCGGCACGCGCTGCACCACCTTGACGTAATTGCCGGTGGCATTTTCGGCCGGCAGGAGGCTGAAGGCGGTGCCGCTGCCGGCCTGAATACTGTCGACGCGACCATGGAAGGACTTGTCCGGGTAGGCGTCGATATCGATGTCGACCGGCTGTCCCTGCCGCATCAGATCGAGCTGCGTCTCCTTGAAATTGGCCTTCACCCAGACCTCGTCGGGAACGAACATCATCAATACCTGGCCAGGTTGGGCGTAGGTGCCGTTAGCCGCAGAAATGCTCGTTGCCCGCCCGGCTGCGGGTGCTGTGATAGTTGTGCGTGACAGCGTCGTGCGGGCTTGCTCCTGGCTGGCCTTGGCCTGCTCGAGCTGCGCCTCGGCACTCCTGGCCTGTGCCTGCAAGACCGAAACCTGGCTTTTTGCCGAGGCGACATTGGCCTCGGCGCTGTCCAGCGCAGCCTGGTCCTGACGCAACGTCGATGCCGCCTGCTGCGCCTGCTGCTGCGTTGCCGTGCCCCTGGCCAGGAGTTCGCGATTGCGTTGATCCTCGGCCTTGGCGAAATCCAGCGCTGCCTTGGCCTGTGCAACCTGCCTCTGGGCAGCGTTTACCTTTGCTTTTTGAGCCTCGATCTGCGCGGCGACATTGACGATTTCGGCCTCGGCCGCGGCGACGCCGGCGTCGGCCTGCTTCAGGTTTGCCTGATAGTCGCTGTCGTCGATACGCAGGAGGACATCGCCCGCCTGTACGTGCTGATTGTCGGTAACCGCCAGCTCGGTAATGCGGCCGGCTATTTGCGCACCGATCGTCACTATGCGCGCATCTATGAAGGCGTCGTCGGTCGATTCGTACTGGCGAGCGTTCAGCCACCAGATCGCGATGCCTGCCGCGACGAGCAACAGCGCAAGCGCGATGGCTGCGGCCGCATAGGGATGGCGCCTGGGAAACCCGAGCAGACCGGCCTTTCGTTGCGAGGCATTCCCGTCGGGTTTTTCCTGCCGGGGCTCTGCCGATCGCTCACGAGATTCTCGAACCGGGGCCGGTTGCTCCCGGGTTTCATTCACAGGCTCGACGTCTTGCTCGACGCGTTGAGGCTTCGTGTCCAACGGAATTGCTTTCAAGATTGATATTGCAGCCGCCGAAGCGGACGCAAAGCCAAACGGCAAGCTTCCGCAAAAGTTCCTGTCCGGAAACGGGTTCGGTTAACGGGTCGACATCGAACACAGGCGGGGGCGCGTCGGAATTCGAGCGCCGCTTCACCGGGCAGGTGATCCGTACGCCTCATGTTGCGGCGGTCCGGTCTTGTCAGCGCTCCATGGCGCGATAATTGCTCATGTAGGCGTGGGCGAATTCACCTGTCGACAGGAGCCGACCATGAAACATCAAACACTCGACCAACTGCAGGCCGTCGCGGAAGTTGAGTCCTTCGCGGCGTATCCGGCGATGACTCGAACCCAGCGGATTGAACGTTGGGCGGAACTTCTCGAACAAAACCCGACGCGATGCCTTGGGGCGCTTCCAGGCACCGAATATATGAACAGGGAAGCGCGCGACAGATCGCGTGGCGCTGGGACGCCGCTCACTGTCGCCTTCGAGGATCCGGTTCTGCGTGCCATGGGCCTCAGCGATGATACCTATGGTGAGGCAAAGCGCTTCTTCGAACTGAGCGACCGGCAGTTGCACCAAATCGTCTGCCATTGCCATGTCGGCGCTACGATGCAAGCGAGATGGGCCGCTGCCAGGGTGCGCGGGATAGTTCGCGGCAACAGATTTGTTGCCTGGATGAAGGGCTTGATCGTGCATTGAGGCGGTACGAGGAACGGCGGAACACGCGTTCTTTCCGCGCCGTGGAGAGCGCTTCCGAACTTGGAAGGGCTCGTGCGCCGTCGGGCCGCGCAGATTGTGAAACTCCTTGACGCTTGGCTGCGCCTTGTCGCGGCCATGCGTCCGTCTTTGATGTGAGAATTTGAGCTGGCCCGCCACAGGTGAGAGCCTTCGTCTGACCGGCGGTCGAGCGCCGTCCAGGCCTGCCTGCGCGGCTACTAACGACGAATGATCCTGCGATCGGGGAAGATCCTGCGACCTGGCTAAACTAGCGATCGATTTCTCCGAACACGATGTCGAGCGAGCCGATGATCGCGGCAACATCGGCGATCATATGGCCTCGGGACAGGAAATCCATCGCTTGCAGGTGGGCGAAGGAAGGTGCGCGGATCTTGCATCGGTAGGGAACGTTGCCCCCGTCCGACACGAGGTAGACGCCGAATTCACCCTTCGGCGCCTCGACGGCGGCATAGACTTCACCGCTCGGCACGCGAATGCCTTCGGTATAAAGTTTGAAGTGGTGGATCGTCGCTTCCATCGAGCGCTTCATCGTGGCACGCGGCGGCGGCGTGATCTTGTGGCTCGGAATCGCGACCTGTCCCTGGCCTTCTGGTGAGCGCAACTTTTCCAGACATTGCCGCATGATCCGGACCGACTGGCGCATTTCCTCCATGCGGACGAGATAGCGGTCGTAGCAGTCGCCATGCTTGCCGACTGGGATATCGAAATCCATCTCCGAATAGCATTCGTATGGCTGCGCCTTGCGCAGGTCCCAGGACGCGCCCGATCCGCGCACCATCACGCCGGAAAAGCCCCAGGCCCAGGCATCATCGAGGCCGATCACCCCGACATCGACATTGCGCTGCTTGAAGATGCGGTTCTCGGTCAACAGCTCTTCGAGATTGTCGCAGACCTTGAGGAACGGATCACAGAACTTCCAGATGTCGTCTAGGAGTTCCGGCGGCAGATCCTGATGCACGCCGCCGACCCTGAAATAATTCGCGTGCATGCGGGCGCCGGACGCGCGCTCATAAAAGACCATCAGCTTCTCGCGCTCGGCGAAACCCCAGAGCGGCGGCGTCAGCGCGCCGATGTCCATGGCTTGCGTGGTGACGTTGAGGAGGTGCGATAACAGCCGGCCTATTTCGCAGAAAAGCACGCGGATGAGCTGTCCGCGTTTCGGAACCGATATTTCGAGGAGCTTCTCGGCGGCGAGACAGAATGCATGCTCCTGGTTCATCGGCGCGACGTAGTCGAGCCGGTCGAAATAGGGCAAGGCCTGCAGGTAGTTCTTGTACTCGATGAGCTTTTCGGTGCCGCGATGCAGCAGGCCGATATGGGGATCGGCGCGTTCCACGATCTCGCCGTCGAGTTCGAGCACCAGCCGCAGGACGCCGTGAGCGGAGGGATGTTGTGGCCCGAAATTGATGGTGAAGTTGCGAACTGCAGCCTCGGCCATGACAGTCCTCCGCGATCAAGCGGGCTTTGGTTCCGTGCCGGAGCCGGCTTGTCCGCTTTCAGCCGCTCACGTCGTCGTCTGGATGATCAGCGTCAGGGTGCCGTCGCCATCGATATTGGCTGCGACGACCTGCGTGGAATTAAGCCCGTTCGCCGCCAGCGCCGATGCCGCCTGCGGCGATGCGTCGATCGAACTTTGCAGGATGCGCAAATCCTCGGCGCTGGTCTGGGTGACGACGGCCTCCGCCTGTGCCTTGATGTCAGGAGGCAGATCCTCCATCGCCACGATTGTCACAGCGGTGAAATTCTGGGCGGAGAAGGCTTGGTCAGGTGTAGCCTGATCGGGAGTGGTCCCTTCGGGCGTGGCTTGCTCTGGCAGGGTTTGCGGGGCCGTCGGCGGGACAGGGGCAAGTCCTGGTCCCACGGATTGCGCATAGACCGGCGAGGCAAGGGCCAGTGCCGAAAGTGTGGCAATTGTCGTCGATAGGCGCATGGCCGTTCCTTCCGTTTGCTTAGCGGACGATCAATTCGGTGACGACAAAACCATCGTGTCGAAATATGGTTCCGTGAGCGAGGTGATGTCTTGCCGGAAGCCGTGATTGTCGCGGAAAGCAGGGCGCGAAATCCGGCGTTGCCTGTTTCAGGCAGCGGTGTGGCTGCGATCGGGCTGCGGCCAGCGCTGCAACGCCTCATGGCCCTGAGCGGTCAGTTCGTAGATCCCGCGATCGGTGCGTGCGAACCAGCGATACACATTGTGCAGCAGAATCTTGGGCGCGTTCGGCAGGTTGGGCTTCAAGTCACGCGGCCGCTTTGGGCCGTCGGCGAGGGCTGCGGCGCATGCCAGTGCCTGCTGGCGATAGGCGGTCATGATCGGCGCACGCGAGCCGCCGCCGGCGACAGGATCTCCCTGCCGACGCCGATGTTCGTCAATTAGCTTCGAGCGGCGCCGGGGATCCCGACGCGGAGCCAATGCCGTCGGGCTGAGCAGCACCTGAACCTCGCCGTTCGGTCGCACGCCAAGCAGGCCAAAGCCGAGCCGACGGCAGAGATTGCGGTATCTCACATCGCTCTCACGGCCCTTGCCACGGGCCGACATGCATGCCGCTAGCCAGACCTCGTCGCTCGCCGCCATACGGTCGACGCCCTGGAGCACCAGTTCGAGGTTGAACTTCAGCTTCAGCTCGCAGATGACGACGATCGGCGGAGAGTCGGCACTCAGCGCCAGCAGATCGCAGCCGCCGATCTCGCCCTTGACCATAAATCCCAGGCCTTCCAGGAAGGTCTTGACCGGGCTGTAGAGTGAAGTTTCGAGCATGGGCCTTTGTCGGCTGCGAATCATTCCGCCGATCGGCGGTTCAGCGCGATGATCGCTCCTTGCCGTTGAACAGGAGGTAAACGACGGCCAAACAAGTGGTCAGAGCCGTGCCATGGCCGCTTGCCAATTTGGTATGCTGGTATAATGTGTACCTAAGATAGCATGCTCCGCGTAGCTGCGCTGTGCTGGACATCCGGGGCCCGAGACACCGTCCATGGCATCGTCATTTGAGCGGCGGCTCCCCTGCGTTCTCTAATCCGCCGACCGGCGGCAATGTGCATACAAGTCAATGGGATGACGATCGGCAGGGCCGTCGTTGGAATTCAGGAGTAACGGACACATGACAACGATTGCGCTGTTTGGTGCGGGCGGCAAAATGGGTTACCGTCTGTCGACCAATTTTCGCGGATCTCCCTATACGATACGCCATGTCGAGGTCAGCGACGCCGGCCGCGAGCGGCTTAAGTCGGGCCTCGGCATCGATGCCGTCAGCGCCGATGAGGCGCTTGATGGCGCCGATGTGGTGATCCTGGCGGTGCCGGACACACATATCGGCAAGGTCGCGGCGAACATCGAGAGCAAGCTTGCATCAGGCACGATGGTCGTCGTGCTCGACGCCGCGGCACCTTTCGCCGGGCATTTGCCGAAGCGGCCGGACCTGACGTATTTCGTCACTCACCCGTGCCATCCGCCGATCTTCAACGACGAGACCGACATGGCGGCGAAGAAGGACTATTTCGGCGGCGTCAAGGCCAAGCAACACATGGTCAGCGCCTTGATGCAGGGACCGGAGGAGGATTTCACCAAGGGTGAGGCGATCGCCAAGATCATCTGGGCCCCGGTCATGCGCTCGCATCGCGTCACCGTCGATCAGATGGCGCTGCTCGAGCCCGGCCTTTCGGAAACGGTATGCGCCTCGCTGCTCGTCGTCATGAAGGAGGCCGTTGACGAGGTGGTGGCGCGCGGGGTCGACAAGCAGGCGGCGCTCGACTTCCTGCTTGGTCATATGAACGTGCTTGGCGCCGTCATCTTCGGCGAGACCAAAGGCGTGTTCTCCGACGCCTGCAACAAGGCGATAGAGTTCGGCAAGCCGGTGCTGATGCGCGACGACTGGAAGCGGGTGTTCGAGCCGGAGGAGATTGCCGCGAGCATTCAGCGCATCACTTGAGGGCAGCAACGCGTTCTCCGGAACATGTCACCTGAAATTGTCATTGACTCATTATACCAGTTGGCTTAGCTGTTCGATGGATCGGACCGTCAAGCTTCGCAGCAGGATCAGGCGCTGGATGAGTGGAGGATAGGGGGAGCGATCCGTCGAGGTGAAGCCGGCCAAGGGCTTGTGAATCTGACGCGACCCGCCGCCTACGGCCGGCTAACGAAATCGAATGCATATAGCCTTGGGATAAGGCACGGATTTTCAACGGGAGGAATACATGAAACTGACACGCAGAATGACGCTTGCGGCTTTTGCCGGCATGCTGGCGCTTGGCACCGCCGCACCCGCCTATGCGGCGGATTTGATCGCCATCATCACGCCCTCGCATGACAATCCGTTCTTCAAGGCGGAAGCTGTCGGCGCGGAGGCGAAGGCCAAGGAACTCGGGTACGAGGCGTTGGTGCTCGTCCATGACGACGACGCCAACAAGCAGTCCGAATTGATCGACACGGCGATTGGCCGCGGCGCCAAGGCGATCATCCTCGACAATGCCGGCGCCGACGCCACCGTCGCCGCGGTGCAGAAGGCCAAGGACGCAGGCGTTCCTTCCTTCCTGATCGATCGCGAGATCAATGCCACCGGCGTTGCCGTCGCGCAGATCGTCTCCAACAATTATCAGGGCGCCCAGCTCGGCGCGCAGGAATTCGTCAAGCTGATGGGCGAGAAGGGTAATTTCGTCGAGCTCGTCGGCAAGGAATCCGACACCAATGCCGGCATCCGCTCCAAGGGTTACCACGACGTCATCGACGACTATCCGGACCTGAAGATGGTGGCGCAGCAGTCGGCCAATTGGAGCCAGACCGAGGCCTATTCAAAGATGGAATCGATCCTCCAGGCCAATCCCGATATCAAGGGCGTGATCTCCGGCAACGACACGATGGCGATGGGCGCTCATGCGGCACTTGCCGCTGCCGGCCGCAAGGACGTCATCGTCGTCGGCTTCGACGGGTCGAACGACGTGCGCGACTCGATCACCTCCGGCGGCATCAAGGCGACAGTCCTGCAGCCGGCCTTCGCGCAGGCGCAGATGGCGGTCGAGCAGGCCAACGACTTCATCAAGAACAAGAAGTCCCCGGCTGAGGAAAAGCAGCTGATGGACTGCGTCCTGGTCAATGGCGACAATGCCGCCAAGCTGGAGACGTTCGCGCTCACCAACTGAGCCGGCGTAACATCAAGCAGCAAGGGACGAGCCTCCGGTTCGTCCCTTGCTTCCATTTCGCCCTTGCCTCCATTTCTCTGGGTGCTCCTGACCGCCATGCCGAACGAGCCGACATGTTCAACACGCTGACCCGGCCGATCTTTGTCGCGTTGTTCCTCGCAGCAATAGGCAGCCTGACCGCCTGCAAGATCCTGCCGACGCCGTCGGCGGAAAACGGCGGCACTGGCTCCGCATTCGATCCCGACAAGATGGTCGCGGACATCTGGGCGGCGAAAGTCATACCCTATCTGCAGCAGAAGGCCGGGCCGTTTGCCGAGGTTCACACCTTGGCCAAGACCGATCCCGCCGCTGCCGGCGCCAAATACGGCAACCCGAAGAAGCAGGCGAATTCGCCATGGACCTTCGCCGTTCGGCTCGAGGGCAAGGTCGTGGCAGCCAACACACAGTCACGCGCGGCGACGATGGACGTCGATGCCGACGGCGACGGCAAGGCGGACGCGCGGGTGCAGATCGGACCCGCCATGCGCGGAACCGCGCTGCGCGACAGCCTCGACTTCATCCAGTTCAACGATTTCACCAACCAGATCGACTTCGCCCAGTTCGGCAAGGCTTTCAACGCCTATGCCGACAAGACCGTGCTTTCCAAGCTGCCGCGCGAGGCACTCGAGGGCCGCAGCGTCGAGGTACTTGGCGCCTATACGCCGGGCAGTGGCCAGGACCTGCCGCTGGTGACGCCGGCGGAGGCAAAGATCGGGCCGAAGTCATGAGCGGCGATCAAGATGTCATCCTGAAGCTGGAGGACGTCTCGAAAGTCTATTCCGGCACCGTCGCGGTCAAGCGGGCGAATTTCGAAGTGCGCAAAGGCGCGGTCAACGTGCTGGTCGGCGAAAACGGAGCCGGCAAATCGACGCTGATGAAGATCATCGCCGGCGTCGAGCAACCGACGCTCGGGCGCATCCTGCTGGACGGCGAGGAGGTTTCATTCTCGTCTTCCGGTGATGCCGTGAGCCGCGGCATCGGCATGGTTTTCCAGGAGCTGAATCTGTTCGGCAATCTGACTGTCGCCGAAAATATTTTCGCCACCCGCGAGATCACCAACCGCTTCCGCAAGATCGACCGCAAGGAGCAGGAGCGCCGCGCGGCGGAGTTCCTTGAACGCCTGGAAGCCGGCATCCGGCCCGACATGCTGGTCGAGGATCTGCGCATCGGCCAGCAGCAGTTGGTCGAGATCGCCAAGGCGGTTTCGCTCGATGCGCGCATCCTGATCATGGATGAACCGACCTCGGCGCTCAGCGCGGCGGAAGTCGAGATCCTGTTCAAGGTGATTGCCGACCTCAAGGCACGCGGCGTGGCAATCGTCTACATCTCGCACCGGCTCGAGGAGCTGATCCGCATCGGCGACACCATCACGGTGCTGCGCGACGGGCGCATCACCGGCCAGGCGGAGATGAAAGACGTCGACACCCAGTGGATCGTGCGGCAGATGATCGGCTCGGACGCCAAGGACTTCGCCAAGGCCGACGGCCATGTGCCGGGCGAGGAAATATTCCGCGCCGAGGACATCTGCCTGCCGCGCGTCACCGGCGGGCTTGCGGTCGATCACGTCTCGCTATCGCTGCGCGCCGGCGAAATTCTCGGCATCTATGGCCTGATGGGCGCCGGACGCAGCGAGCTGTTCGACTGCATCATGGGCCGCCACGGCCATTCGACGGGCACGATATTCATTGCCGGCAAGAAAGTGCACGAGCGCGACACGACGCGGCGCATCCGGCGCGGCCTGGCGCTGATCCCCGAAGACCGCCAGCGCGAAGGGCTGGTGTCAATCCTCTCCGTCGCCAGCAATCTGACGCTGGCCAGCCTGTCGCGGTTCGTGCGCCTGTTCCACATTCGCGGTGCCGCCGAAAGACAGGCGGTGGCCCGGACGGTGCGCGAACTGGCGATCAAGGTCGCCGATCCGGCGCAGGAAGTCTCGTCGCTGTCAGGCGGCAACCAGCAGAAGGTGGTGATCGGCAAGGCGCTGCTCACCGGGCCGAAGGTGCTGTTGATGGACGAGCCCAGCCGCGGCATCGACGTCGGCGCCAAGGCCGACGTGTTCCGCACCATGCGCAAGCTGTCGCGCGACGGCCTGGGGATTCTGTTTGCCACCTCCGATCTCGACGAAGTGATGGCGTTGTCCGACCGCATCGCGGTGATGAGCAATGGAAAACTGACCGGCATGTTCGACCGCGCCGAGGCGACGGAGGCCGCACTCGTCGCTGCCTCCGCCTTCGGCCACGGACCGGTCCCGCACGGAGAGCAAGACGCATGACTGACATCCCAGCCAAGGCGGCGGTCAACTCCATGTCGGGCGGCTCGGTCCTGCTGACGCTGATGAAGGCGAGGACGTTCATCGCGCTGATCGCCGTGCTGTTATTCTTCTCGATAGCCGCCCCCAATTTCCTATCGGCCGCCAATCTTATCCTGATGTCGAAGCATGTGGCGCTGAACGCATTCCTCGCAATGGGCATGACCTTCGTCATCATCACCGGCGGCATCGACCTGTCGGTCGGCTCGATCGTCGGCCTGTGCGGCATGGTGGCCGGCTATCTCGTGCTCAACGGCATCGACCTGCAGGTCGGCTATACCATCTATTTCAACGTCTTCGAGATCGCGCTGATCACGCTTGCCGTCGGCATATTGATCGGCGCCGTCAACGGCTTGCTGATCACCAGGCTCAACGTTGCGCCGTTCATCGCCACGCTCGGCGTGCTCTATGTCGCGCGCGGCCTGGCGCTGCTGTCGTCCGACGGCCGTACTTTCCCCAATCTCGTCGGCAAGCCGGAGCTCGGCACCACCGGATTCGGCTTTCTCGGCGCCGGCCGGTTGCTCGGCCTGCCGGTCGCGCTCTGGATTTTGCTCGTCGTTGCGCTAGGGGCGGCCTATCTCGCCAAATACACCCCGCTCGGCCGCCACATCTTCGCGGTTGGTGGCAATGAACGGGCGGCGCGGATTTCGGGCGTCCGCGTCAATATGGTGAAGATGTTCGTCTACATGTTCTCCGGCTTCTGCGCGGCGATCGTCGGGCTGATCATCTCGTCCGAACTAATGGCCTCGCATCCGGCGACCGGAGAGAGCTTCGAGCTCAACGCCATTGCCGCGGCGGTGCTCGGCGGCACCTCGATGTCGGGCGGTCGCGGCACGATCGGCGGCACCATTGTCGGCGCCTTCGTAATCGGCATCCTTTCGGACGGGCTGGTGATGATGGGAGTGAGTTCGTTCTGGCAGATGGTGATCAAGGGCCTCGTCATCATCGTCGCCGTCGTCGTCGACCAGGCACAGCGCCGGCTGCAGAGCCGTGTCACGCTGATGCAGATGGCAAAGGCCGGCTGACATGGCGGAACTGCGTGGAGCGCTGATCGGCTGCGGCTTCTTTGCCATCAACCAGATGCATGCCTGGCGCGACATAGAGGGCGCCTCGATCACCGCCATCTGCGACCGCGATCCGGACCGGCTACGGATCATTGGCGACCAGTTCGGGGTCGCACGGCGCTATACCGACGCGGCGGCGCTGTTTGCCGGCGAAAGGCTGGATTTCGTCGACATCGCCACCACCGCACCAAGCCACAGAATGCTCGTGGAGATGGCGGCGCAGCACGGCGTTTCGGCAATCTGCCAAAAACCGTTTGCGCCGACGCTTGCCGACGCCAAGGCGATGGTAAAGGCCTGTGCTGACGCCGGCGTGCCGCTGATGGTGCATGAGAATTTTCGCTGGCAGTCTCCGATCCAGGCGGTGCGTACCGTGCTCGACAGCGGCGAAATCGGCACCCCCTTTTTCGGACGGATCTCGTTCCGCTCTGCCTATGACGTGTTTTCCGGCCAGCCTTATCTGGCGACGGGAAAGCGCTTCATCATCGAGGATCTGGGTATCCACATCCTCGACATCGCCCGCTTCCTGCTGGGCGACGTCTCGACCGTCACTGCGCGAACGGCGCGCATCAATCCCGGCATTGCCGGCGAGGACGTTGCGACGATGCTGATGGACCACACGGGCGGCGCCACTTCCGTGGTCGACTGCAGCTACGCGAGCAAGCTCGCTACCGAGCCGTTTCCGGAGACGCTGATCGAGATCGACGGCAGCGACGGCACGATCCGGCTAGCGCAGGGCTACCGCCTCACCGTCACCGGCAGGAGCGGGACAGCCGTGAGCGACGTCTCGCCACCGCTGCTGGCCTGGGCATCACGGCCGTGGCACAACATCCAGGAAAGCGTCGTCGCCATTCAAAAGCATTGGGTCGATTGCCTGACCAAGGGAACCGAGCCCGCGACCTCGGGCGCGGACAACCTCAAGACATTAGCGCTGGTCGAGGCTGCGTACGCTGGGGCCGCAAGCCGGGAGCCGGTGCAACTCGACGCCTTGCTGAAATGACAGCCGACGCCTTCCTCCTCTACGGCACACGTGCCGTTGAAGCCGAACCGGTCAGGCTGCGCGCCGGCGCGCTGACGGCGGACTTCGCCAACGGCAATCTGCGCACTATCCGGCATGGCGGCACCGAGGTTCTGCGCGCCGTCGCCTTCATCGTCAGGGATCGCGACTGGGGCACCTACGAGCCGGCGCTCACCGATTTAATCATCGACCAGGGCGATGACGCTTTCTTCGTCAGCTATTCGGCAGGTTGTTTCGGACCAGAGGGAAGCCGGCTCGACTTCCGTGCGACCATCAAGGGCTCGGCCGATGGCCAGCTGATCTTCGACGTGAGCGCTCTTCCCGACAACGATTTCGAGACCAATCGCTGCGGCTTCTGCATCCTGCATCCAATTGCCCGGCTGGCCGGCAGCCCGGTCACGGTCGAGCATACCGATGGCAGCGTGGTCACGACGCGGCTTCCAGAGCTGATCGATGCCTGGCAGCCTTTCAAGGATCTGCGGGCGATCACCCATGAGATCCGGCCGGGCGTCACCGCCGAATGCCGGATGCAAGGCGACACGTTCGAGATGGAGGACCAGCGCAACTGGTCGGATGCCTCCTACAAGACCTATGTCCGGCCGCTCGCGCTGCCATGGCCCTATGTGCTGCCTGCCGGCAAGACCTTCCGCCAGACCACTAGTTTGCGGATAGAGGGTTGCGGGAAAGTGCCGGCTGCTGCGGCAATCGCGGAACCAATTCGCGTCACGCTCGGCCAAGCCGGACCGGCGCTGCCGGATGTTGGCGTGATCATCTACCCGGATGAGGTCGAGGCGGCGCTGGGCAAGTTGTCGGTGCTGTGCGAGCTTGGTCCGCAGCAATTGATGTTCCACTACGACCCGACGCGTGGCCATGGGCTCGACGCCTTGCGATCCTACGCCCGGCTCGCCGCCGCCTATCCGGTCCGGACAACGCTCGAATGTGTCATTGCCGGCGACGGCGATCTCGACGCCGAGCTTTCAGGCGTCGCCGACAGGGTGCGCCAGGCCGGGCTCAAGCTTTCGGCCATTGCCGTCTCGCCCTCGGTCGACCGGCAGTCGACGCCACCGGGCAGCGCGTGGCCGCACTGCCCGCCGCTCGAAGACGTCTACGCCGCGGCGCGGCGCTCCTTTCCCGACAGCCGCCTCGGCGGCGGCATGTTCAGCTATTTCACCGAACTCAATCGCAAGCGTGTGCCGGCCGACCCGCTCGATTTCGTCACGCATTGCACCTGCCCGATCGTGCACGCCTCCGACGATCTCAGCGTCATGCAATCGCTGGAGGCGTTGCCTTTCATCACGGCGTCAGTACGAACGATCTTCGGAACAATACCTTATCGGATCGGGCCGTCGACCATTGCCATGCGCCAGAACCCTTATGGCGGCGCGACCAAGGCTAATCCCGACGGTCAGCGCATTGCCATGGCCAACCGCGACCCTCGCCATGCCGGGCTGTTCGGGGCCGCATGGACGATCGGCTATGCCGCGCGCGTTGCGCCGGCCGGGCTCGAAATGCTGACGCTCTGCAGCTTCACCGGACCATTCGGCGTGCTGGCCTCGTCGGGCGAACCTGTCAAAGAAGGTACACCCCGGCCGATTTTCCACGCGGTGAAAGGACTTTGCGATCTGGCCGGCCATGCGCATGTGGCGGCGACAACGACCGATGAGACGCGGGTGCTGGCACTGGCCGGCCACTCCCAGACAGGCAAGATCATCGTCTGGCTGGCGAACCTTACTCCGGACGACCTTCCAGTCGATGTTTCCGGGCTCGGTTCCGATCAGGGTTTTCTGAATATCTGGGATGGACGAACGTCACGCCAGATTCAGCGCGACGCGTCGGGCCGAGACCGTCTTGTCATGACGCCCTACGCAATCGTCCGGATTGGCTGAAGTCACGCCGGGGTTCATGAATCGCCGCAGTTCCGTAGCGGTTGCCCGTAGCCGCAGCACTTCCGCTGCCGACTTGTCACCGGACTTGCTTTCGAAACTCGCCTGGTGCCATTCCAGTTGTCTTGGAAAAAAGACGGCTGAACGAAGCGACGTCCTGATATCCCACCCGATAGCAGATTTCTGAGACACTCAGTTTCGTTTCCTCAAGCATGGACCTTGCCAACTCCAGCCGCCTTTCCTGGATCCATTTTCCCGGCGTTGTCTGGAGCTCGTCGAAAAACCTGCGAGACAGGGTTCGCGAAGACATTGCCAATTCGGTTGCAAGAAATTTCAAATCGATTTCTGACATCTTGTCTTTCGAGAGCTCGCGCAGCTTGTTCTCGAATGGGCTGGCGTCGTTCGAAATTTTGTCGAGAGGAAATTCGTAGGGACTCTGGAATTTGCGCGGCGGAGGAAGAACCAGAAGTTTTCGAATGATCCGCTCTTCCTTCTCGAAGCCCAGATCGATCAGCAAAGCCCTGGCGAGTTCGAGTCCGGAAAACCCGCCTCCACATGTGTAAAGGCGGTCCTGGCGAATGAGCAGGCGGGAAGCGTCCCATCGCACTTGCGGAAACCGGCGGCTTGCCTCGTTCTTCAGCCACCAGGATATCGTTGCGCGCTTGCCGTCCAACAATCCCGAAGTGGCGAGCAGATAACACGCGCCGCAATGTGCTGCGATGATTGCGTCCTGCTGCTGCGCGAGGGCGATCAGCGGTTTTGAATGCTCACTCTCCTCGTCGAGCGAGCGCAGAAGCTCCGGAATCTCGACACCCGGCATGGCAATGAGAATCAGGACATCCATTTTCCGGGATGGTTGAGCCTTTGTCGGGAAGGAAATTCCGGTGCTCGATGCCGACGGCGCGCTCCTTGAAACGAACTCACAGGAGAGAACCTGCGAACGGCAGACGTCATTCACAAGCTGAAACATTTCCACGAGCGTCGAGACGACGGCCGAATAGAAATTCGACGGCAGCCAGATCACAACGTGGAGGCCCCTGTCAGCCATTGCGGTACTCCAGTATCGTTCTCGGATGGCAAGCCTAGCATAGTCTTTGCAAGAATTGCCAATCCCAGAACAAGCGCGGCGCCTCCAGGAGGGCCTATGCGGGCTTGCTGACGAAAGCGGGCCGCGGAAATCCATGGCTGGGAAGATGCAAATGCTGAAATCGTTGAATGAAAACACGCGGCACATACATCGGTTTCAGACGCAACAGAAAACTGCGTCGGTCCGGGCTCAGGCTGATCGGTGGTCAGTCAGTAGGCCGAGAGCAAGGTGCCGGCCGCTGCGGTCGGGACCTTGCTCTTGATTTTCAGCTGCCGGAGTTCATCACGTAAAGCGCACGCGAGCGTTCGAGGTGCTTGATCATCGCCTTCTCGGCGCCATCCGCATCCTTGGCCTCGATGCGTCCGATGATCTCTTCGTGCTCGGTCAGCGTGAACTTTTCCTTGCCGGTCCAGATCAGCATTTCGGTGTGGTATTCCTTTAGCCAGCCAAGCATTGCCTCGCTGACGGCGACATAGATCGGGTTGCCGGATATTGCCGCGATCTGGGTGTGGAATTTCATGTCGGCGGATATAAAGGCTTCCGAGTCGCCACGATGGCTGCGTTGCTCGGCAACCGTTGCCCGCAACCGCTGCACGTCCTCGGCGGTTGCCTTCTCCGCGGCTTCCCTGACCATGCCGCGCTCGAAGAAGATACGCGCGTTCTTGAGGTGCTCCAGCGTGTCCTTCGACGACGACAGGATGATCTTGGCGGCGCCGTCGACCTGTTTGATGATCGACTTGGCGGTCAGCTGCAGCACTTTCGCCCGCTCGCCATGCGAGATCGCGACGAGGCCCATATTGCTCAACGCCTGCATTGCCTCGCGGATCGCCGGCCTGCCGACCTCGAAGCGCTCCATCAATTCGCGCTCCGACGGCATGTCGTCACCCGGCAACAATTCGCCGCTGGTGATCAGACGCTTCAGTCTCAAGAATACTTCGTCGGAAAGCTTGCGCCGGACGATCGGCTCCGAACGGTTCATCGTCGCGAATCACTCCTTTGACCGCCCCTATCTAGCATTTCCGCCGTGAATTCCGGAACGCCTGCTGCCGGCTCGCCGTTACCGCCAAGCCGGATAGGGCTTGCAAAGCTTATGTACTCATTATACCAGATTTCAAGGGCCAAGGAACCTTTTTCGAACCACCCCGGCAGGCCGCGCGAATATGATTGTTCTCACCTATCGCATCGAAACGCCGGGCAATATCGAGGCGCTTGCGGCCAAGATCGCAAGCGACCAGTCGACCGGAACCTTCGTCGCGCTGGCCGGCGAGACCGAAGAGCTCAAGGCCAGGGTCGCAGCGCGAGTCCTGGCGATACGGAATCTGCCGGATGCGGAGCGGCCGTCTCTTCCCGAAACCGGTCCCGAAGCGCGCAACGGCCCGGTCAAGCGCGCCGACGTCGACATCGCCTTTCCGCTGGATGCCATCGGTACCGACTTGTCGGCGTTGATGACCATCGCCATCGGCGGCACCTTTTCGATCAGGGGCCTGTCCGGCATCCGTGTCGTCGACATGAAGCTGCCTGAGGAGTACCGGGGCGCGCATCCGGGCCCGCAATTCGGCGTCACGGGCAGCCGCAGGCTGACCGGTGTCGCGGATCGTCCGATCATCGGGACCATCGTCAAGCCGGCGCTGGGGCTCCGCCCGCCCGAGACGGCCGCAATGGTGCAAGAGCTGATTGCGGCCGGCGTCGACTTCATCAAGGACGACGAGAAGCTGATGAGCCCGGCCTATTCGCCGCTGTCGGAGCGGGTGAGGGCAATCATGCCGCTGATCCTCGACCACGAGCAGAAGACCGGCAAGAAGGTCATGTATGCGTTCGGCATTTCACATGCCGATCCCGACGAGATGATGCGAAACCACGATCTGGTGGCAAAGGCCGGCGGCAATTGCGCGGTGGTCAGCATCAATTCGATCGGCTTTGGTGGCATGGCTTACCTTCGAAAACGCTCCAGCCTTGTGCTCCATGCCCACCGCAATGGCTGGGACATTCTCACCCGTCATCCCGGCCTTGGCATGGATTTCAGGGTCTGGCAGCAGTTCTGGCGCCTGCTTGGCGTCGACCAGTTCCAGATCAACGGCATCGCCTCAAAATACTGGGAACCCGACTGGTCCTTCGTCGAATCCTTCAAGGCGGTGACCACGCCGATCTTTTCGCCAGCCGATTGCGCATTGCCGGTCGCCGGCTCCGGCCAATGGGGCGGGCAGGCGCCTGAAACCTTCCAGCGAACCGGCCGGACGGTCGATCTTCTCTATCTCTGCGGTGGTGGCATCGTCAGCCACCCGGACGGGCCGGGCGCCGGCGTGCGCGCCGTGCAGCAGGCCTGGCAGGCGGCGGTCCAGGACATTCCGTTGGCGGATTATGCCTTGAGCCATGTCGAGCTGGCGCGGTCGATCGAGAAGTTCGGCGGCGGCGAGGCGGCCTGACGCCATGCAAAACCTGCTTCTGAGTTACTATGGCGACGACCTGACCGGCTCGACCGACGTTATGGAGGCGCTCGAGCTCGGCGGCGTGCCGACCGTCCTGTTCATGCGCCAGCCGGACGAGGCGCTGCTTTCGCAATTTGCGCATTGCCGCGCCCTCGGGCTGGCCGGCACCAGCCGCAGCGAGACGCCGCAGTGGATGGACACGCATCTGCGAGATGCCTTCGCCTGGCTGAAGACCGTCAACGCCGAGATCTGCCACTACAAGGTCTGCTCGACCTTCGATTCCAGCCCGGCAATCGGCAGCATCGGCCGGGCGATCGAAATCGGCCGCTCGGTTTTCCGGCAAGACGGCGTGCCGCTGGTGGTCGGCGCGCCGCAGCTGAAGCGCTACACCGCCTTCGGTCATCTGTTCGCGGCCTATCGCGAAAAATATTTCCGCATCGACCGCCATCCCGTGATGAGCCGCCATCCGACCACGCCGATGGACGAATCAGACCTGCTGATCCATCTGTCGCGCCAGACCAGCCTCGCCTCGGGCCTGGTCGACCTGGCGACGCTGCAGTCCGCGTCGCGGTCGAAAGCATTCGACCGGCTTGTGGAGAATGGCTCAGGTATCGTGCTTGTCGATGTCGATAGCCTGGAAACCCAGGCAATTGCCGGCAAGGAGATTTGGCGCGCTCGCAAGCCGGGCGGTTATTTCGTCGTCGGCTCTTCAGGCATCGAATATGCCTTGCTGGTCGAATGGGCATCGAACCGGATCGTGGATACCAAATCCGCCTTTTCGCCGCCGGGCGCTGCCGACAGGATTGCCGTGGTCTCGGGGAGCTGCTCGCCGACGACGGAACGACAGATCCGTCATGCTCTGGCCGACGGCTTCGACGGGATCGAGCTCGACCCGGTCGAACTGGTTTCTGAGGCTTCGAACGACGCGATTGCGCGCGCGGTGGCAACCGGCCGCTCCAGCCTACGGGCCGGGCGCAGCGTCATCCTCTACACCGCGCTCGGACCTGCGGCCGACCGCGGTGCAGAAATCGATCTCCGGGAAGGCGCCCGCCATAAGCTCGGCCGCGGCCTTGGCGAGGTTCTCCGCGAACTGACGCTTCAAGAGAAGCTACTGCGCGTGGTCATCGCCGGCGGCGACACGTCGAGCCATGCACTTGGCCAGATGGGCGTCGACGCGCTGACTGTGCGAATGCCGCTGCCGGCATCGCCGGGCTCGCCACTTTGTGTGGCGCATTCAAGCATTAAGGCGATCGATGGGCTGGAAATTGCCCTCAAGGGCGGGCAGGTCGGAACCGACCGCTATTTCTCCACTATTCGCGATGGGGTCGGCGGTTGAGAGCGGGGAATGTCAGGTCAAATCGGTGATGCTCGATCGGGATCGAGGATAGTCAATAGCCGGCAAACCAGAAATCTCAGGCGTTCAGATCAGCGGCAATGCCACTCATCCCGCTATCTGCCCATTGTCCTGCCTGGATGATACTGACGGGCGTAGGCGACACAGGCGTCTACCGTGCTGACACAGAGCGCATCGCGGTTGTTCGGCAGGTTGTTGTCGCCGGCGTAGGCAACCTCGGCAACATGACCGTCAACCATTCGAATTTGCGTGTTGCAATAGCCGCCGGGGGCGACGTTGACGGAACCTCCCAGCGCCGGGACCGGGCCAATGGCCACGGTCGGAACGACAATGTTGAGATTGCCGCGTTGAACGACGCGCTGATAGGTCCAGATCTGGCCGGATTTGCCGACATCGGCAGTGGCGGTCGGAAAGCCGGCGCACATTCGAACGTCCGCCTCGCTAAGGCCGACCATCTCCCTGCGGGCTGCCGCCGCCGTGGCGTCTTCCTTCGCAGTGCTCGACGTGTCGTCGGGCATGACGCAGGAAGACAGGATGGCGGCGCTTGCCGATAGAAGGAGAAAGGCAAGCTTTCGGGTGTGGAAAGATGTCATACCAACTTCGGATTGCACGGGAGCCCCGAATGCCAACCTAGGAAGTGGGCCAATCGAGTCAACCGGCAGAAAATTCACGAAGTCGTTTGGTCCGCCAATCCGCCGCACGCATCTGCTGGAAGAGGTTGAGGCTGCTGCCGTGACCCTCGCGCCCTATCTTCCGCCTGGGCATCGGATTTCCAAATCCGACCCCTCTTCTTGTCAGATGTACTGGCGCACGGTGCTGTGACTTTGGTTCGGCCGACGGTGTGCTAGTTTCCAGCCAATTGCTCCGGAGACGTCATGCCTATCAAGCTGCAAGAAATCGCCCTCGCTCTTCTGCTGTTGGTTGCCGGAGTTGGGGTGGGTCACGCGGAGACGGCCCAGCGGCCGCCGCCCACAGGCGGGGTTCTCTCGCTCCTGCCACCGCCGCAGACTTCCGATCATTCGATCGTCATAGCCGGACGCACGCTCGATTACGAGGCCAAGGCCGGCACGCTGTCATTGCCGTCCGGCAAAGGCGATATCACCGCCGAGATTTTCTACGTCGCCTATGCACTGCATTCCGGGAAAGAAACGGGACCGGATCCGCGGCGCCCGATCACCTTCGTGTTCAATGGCGGTCCGGGAGCAGCTTCCGCTTATCTTCATCTCGGCGCGCTCGGTCCGCGGGTCCTGGCGACGGCGGCCGATGGAAGTTTCCTGCCGCCGCCGCAGAGGCTGTTCGACAACCCCGACACTTGGCTCGACATGACCGACCTGGTCTTTGTGGACCCTGTTGGAACCGGTTACAGCCGTGAAGCGCCCGGCACAGAAGCACACAGCTTCTGGGGCGTCAGCCAGGACGTCGCGTCGATAGGCGCGTTTATCCGGCTCTATCTGGCGCAGACGAACCGTACGGCATCGCCTGTCTTCCTGGCTGGCGAAAGCTATGGCGGCTTTCGAGCAGCATTGCTCGCCAGGAAGCTTCAGGAAGACATCGGCATCAGCCCGAGTGGCGTCGTGCTGATTTCGCCGGCGCTCGAATTCACGCTGGTGCGCCCAGACGAGTTCCAGCCGCTCCACTGGGCGCTGGAACTGCCGTCGCTGGCGGCAGTGCGCCTACACAGCGAAGGCGTTTCCGGCCCGGCCCTGCAGGAGCGGCTGGCAGAAGTCGAACGCTATGCGCTCGGCGATTATCTGGCCGCACTGGCAGGTGGGCTGGAGCAGGGTGGACGCCTGGCGAGCCAGCGTGTCGCCGCAATCACCGGTCTGCCGCTCGATCTCGTCCAGCGGCACTTTGCACGCATTCCCATAGGGCTGTTCGCCAAGGAGTTTGCACGGGCAAAGGGCAATGTTCTCAGCGCCTATGACGGCAACATCGCGACAGCGGACGTGGCGCCAGAGAGCCTGGGAGTCGAGGGTCCCGATCCGGTGCTCGACCGAAGCGTGCCGGCGCTCACCTCCGCTTTCGTCGGCTATGTGCGTGATGAATTGAACTTCCGCACGGATATCAGCTATCGGCTTCTCAACCGTGAAGTCAGCGGCAATTGGGACTATGGGACGAGCGCGACGCGTCAGGGCTATGCGGGTGTCATGGACGACCTTCAACAGGCGCGCGTGCTAAACCCCAGCCTCGGCGTGCTGATCGTCAACGGCTACAGCGACCTGGTGACGCCGTACATGGGCTCGCGCTACCTGCTTGGTCAAATTCCTTCGCTTGCCGGCGCAAAGCCCATTCGCACCGAGGTGCTGGAGGGCGGGCACATGATGTATCTGAGGCCGGATGGACGGGCGGCACTGAAGCAGGCCGCGTCCGAGCTTTACCGAACGACGCAATGAGACGGTTTGCCCAAAAAAGCGCCGGATACGCTGTTCGCCCTCTCATCAGGCCCTAGTTCCATCGCGATTGATCGGTTACACACCTAGGATGGCGTCTTTCAGCGACGTTCGACAACGGATTAGCCGGCTCTCCAGAATCGCGCCACTGGTGCGGCGTGCTGCCGAGCGGGCCATTCGGAACACCAAGCCACACAGGCTGACAAGCCTTGTTGACCGTTGGAATGCGCTGTCGCTGGCAACGCAGTTCCTGCTCGCGGGCGGCCTATTTTCCCTGTCAGCCATGGTGGTGGTGGGGATTTCCGTCACGAACCATATAGAAACCGTGGTCACGCAGAATTCGGCATCCGCAACGGCTCTTTACGTGGACAGCGTTATCGCGCCGCTGCTTCCGGATATGCGCAAGAGCGAAGTGCTCGACGAGAGCGTCGCCCATGCGCTCGATGAAACGCTGGGACAAGGGGCACTCGGCACAAGGCTCGAATCCTTCAAGCTCTGGCGTCGCGACGGAACCATCCTGTATTCGACCGACAAGACATTGATCGGCAAGCGCTTCGAACCCAGCGACAATCTCCGGGCGGCATTCGCAGGCCAAATGGTCTCGGAGTTCGACAAGCTCGACGATCCGGACAGCGAGGCCGAAAGAGCCAGCGGCTTGCATCTCCTCGAGATCTATAATCCGGTGCTGCAGCCATGGTCGGGGGAAGTGGTGGCCGTTTCGGAATTCTACGAGGTCGCCACTGATTTTGAAAGAAACCTGCATCAGGCGCTCATTCGAACCTGGCTGGACGTTGCCGTCGTCACAGCGGCCTTCTTTCTCGGGCTGTCGGCAATCGTGTTCCGTGGCAGCCGCATGATCAGTTCGCAGAGCCGCTCGTTGAAGCAGCGCATTGCCGAGCTTTCCGATCTGCTTGCGCAAAACAGACTGTTGAGGCTGCGGGTGCAGCGTGCCTCGCAGCGTGCCACCGCACTTAACGAACGCTATCTCAGGCGCATCGGTGCGGACTTGCACGATGGCCCCGCGCAATTGGTTGCTCTCGCGGCGCTGGGGATCGACAGCCCCGTCATTGCCGATCCCGCTACGCCGCAATCGAAGCGTGCACAGGAATTGCTGGCCATCAAAGCACATCTGGACGATGCCATGCGCGAGATCAGGAGCATCAGCAAGGGCCTTGTCCTGCCGCATATCGAGCATGCCGAACTGGGTGAAATTCTCCAGCTAGCCGTACGGGCGCACGAAGAACGAACCGGCGTCAAAGTGAGATTATCGATGACCGGCGGCCATGCGCCGTTGTCGCCGGCGGCCAAGATCTGCATCTTCCGCTTCGTCCAGGAGGCGCTGAACAATGGATTCCGTCATGCCGGAGGTGAAGGTCAGTCGGTCGAGAAACATTTCGACGGCGAGCGCGTTTGTATCGAAGTGGCCGACGCCGGCGCTGGCTTTGACCCGCAAATCGTGCGTCCCGAGAGGCTGGGACTCATTGGGCTGCGCGAGCGGGTGGAAAGCCTCGGGGGCCAGTTTACCGTGACTTCCTCACAGAGTGGCACAGTCGTAAGAATGGCCCTCAACATCGTTGAAATGGGGCAGACATGACAGTAGCCATCAAGCTCGCCATCGTCGACGACCACCCGCTGTTCAGGGAAGGCGTTGTGCGCACGCTCGATCAGATCGGCGGGTTCGAGATCGTCGGTGAAGGAAGCAGCAGAGACGATGCCCTGCGGATAATCGAAGACCAGCGGCCCGACATTCTGCTGATGGACATCTCGGTTCCTGGAGGTGGCCTTGGCGTGATCGGACCGGCCCTTGAGCGGCATCCGGCACTGAAAATTGTGATGCTGACCGTTTCGGAAGAAAACCAGCACGTGATGACCGCGTTGCAGAGCGGGGCAAGGGGCTATGTTCTGAAGGGGGTCGGGTCGAGGACGTTGGCTGCGATCCTGCGCACGGTAGCGTCGGGCGAACGATATGTCTGTCCACAATTGTCGGCGCGCCTGTTGGCCGATCTCTCGGCTCAATCAAAAGAGCCGGCGAAAGCTGACGGACTTGCCGACCTCACCAGCCGCGAAAGGGAGATCCTGACGCTGGTTGCCGCGGGACTGAGCAACAAGCGGATCGGGCTTCGGCTGAACCTCCATGAAAAGACGATAAAGCACCACATGACGCGAATCCTGGCCAAGCTCAACGTCAGCAACAGGACCGAAGCCGCCATGACCTTGCGCGATGCGACTGAGCGCCGGCATCCGCCTGTTCGCGATCATGCTTGAGCCGAAATTGCCGCACAGCGCGGCTATGTGAACTGGCCCTCAGTTGATCATTCCAAGCAACCTGTCCCGATCGGAACGCGTCGCCAGGCGCCGAATGATGGTGCGGCCCTCGGCATCCCGCATTTCATATTGGTCGCTGTCGATGCGCTCGCTGAGGCCGTTCGAATGCACCACGCCAATGCTCGGGCCGCTCACCTCGACCCGGTCTCCTGTGGATGCGTTGACAAAGAGTTTTGGCTTGCTATCGAGGTTTACCGCAGGGGCGGGATCAGGGAGATTGTCGTCCTGCGACTTTGCTTTGCCCTTGCCGGCACCAGCGTTCGAGTTCGAATTGCCGGAGTTTCCACCCGAATTGCCCGAATTGCCGTTCCCGTTCCCGCCATTGCCGTTGCCGTTCCCGCCATCTTTGGCCCAGGCAGCCTGCGGGCCGAGCGGCTGCGATGATCCATCGAACACGACGCGATAGGGGCTTACGACGAGAATGAAGGTCAAGACGACTACAGAAATGCCGACACGACGTCCTCGTGAAGATCCGGTCCTTCGTTTCCGGGTCGTCATCAATGAACTTGTCAGTCGCATGTCGGAACTCCCCTTAATCATACGGCTCTGTCGTACTGCCTCCTGTTCGAAATTCGTGTGATGCTTAAAACAATGGTTTGCGTCCGGAACGTCAAGACCCACCAGTCCCACGATGGTAACTGGTGGGTCTCGCTAGCGCAGGAAGGGACTATTTACTGCGCAAGTCTTTTGCCTTCCTTTGGTTGCGTCTCTCCGCGGTAGCGCCGACTTCCACCGTCAGCCAACAATAAATCCAATGGCCGCGACCCCGAAACACAGGCCAAATAACGGAAAAAGCAGCCAACGTGCCTGGTGAATGCTCGGGTCCATGGCGGCCTCCTGTAACAGTCGGCATCGCAACGGGGCTCCTCGGAACTCAGTTCCTGAAACTCTCGCATTTCGGGCTTTTGCGATAGCAGCCTCGGACCAAAGTTTGGCTGTGCGGGTCCTTGGTCGATAGGCTTACAGACTGAAGTCCCTATGCCAGGAGCCCGCCCTGCATTCGGCGACCTTTGTGTCCAACTGGCAGCTGCGATCCACCGCCCCTTCGAATGCTTTGCGTTTCTGGCTCTATGGCAGCAACGCCGTTGGTCTACTGCCGCATCGTTGAAACGCCACCAATGCAGACCCATATGCGAATTGCGTCGGATGTCTCCTCCCATTGCGTCCGGCGCGTTCCCCTCTGGAGGTTATAGACCTTCACACTTGGCCGGGCTTAACAACCCGGCCTTTTCTTTTGGCATTTTGTATAATCGCCTGATGGCCCTAATTTGCGAGACATCGGTAAAATCGATTTGCAAATGCATTCAAGTGCCCATAGCCTGTCACCATGAGCACGATTTCCAAAGTTGCCACGCGAGCGGGCGTGTCGCGCACGACCGTGTCGCATGTCATCAACCATGCGGACCGGGTATCGAAATCGCTGCGTGAGCGCGTACAAGCGGCGATCGACGAACTCGGCTACACCCCGAACCCGCAGGCGCAGAGCCTGCGCACCGGCCGTACCAACATTATCGCGATGCTGATCCCGGACATCCGCAACCCGTTCTATCCGGAGCTGGTGAAAACGGCGCAGTCGACGCTCGAAGTGGTCGGCCTCGACATGCTGATCTTCAACACCGACGTGCCGGGCGGACATTCACAGGATCACGGCCGCGAGTATTTGCGCCAGATCGGGCGCAAGCGGGTCGACGGCGTCATCGTTGCCGACTTCGCGCTGCACGGCATGCACAGCGAACTGCTCAGCCTCGATCTGCCCGCCGTCTTCATCGGCCATCTGCCGAACCATGCTGTCGACAGCGTCCAGCTGGACGATTTCGGCGGCGGCTATCTGATGGGCGAGTATCTGGCGAAGAGGGGCCATCGCCGCATCGCCCATGTCACCGGGCCATCCTTTTTCAAGGAGGCGATGGCGCGTGCCGCCGGTTTCGAAAAAGGGCTCGCCGACAATGGCGTGCCAACCTCCGCCGATCTGCGGTTTGAGGGAAGCTATCTTGCCCCGTCAGGGCGGGAAGCGGTCACCTGGCTCAGGGAGAAGCACGGCGGACACCTGCCGTCGGCGATGTTCTTCGCCAATTATCTGATGGCCTCCGGTGCGCTGACCGAATTCTACGACCATGGGATCAATATCCCTCAGGATATCGCCATCGCAGTCTTCGATGACCTGCCTCAACTGGAATATGTCAGGCCGAAGCTGACCTGTGTCGGCAACAGTCCGACAATGCTTGCCAAGCGCGCCACGGAAATGCTGCTCGAACGGCTGGGTGGCAAAGTCGAGGGCGCGCCGCGCACCGAAGTGATCCCATGCGCGTTGAGCCCATTCGACAGCGCGTGACGCCAGATGCCGGCAAAGGGAACGGAGGTCCCTTCGCCAACGTTCGACCGAACAACATCCAAGGGAGGAATTGATGACTGACAAAACGACCCGCGACCGGCCATTGGCCAGCCTGAATCGCCGTCGGCTGATCCAGGGCGGCGCCACTTTCGCTGCCGCCGGCCTCACAGGCTTCCCGTTCATCAACAGGATGGCCGTGCGCGCTCAGGAAGCGCCGCTGAAATTCTGGCAGTTCTATGCGCCTGGCGGAGACGTGAAGCCGCAGGTCCAGTGGTTCGAAAAGCTGGTGGCCGACTGGAACGACGGCCACGACCAGAAAGTCGAGCTCGAATATGTCGTCAATAGCGAATACATCTCCGGTTCCAAGCTGGCAACGGCCTTCGCGTCGGGCGAGGGTCCTGACATCTTCCTCATCAGCCCCGGCGATTTCCTGCGTTATTACAATGGCGGCGTGCTTGCCGACCTGACGCCGCATATCGAGGATGGCGCCAAAGCCGATTTCCCGGAAAGCGTCATCGCCAACCGCATGGTGGACGGCAAGATCTACGGTGTGCCGATGGAAGTCGAGCCGATGGCCTTCTACTATTCGGTCAAAGCGTTCGAGGATGCAAAGCTCAACGAGAACGACGTGCCGAAGACCTGGGACGAGCTGTTGGCGGTCGCCAGAAAGCTGACGACGCCCAGCCGCTACGGCGTGCTGTTCGAAACGACTCCCGGCTATTACCAGAACTTCACCTGGTATCCGTTCCTGTGGCAGGGCGGCGGCGAATTCCAGGGCAAGGACGGCAAGAGCGCCTTCGATTCGCCGGCCACCGTCCAGGCGCTGAAACTCTGGCAGGATGCCATCAATACCGGCGTGGCGCCGCGTCAGGTGGTCGGCGGCGGCTTCGACATAGTCGCCAATCTCGGGGCAGGGCTGTGCGCCATGCAGAACTGCGGCATCTGGGGCATTTCGGCGATGGACAACAACGCCAAGGATGTGCCCTACGGCATCTTCAAATTGCCGACGCCGGCCAATGGCAAATACGTCACTGTCGGCGGCGGCTGGGCCTTCGTCGCCAATGCCGGGGGCAAGAACCCAGATGCCTCCGCCCAGTTCTGCGCCTGGGCGCTGGCCTCGATGGACCAGGCCTCGATCGACCGTGTCGTCAACTGGTGCACGGTCGCCAAGAGCGACATGCCGCCGCGCAACAGCGCGCTGAAGGCCGGCGCCGATGTCTTCAGCACGGGCAAGTTCGGCACCTTCGCCAAGGAGATCCACCCGGGAACGCGTGCCGAGCCGCGGGTTCCGCCGGAGGCGTACAAGATCATCTCCGACGCCATCCAGTCGGCACAGCTTGGCGGGGTTGATGCCCAGCAGGCGGCGACGACGGCCAGTCAGCAACTCGATGCGTTCCTCGCTTCCTATTCCGGCGCGCCGATCCTTTAGGCCCTTTCCAGCATGGATCAGTTGAAACCGCCAGCCGCGGGCGCGAATTCCGCCCGCGGCCTCACCGCCAAGCAAAGGGAGCGCTGCGCCGCATGGCTGTTCGTCCTGCCCGATGCGGTTGGCCTACTGGTGTTCGTCGGCGTGCCGATGCTGCTGTCGCTCGCCGTCGGGTTCTTCGAGGTCAACGGCTTCGGCGGCTACAGGTTCGTCGGGTTCGGCAATTACAGGCGCATGTGGGGCGACCCGCTGTTCTGGTCGTCCGTGAAGGTGACGGTAGCCTATGCCGTCATGCTGGTGCCGGCGCTCTACGTCGCCGGACTGGGACTGGCGCTTCTGGTGCAGAAGACCAACCGCTTCAACGCGGTCATGCGCTCGATGTTCTTTGCGCCGCAGATGGTCAGCCTGGTCGTGGTGGCGCTCGTGTGGCAGCTCATGCTGGTCGAAAAGGTCGGCATCGTCAGCCGGCTGGCGCCGCTCGTCGGTCTCGGCGGAATTTCGCTGCTCGGCGATCCAAATCTGGCGCTGTTCACGCTGGTGCTGGTCAGCGTCTGGTTCCTGATGGGTTTCTACATGCTGATCTTCCTCGGCGGGCTCCAGGACATCCCGGCAGAGTACTACGAAGCCGCAAAGATCGACGGTGCCGGGCCGGTGACAAGCTTCTGGTACATTACTTTGCCCTTGCTTAAGCCGACCAGCTTCTTCGTCCTCCTGGTCTCGCTCGTCGCGGCTGTCGCCGGCGGCCAGGTCTTCGACCTGATCTATGTGATGACCAAAGGCGGGCCGGTCAATTCGACCTCGGTGCTGATCATCTACATCTACAAGCAGGCGTTCCAGTTCGGCGCCTTCGGCTATGCATCGGCAATGGCATCGCTGCTGGTGCTGGCGCTGATGCTGGTCACGGTCTTCTTCTTCGTGCTGACGCGCGGCGGACGTTTCGAGCATGACTGACGGCCGAACTCATTCCGGCCGTTCGCAGATACGAGCGGCGAGGCTTGCCTGGATGCTGGCGACCGCAGCGCTTGGCCTGATGACGGTGTTCCCGCTTGTCTGGATGCTGGTCATCTCGCTCAAGCCGGCGAGCGACGTCTTCACGCCGAGCCTCATTCCGGAACGGCCGACGCTCGGCAATTTCCTCTATGTGCTGACCGAGGTGCCGTTCCTGCGCTATCTCTTCAATTCGTTCTTTGTGTCGGCCACAGTAACCGTCGCTGCGCTGTTCTTCCATTCGATGGCCGGCTATTCGCTCGCACGGCTGCGTTTTCCGGGCCGCGACATTCTGTTCCTCGCCATGTTCTCGACCTTCCTGGTGTCGCTGCCAGTAATCATCGTGCCGCTGTTCATTTTGACGCGGACGCTGCACATGTTGGACAGCTATGCCGGGCTGATCATTCCGGCGATCTTCAACGCGTTCGGCATCTTTCTGCTCAGGCAATACTACCTGTCGCTGCCCAGGGAACTGGAAGAAGCCGCGATCATGGACGGCGCCGGCTACTGGCGCATCTATTGGAGCATCATCCTGCCGCTCAGCCGGCCGATCCTGTCGGCACTGGCGATCCTGTTCTTCCTCGCCAACTGGAACGCTTTCCTGTGGCCGTTGACGATCACATCGGACCTCAACCTCTGGGTGGTGCAGGTAGCCATTGCGAACTTCAAGAGCCAGTACGCCGCCGCCTGGAATTATGTCATGGCCGCCTCGACCATCGTCGCCGTGCCGATGCTGGTCCTCTTCGTGATCTTCCAGCGCCAGATCATGGAATCCATCAAGACAAGCGGCCTGAAATAACCGCTGAAGCAAGAGGAGAAACACATGGATAATGCCGGCCTGTCGCCGCTTCGCGGGCTCGCCAAATTGCGCGACGCCAAAACCCGCCGGTTCTCAAGCTACGACCGCACCGGCGGCAATGACGACCGGCTGCACATTGAACCCGGCCAGACGGTGGTGATTGCCGAGCATGACGGTGCCGGCATCGTCACGCATATCTGGGCGACGCTCGCCTGCGAGAGCGAGGCGTTCCTGCGCAAGATCGTATTGCGCGCCTATTGGGATGGTGAGGCACATCCGAGCATCGAAACGCCGATCGGCGATTTCTTCGGCATGGGCCATGCCCGCACCCGCAATTTTGCCAGCCTGCCGGTGCAGGCAAGTCCAGAGGATGGCAAGGCCTTCAACTGCTACTTTCCGATGCCGTTTGCCAGCCACATGCGCTTCACCGTCACCAATGAGGCTGAGGACGACCTGCTTTTCTATTACTATGTCGATCTCGAACTGCATGAGGAACTCGAGGAAGGCCTGGGCCGCTTCCACGCCCAATACAGGCAGCAGCGACCTGACGGCATAGACGAGACGGGGCTGGCCAACGAGCAGGTCCTGTTTGGCGGGGAAAACACCGACGGGAACGGCAACTACACCATCCTGGAGGCGGAAGGTCACGGCCACTATGTCGGCGTGCTCTATTCCGTCTATTCGCGGCGGCGTTCCGCACTATGGGACTGGTATGGCGAGGGCGACGACATGATCTTCGTCGACGGCGAGCCGGGCATTTCCGTGCCGGATACAGTGCGCAAGCCCGATCCGCGCATCGGACCGAAGGCCGAACTGATCGACGATCGCGGCGAGACCGGCCCCGGCGTCAACGATGCCTGGCCGCCGACGCTGCACGGCACCGGCACGGAAGATTATTTCAATACGGCATGGTGCCCGACACAGGACTACAGCGCGCCCTATCACGGCATCATCGCCGCCGGCGGGCCGAACTGGACCGAGCCGGTTACGCTCTATCGCTGGCACATAGAGGACCCGGTCATCTTCCACAAACGCATCCGGGTGACCATCGAGCACGGTCACGCCAATCGCCGCTCGGACGACATTTCGTCGGTCGCCTTCTGGTATCAGGCCGAACCGCACAAACCGTTCGAAGCGCTTGTCGATGTCGAGGACCGCATCCCCACCTATCGCGCGCCTTATCACAATTGGAATGCCGCCTTCGACGAGAAGAGGCGTTAGGCCGGGATGCGTTCGAATTGAACCGTGCATCCCGCGCTATCTGTGTCGGGGCACGACCGTGCCGCAGCGTGCCGCCTCAGCTGCGAGGTGGAAGTTGCTGGACAGACCAGGTGTTGCCGTCGGGATCCTCAAAGAAGACAAATCTGCCCCAGGGAAAATCCTTGATATCGCTGACCTCGATACCTTGAGCGGCCAGGTACCGGTGAGCCTCATCGATATCGGGCACGACGAGTTGCAGGCCCCTTATGGATCCCGGGGGGCTGTCGACGAGGCCCTTGCCCATGGCAATCGAACAGGCCGAACCGGGCGGCGTCAATTGCACGAAACGTATCTCGTCGCTTACGGTGTGGTCGTGATCGAGATGAAAGCCGACCTTCCCAACATAAAAGGCAATTGCTCTATCGACGTCCGATACGGGGACCGGGACCAGCTCCAGCTTCCAATCCATGACAGCCCTTTCGCAGCTTGATCGCCAAGTGGTGCCGAACACCGTGGGCGCCATCCCGCCATCTTCCCAATGCCATTGTCGGCGCGGGCCGCTCAGTCAGTCAAGAGATACCCGGGCTCGGGCAACGTGAGGACTGGTCTCATTGCTGAGACGGCGTTCGGAACCGATGAGCACAAGCTCAGTTAGGCGGAGGACAACCACCTTTCGGATCAGCAAGGCCGACTTTAATGATCGGAACGCAGGCGCCGAATACAACTGTGGGAAGGTTGAACGGGCGTCGTTGACGCGCGAAGGGATTGCTTGGAAGCGACGCTCGCCGAAGCCGGCGAGATCGTCGGACGGCGAAGCCGAAGCGCAATTATGCCGCGAACGCCTACGATTCGGCCTGCCTTCTCCTTGCCGCGATCAAAGACGCCAGCACTGTATCCAAGGGACATCCGAGCCGGCGCGACGTTCTGGCGGCGGTGCACAAGGGAATCGCTTATCGCGAGCCCGTTCGGTGGGATGAAAAGGGTGACAATCTGGCCGCTGTGACTGCACTCAACGGGGTGGAAAACGGCCGCTTCCGACAGATCGCCGAAATCCAGCAGATGCAGAGTGTCGAGCAGATCTGACGCCGACAGGCTCTCCGACCGAACCGGTTTCCGCCGCTTTGCCAGGACGATTTTCACAGGACCACGAAACAATAATCTCCGGTCGCCGTTTCGCCCGCAGAACCTTTCGAGGAGGCGACGATGAGCGCAACCGGCTTGGACGTTTTCGACAAAACGCTGCAAATAACAAACATCTGGCTTGACGAGATCATGGCGGATCTTGGTCCGGATCGACACGTCGCCTGGCATACATTGGGCGCCGTTCTGCGAACCCTTCGCGACAGGCTGCAGATCGGACTGGCGGCCAAATTGGGAGCGGAACTGCCGCTGCTCGTGCGCGGCGCCTACTATGATCGCTATCGGCCCGCCGACATGCCCGACAAGACACGCTCGCTCGAGAAATTCCTGCAACACATCGCCGATGAATTGAAATCGACCCGTCCTGTCGATCCCGAGGATGCGGCACGCTCTGTGCTGCGTGTGCTTGCACGGCATATCGACCTTGGCCAGTCGGCAAAGGTGCGGGATGCGCTGCCAAAGGAAATCCAGGTCCTCTGGCCTGAAAGCGTGGGCGTCAAATAGCGGCGATCCTGCTCATGCGGACGCGCGACGGACCAACTGCCACGAAACGCTGAAAAGGGTAGGTATTGCGCCCGGTGTTGCCGAGATCAATGAGATCAGATGATCGGCAAGATGGTCGTAGTGGGCAGTTTCGGGGCCGATTGTCGTCAATGCCGGATGACTGAATTCGCCCTCGTCGATATTGCCGCAGCCGATGACTGCAATGTCGCCGGGCACGGAGAGGCCGGCCTCCTCGAATGCGTGCAGGGCGGTCACGGCGGCAAGATCGGATTCGACGAAAAGCGCGGTCGGCCGATCCGCGCGGGCGGCCAGCGCCGTAGCATTGGCAAACGCAGCCTTGCGCGCCTCTGCACCGCCGATCACCAGGTCGTCTCGCAGCGGAAGGCCGCGTGCTTGCAGGAAGCTGCGATAGGCGGCGAGACGGCTCCCGTCCACCGCTTGCTCATGCACCATATAGGCGATGCAGCGATGGCCGGCTCGGTAGAGGTAGTCGAGTGCCTCGAAGACGGCCCTGCCGGTATGCTGGCGCACAACCGAGAAGCCTGCCGGCTCGATGGTCGGATGGAAGATCACCGCTGGCCGGCCCGCGGCCGCCAGGCGCGCGGCCAAAAGCATCACCTCGGGCTCGGAGAGATGCTGCCAGTCGGCGATAATGCCGTCTGCCAGCCCGCTCTCGATTTCCCTCACGATCCGGTCGGTTCGTTCGAACGTGTCTCCCGCGGTGATAATTGTCGAAAATCCCCTCAGCGCCGCTCCAGATTGGATATCCTGCGCGATCCGGTCGCTGAACGGCACGCCGAGACGAGGCAGTACAAGGCAGATTCGCTCGGCCTGCTGGCGGCGCAGCTGCCGCGCGGTGCGGTTTTGCACATAGTTGAGCTCAGCGACGGCCTCGAGGATGCGCTGCCGCGCCTCCTTGCCGACGAACTTCAGGCGCGTGCTGTCGCCGCTGAGCAGGTAGGACACGGCAGCGGTCGATACATTGGCGCGCCGGGCGACATCGGCCATGGTCGGCGCCTTTCTGCGATCGGAACTTCTCTCGTGCATTGTTGGATCCGCTGCGCGACGTGACATGATCAGCTGTCGCTCAGCCGGATTTCATTCCAGCTTCCATGCCCGGCGGCAAGGATCTCGGGCCTTGCCTCGCCGGCCTCCTCCATCAGGGCAACGATGCGGCCTCGCAGCCATGCACGCGTCGCTGCGTGATCGGGCGAAGCTATGAGATTGATTAGTTCGTTTGGATCGGCGTCGAGGTCGTAGAGTCTCGCCTCGACATAGAAATCGCTGCCGGAATCCCGCCAGCCGTCTTTTCCCGGTGCCTCGACCTCATATTTCCACCGTCTGGTGCGCAAGGCGCGGCCGACATGGTGCTCGCTGATTTGAATGAATATCTCGTCGCGCGGCGGCCGTTCGCCCTGCAGTGCGTCGAGCAGCGAGACGCCCTGCATCGAATTGGGCACTTTCAGGCCGGCCGCGGCGAGCAGGGTCGGCGCGAGATCGACGAGGCTGACCAGGCCTTCATATGTGCCGATGCGCTGGAAGCCGGGGCCGTGGAATAGCGTCGGCACGCGGATCGACGCCTCATGACAGGAACGCTTGTATTCGTTGTTGCGAGTCTTGAAGTGACATCCGTGGTCGGAGGTGAAGAGGATGATCGTGTCGTCAAGCCGGCCAAGGCTGTAGAGCGCCTCGATCAGCCGTCCAAACGCCTCGTCGAGGCGTGCGACCATGCCCAGATAGCCGGGGAAATGTTCCGCTGTCGTGCCGCCAAGTGCGGCGAGATCGCCGGGAATGGCGAGCTTCTTGCGGATCCTGTCCTCGTATCCGAGCGGGGCAGGGTAGTTGTCCGTCTGGTTCTGGTGATGCGGCTCGAGGAAGGACAGGAATAGAAAGAACGGCTCGTCTTCCCTCGATGCGACATAGCGGATTGCAGCGTCGGTTAGGGCATCGACGCGGTATCCCGGCAGCTTCACCGCCTTGCCGTCATTGTCGTGGACGACGGTGTCGAAGGGGCCGGAAGTGAACTCCAGGATGTTGGAGGCCAGCCAGTAGCGATAGCCGCCGCGTTGTTCCTGGGTGACCGGCTCGGCGGACCCCAGGTGCCACTTGCCGATGTAGGCGGTGTCATAACCTGCCGCGGTGAAATGATGCGCGAGCGTGCGCTCGCTCTTCGGCAGTGGGATGTCGTTGCGGTAGCAGCCGGTGATGGTCGGGTACCGCCCCGTCTGGAATACGGAGCGGGCGGGTCCGCAAACGGGCTGGCAGGTAAACGAATTTGCCACGAACGTGCCGGTCCCGGCGAGGCGGTCGAAATTTGGCGTAAGCTCGAGCGGATTGCCATGGACGCCAACGGTGTCCCAACGCTGCTGGTCGGTGAAGAAGACGATTACATTCGGTCGGCGGGACGTCATAGGGTGCAATGCCTTCGAATGGTCATTTCATGCCTGCCAGCATCACGCTGCGGACGAAGTAGCGCTGCGTGAAGAGGAACAGCAGCAGGCTCGGGATGAAGAGAATGATCCCGCCCGTCGCCGTCAGGTTCCACTGGGTGAAGAATTCCTGGTTGAAAAGCGTCAGTCCCGTCGTGATCGGCCGCATTTCGGTGGTGTTGACGGCGACCAGCGGCCAGAGGAATTCGTTCCACTGGAACACGAAGGTGAGGAGGGCCAGCGTCGCCAGTGCCGGACGGACCTGCGGCAGCACGATGCGCCAGTAAAGGCAGAGTTCCGAGCAGCCGTCCATCCGTGCAGCGTCAAGCAACTCGTCGGGAATTGGACGGATGAACTGCCGCATCAGGAAGATTCCGTAGGCGCTCATGGCGAATGGAAGGATAAGGCCCTGATAGGTGTTGAGCCATCCCATCCGCGCGGTGAGCACATAGAGCGGGATCATGCGGATGAAGAATGGGATCATCAGCGTCGACAGCACCGCGACAAACATGACGCGCTTACCGGCGAATTCCATCTTGGCGAAGACGTAGCCGATCAACGGATCGAAGATCAGATGGAGGAAGGTAATCCCGCCGGCGATGATGAAGCTGTTGAGCGTGAAACGCGCGAACGGCGCCTTCTGCCAGATGTCGATGTAATTCGTGAATTGCCACGTCTCGGGGATCAGAATCGGAATGCCGCTGAAGACGTCGGCATCGCTCTGCAGCGACAGCGAAAGCATGTAGAGGAACGGAAAGATCGACAGCGCCACGCAGAAGAGCAGCAGTAGGTAGGACGGGAGCGTTTTTGCCAATGTCATGCCAACCTCAATAGGTGGTTTCGCGGTTGAGCAGGCGGAACTGAACGAAGGTGATGGCCAGGATCAGCAGGAACATCAGGAAAGACAGCGCCGAGGCGTAGCCGATGTTGAGCTCGAAGAAGGCTGCCTCGAACACGTGCAGGCTGAAGAACCGCGTCGCGTCGGCCGGTCCGCCCTTGGTTATCAGGTAGGCCGGCGCCAGCTCCTGCAGTTGGCTGATCGTGCTGACGACCGCGATGAACAGCGTGGTCGGCGTCAACAACGGCCAGGTCAGATAGCGGAATTGCTGCGTCGGCGTGGCGCCGTCGATGGATGCGGCATCATAGAAGTCGGACGGGATCGACTGCAACGCGGAGAGGTAGATCAGCATGGCATAGCCGACATCCTTCCAGACCGTGATGGCGATGAGGGTCGGCAGCGCGGTCGAGGTGTTGCCGAGCCAATTCTGGGTCGGCAGCCCAAGCTCGGCAAGAAAGCTGTTCAAGATGCCAGTGTAGGGATCGAGAATTGCCTGCCACATCAACGCGACGATCACGAAGGAGGTGATGTAGGGAAAGAAGATGATTGCGCGGATCAGAGTGCGCCCCGGGATCGGCCGGTTGAGCACGACCGCCAGTCCGAGGCCAATGGCGATGCTGGCCGCGGTGACGCCTATCGCGAAGGCCAGCGTCACGAAGAGCGACTGCCGAACGCGCGCGTCGCCGAGCGCAGCAACGTAGTTGTCCAATCCGGCGAATCGGCTCTCGCCGATCAGCGGCTGGCCGCTGTACAGGCTCGCCCAAAACTCTAGTCCGATCGGATAGAAGAAATAGACCGAGAAATAGAGGATTGCTGGCGACAGCAGCAGGTAAGCGAGAAGCGTTTGCCGGGTGCGCCGGCTGAAGCGGCCAGTTCGCCGGGTCGGCATCGCGCCGACGCGAATGTCCGTATCGGCCGTATTGGTGCTGCCGCTGACGATCATCGGCTAGTTGTTGGCCAGGATGACGTTGGCCTCGGCCGCGAATTTCGGCATGATCTCGGCTGCTGGCTTCTGATTGTAGATGATATCCTCGAGCGCACTTTGCAGAAGCTTCTCGATTCGCGCGTGCTTGCCGGTGAGGCGCAGCTCGGCGGTGACGTCTTGCGCGTAAGGCAGGCATTTGCTGAAGCTGCCGATGACCGGATCGGCCTGAACCTCGGCGTTTTCGGCCCAGGATTTGCGCGGCATCGTCATGCCCGCTTCCTTGGTAGCCGCTAGTTCCGTGTCGAGCGCGACGAGCCGCTTCAACAACTCCCAGGCCTCCTTCGGGTGCTTGGCGTCCTTAGGGATCATCACGCTGACGCCGCCCGCGAACGTCGCCTGCACCTTGTGCTTGAGTGATGGCGCAACCGCCCAGTTGAGCTTCGGGTTGCCCGAGCGGATCGGCTTCACGTCCCACGGACCGGTTATGATCATTGCGACCCGGTTGGCCGTGAACAGCTTTTGCGGACCCTCATAGTCAGCACCCGCCGCCGGCTTGGTCGCTGCTTTTTCCTTGTGGATCAGGTCGGCGAGGAACTGGATCGCTTCGATCGCCTCAGGACTGTCGAGATTGACCTTGTTTGTCTTGGGATCGTAATAGCTTACGCCGTTCTGCAGCAGCCACGACGAATAATATCCGATGCTCGGGTTGGGAGCGAAGCCGAAGCGGGCGCCGGTCGTCGTCGCCTTGGCAACCTTCAGGAACTCCTCCCAGGTCGCAGGCGGCGCGTCGAAGCCCGCCTGCTTCAGCATATCGACGTTGTAGACGAGGGTGGCGCAGGTGAGGTGGATCTGGATGCCATAGTACTGGCCGCCGAGTTTGTTGCGCTCCACGGAATAGGCTTGCCAGTCGTCGGGATAGCCGATCGCCTTGCCGTCTTGTTCGATGAAGTCGTTCAGCGGCCGCAGCAGATTCCGCTGGCCGAATTCCTGCACCCAGCCGCCGGGTTCGGCGACGAGATCGGGCGGGCTCTTCGCAGCAAAATCCGCCACCAGCTTGGTGCGCATATCCGGCCACTGGAATTTCTCCCACTGCACCGACCATCCGGGATGATCGGCCTCGAACTTTGCTATTGCGTCGGCATAAGCTTGATACGCGTGGCCGGCGTTCCAATAGAGCGTCAGGGTCTCGGCATGGGCTGCACTCGCGGTCGTCAGGGCCACGCCTAAAACCACACCGTGCAGGAACCCGACTGACTTGTAGCGGCGCATCTTGGTCTCCTCCAGGTTTGCCACCGCCTTCCTCACAATGGATGGCGACATATTATTCGATTAATATACCCGCTATACCGCCGTTTTTGTCAAGCTCCGACTGTAATGCAGTGCATAGTTCTGGCCGAACTCGGGCGGAGCTATCTACAGCGCGCGATGCCGAAGTTGCTGGTCTGGACGATCGCGGCCTAACCTGGAAAGATCGTGAAACCGCCATCGACGCGGATTACCTGCCCGTTGATGAAGCGCGCGCGCGGACCGGCGAGGATGGCAACCGCTTCGGCGATCTCTTCAGGCTCCGCATACCGGTTCAGCGATTTCTTGCTCGAATCCATGCGCTGTGGATCGACCACGCGGCTCGCCTGGAACCGTGCGGTCTTGGTGGCGCCGGGGCTCACCGCATTGACGCGTACGCCATCGTCGATCAGTTCCTTGGCGAGGCAGCGCGTATAATGGACGACAGCCGCCTTGAGCGTCGAGTAGACCACCTCGGGCGAGCAGCCGATATGCGCTGCCGCCGAGGCGATGTTGATCACCGAGCCCGAGCCACGCTTGACCATCGGCGGAACGAACGCCTGGCAGACCAGCATCGTGCCGATGAGGTTGTTCTCGGTTAGAACCTTGATGTCTTCGTAGTCGATGTCCAGTGCGTTGTTGGGATTGGGCTTTACGCCCTTGGCGCCGATGTCGCCGCCGGCGCAGTTTACCAAGACGTGCACGTCGCCGAGCTCCGCCTCGATCTTCCTCTTCATTTCCGCGACAGCTTGCTTGTCGCCGATGTTGCCGGTGACCGCGGTGATGCGCGTCCCGTGCTTCTCCAAGCCCCTGGCAGAGTCGCCGAGGTCCGCGAATTCGCCATATTGAGATGGCCGGGCCCAATCGAGGTCGTGGACCGCGACGTTTGCGCCAAGTTCGGCCAAGCGGTCGGCCATCACGCGGCCGAGGCCGCGTCCCGAGCCGGTGACGAAGGCGGTCAGGCCGCTGAGTTCTCGGGCAGTCATGCTGATTTCTCCATTGCAATGAAATCGAATTTCATCATGTTGGCGGCGCTGCGCCGGATCATGTCGAGCTCGTACGAAACGAGCGCACCGTCATCATTGCGCTCCCATGGCGTGCGGTAGTCGGCGTCGTCCGCAAGGCGGTTCAGGCGCGCGGCACTCAGGCAGGCCGCGAATTCGCGGGCGGTCTTCGGCGCATATCCGTTCCACCAGTCGTCGGTGAGACAGCGAACGTGACGAGCCTCCAGCGCGCCGGGCTCAAGCACCGCCGTCAGCGTGTCGTGGTGCCCGCCAAGGATGGCTGCCAGTTCGGCGAAAGGCACGGCGCCGTCGCCGATCGCGCAGCGGACCAGGCGATAGCCCTCATCCGTGAACTGGACGCGATAGTCCTTGAGGTGAACGTGGTGGACATGGGGCGCGATCCGGCGCGTGAAGGCAAGCGGCGCCTCGCCGACAGGAAAGGTGTTGCCGGTGTCGTAGGTGATGCCGACACCCGGCCCGCCAAGTTCGCAGAACGCAGCCAGTTCGTCGCTGCCGAAGTCCTGATGGTTCTCGATGCCGAGCACGCGTCCCTCGGCCGCCGCACGCGGCCCCCATTCCGTCAAGGCAGCGCGAATCGTTGCGTTGAACTCGCTCCATTTCGGACCCCACGCATTGCGGTCGCCGCACAGGACAGGCGTCAGTGCGATACGGATCGTCGTCGCCTCGAGCAGGCGCGCAGCCCGGAAGGCGTTGTCCAGCGGACCTGCCACCAGCAGTCCGCCGCTCACCACCGGGACGATGTCTAGCGCGGCAAGACGCCTGCGCAGGGCGACGATTTCGGCGTCAGTCAAGTCGGTCAACCAGGGTTCGTAGATCTCGAGCGTGCGTGCGCCCAGTTCCTGCGCCAGCGTGATGAAGCCTTCCAGCCCCACGCCGTCCGGATTGTGCCGCGGCGTGCCGCGGCCCTGCAGGCCGAGATAGTAGGTCAGTCCGTAGGGGTTGAGGCCGAGACGAAGCATCAGCTTGGCGATTCCAATGGAGAGCGGAGAGGCGTCACTAGCGCAGACCGGCATCGACGGTTATGGACTGTTTGGTGATCATGCGGCTGTCGTCGGCCGCCAGGAAGAGCACGGTGCGTGCAATCTCCTCGCCCAGCAGGACGCGGCGGATCAATTGCCGCTGCACCGTCTGGTCGACTGCCTCCTGCGTCTTGAACCACAGCTCGCGCTGCCGCTCGGTCATGACGGCGCCGGGTTCGATCGCATTGACGCGGATGTTATCCGGTCCGAACGACCGCGCCAACGCACGCGTCAGCGCCACCACGGCCCCCTTGGCGGTGGCATAGGCCACCATCTGGTCCGCTCCGAACCGCCAGGCAATGGAGGAGAAGTTTATGATCGAGCCGAAGCCGAGTTCCTTCATATGCGGATGCACTGCCTGCGCGGCGAAGAAGTGATGCCTCAGATTGACATCGAAGCTGCGGTCCCAATAGTCGGCCGTTACCGCGTCGATGGGATGGCGCTGATCATTGGCTGCGTTATTCACCAGGACGGCGACCGGACCAAGCCGCGCGCGCACGCCTGCTACCGACGCCTTTAGCGCATCGACGTCGGTCACATCGCAATGGAGATATAACGGAGCCTGCCCGGCGGCACCAGCGAGCTCGCGCACCAACGCCTCCGCTGGTTCGTCCTGCACATCGAGAAAGGCTATCCGGGCGCCGTTCGCCACGAAGGCGCGGACCATATCGGCGCCAATGCCGGAGGCGCCGCCGGAGATCAGCACGACCCGACCGGTCAAGCTCGGATAAGTCGCGAATTGTACGGACATCAAACTACAGAAGCGCCTTGGTTGTTGGATCGAACAGACAGGCGCGCGACATGTCGATGCCGAGCGTTATCGTCTCGCCCATGACGGGAGCGTCATCCGGCTCGAAACGGCCGGTGATCTCCAGGTCACCCAGCCTGAGCACGGCAAGCGTCTCGGCCCCGGTAGGCTCGACCAATTCGACCGGCGCCTGCATGGACGCCACAGCAGGTTTGCGCGACTTCAGATCGGTCGTGAAACGGTAGATGTGTTCCGGCCGGATACCGAGCACGACGTCCTTTGGCGCACCGGCGGGCATCGGCGCGGCAAGGGCGAGGCTGGCGTCGCTGCCGTCAGCGGCGCGTACCGAGATGCTGGTCGAGCCCGTAAGCCGGGCGGGAATGAAATTCATCGCCGGCGATCCCATGAAACCGGCAACGAACATGTTGGTCGGCCGGTCGTAGATCCGTTTCGGCGTGTCGAACTGCTGTACCGAGCCCTGGTTCATCACCGCAATGCGGGATGCAAGCGTCATCGCCTCGACCTGATCGTGGGTGACATACACTGTGGTCTTGCCGACGCGATGGTGAAGCTTCTTGATTTCGGTACGCATGTCGACGCGCAGCTTGGCGTCGAGGTTGGACAAGGGCTCGTCGAACAGAAACAGCTTCGGGTCGCGCACGAGGGCACGCCCCATCGCAACGCGCTGCCGCTGGCCTCCCGAGAGCTGGCCGGGCTTGCGTTTAAGCAGTTGTTCGATCTGCAGGAGTGCGGCAACCCGCTGGACAGCTTCCGCCTGCGCTGCTTTTGGCACGCCGCGGCTCTCCATGCCGAAGGTGATGTTCTGGCGCACCGTCATGGTGGGATAGAGGGCGTATGACTGGAACACCATCGCAATATCGCGGTCCTTGGGTTGCACCGAGTTCACCAGCCGGTCGCCGATCCATATCTCGCCCGACGTGACGGTTTCCAGTCCGGCGATCATGGCGAGCAAGGTTGACTTGCCGCAACCCGACGGGCCGACAAGGGCGACGAATTCTCCGGTCTTAGCCTCGAGATCGATGCCGGCAAGAATCTCGAGCGAGCCGTAGCTCTTGTGAAGGTTGCGGATCATCAACGCGGACATGGGCGACGCCTCATTTGATGGCGCCCTGGGTGAGGCCGCGCACGAAGTATTTTCCACCGAACAGATAGATGAGCAGCGGAGGCAACGCGCCGATCAGCACGGCTGCGCTCATCACATCGTAAGCACGCGCGGTCGTGCCGCCGGCCGTGAGCGCGACCAGTGCCGCTGTGATCGGCTGCTGCTGGCCCGATGTGAAGACGACGCCGAACAGATACTCGTTCCAGATGCCGGTGAACTGCCAGATGACGGTGACGATCAGGATGGGCGGCGACAGGGGCAGGATGATCTTGCGGAAGATCCGCCAGAACCCGGCGCCGTCGATGCGTGCCGCCTTGATCAGGTCGTCCGGTATGCTGACGTAGAAATTGCGGCAGAACAGGGTGGTGAACGAGATGCCCTGGACGACGTGGATCAGCACCAGCCCATATGTGGAATTGGTCAGGCCGAGCTTGCCGAGCAGGAACGCCCACGGCATCAGCGAAATCTGGCCGGGCATGAATACGCCGAGCAGCATCAGATTGAAAATCAGTTCAGAGCCCCTGAAGCGCCATTTGGAGAGGATGTAGCCGTTCATGGCGCCGAGAATGGTCGAGATGATGGTGGCGGGGATCGTCATCGCCAGGGAGTTGAAGAAATTGCGCTTCATTCCCTCGCAGGTACCGCTGACGCAGTAGGATCCCCAGGCCTGCGCCCACGCATCGAACCGGAAGCTGCGCGGTACGGAGATGAGGCCGTTGCGGGCAATCTCCGACTGCTCGCGCAATGAGTTGAAGATCACCACCAGCAGCGGCACGAGATAGACGACCGCGAAAAGCGTCAGCACGGCATAGACAAGGAAGCGGCTCCAGAAATGCCGGCGCGTGGCAGCGGCTTCTTCCGGATCAAAACGGGCATTAGGGGCAATTTCAGCCATTGCGGCCCTCCGCTCGCCGGCGCCAGACGATCCACAAGGAATACGGCACCAGCACAACCGCGACCGCAGCGAGCATCATCATCGCCGCGGCGGCACCTTCGCCGATTTGGCCGCGCTGGAACATCAGGTCGTAGACATAGATGGCGGGGAAGGTGGTGGACACACCTGGGCCGCCTCGCGTCAACGCCGCCACCAGGTCGAAGGTCTTGATGGCGAATTGTATCTGAATGACCGCCACCGCCAGGAATATCGGGGCGATGGTTGGCAGGATGACCCTCCGATAGGTCCGGAAAACCGACGCGCCGTCGATTTGCGCGGCCTTGACGAGATCCGGATCGACCGACCGCAGACCGGCCAGGAAAAGTGCCATTGCGAAGCCGGACGACTGCCAGATACCGGTTATGATCACCGCATAGATCGCAGTGTTGCGGTTGGCCGTCAGGGCGAAGCTGAAGTCGGTCCAGCCAAGCCCGCGAACGAAGGCCTGGATACCGTCGACAGGATTATAGAGCCAACTCCACACCGTACCGGTGACGATGAAGGACACCGCCAACGGATAGAGGAAGATGGTGCGCCAAACCGCCTCGCCGCGGACGCGCTGGTCGATCGCGATCGCGAGCAGCAGGCCAACGGCCATCGAGCCAACGATATAGAAGCCGCTGAACAGGAAGAGATTGGTATAGGCGATGTTCCAGCGCCGGTTTGCCCAGAGCGAAGCGTAATTGTCCAGGCCGACGAACCCATAGGTCGGCAACAGCGACGAATTGGACAGCGAGATGTAGAGCGTCCAGAGCGTGAAGACGAAAACATAGATGAAACTCGCCGCTATCGACGGCGCCAGCACCAGAATGGGCACCATCGTGCCCAGGCGCTCGCGCCACGGACGGGCCGCGGCAGCTGCGGCTGGTACAATCAGATCATGGGTGGACATCGGGCTGCTCCGGCGAGGTCTGGCCGGGAGCTTCGCCCCCGGCCATCATCGGCAGCGTCACTTCTGCGCTTCGGCCGCATCCGCCATCGCATTGGCCGCGTCCTGCGCACTCATATCCGGCGTTGCTACAAACTCCGTGATGCTATCCATTATTGCGCCGCGGACCTTTTGCGGAACCGTCATGTTGTGCGCCATCGAACGCACGAGCGTGCCGGCGGCGATCGAGGCTTGCAAATCCTTTTGCGAGAGTTGCTGGCAGGGATTGAAGCCGTTCGAAAGATCGACATCGAGGCGCGCCGGAATGGACCCTTTGGTCTGATTGAAAATGGTCTGGAATTCGGGCGACAGGATGATGCTGGCAAGCAGCTTCTGTCCCTCGATATAGTCCGGGTCCTTCTGCTTGAAGAACACGACCGAATCTGAATTCAGGATGAAGCCCGGCTTGCCCCAATCGGTCGGCGCCTGGGCGCAGACATAGTCGGTGCCCTCCTTGAAGCCGCCGGCCGTCAGCAGGCCGATCGTCCAGTCGCCCATGATGTGAAAGGCGGCCTCGCCGCGGCCGACCAGATGCGACATGGTATCCCAGTCACGCCCGTTCATGCCGGGATCCATGTACTTCGAGGTCATGGTGCGGAACTGCTCGAAGGCCTTGACCATGCCGTCACTGCGCATGGCGTCGACGTCGCCCTCGACGAAGGCTTTCTTGTAGAGATCGAGGTCCTGACCGTACACGACCACTTCGAAGACGGTCGAGTCGGTCCAGTCGGCGGTCGAGTGCGAAATGCAGATCTTGCCGCTGGCCACGATCTTGTCGCAGGCGGCATTGAATTCCGCCCATGTCTTCGGCATCTCGGTGACGCCCGCGTCCTTCATGACCTTCGGCGATGCCCACAGCCAGTTGATGCGGTGGATGTTCATCGGCGCGGCCACCCAATTCCCGGTCGGCTTCATCACCGGCAGCAATTCGGGAGCGACGACCTTCTCCCAATTTTCCGCTTTCGCCAGGTCGTCGAGATTGGCTGTCATGCCCGTCTCGTTCCATTCGGCGATCTCGGGGCCCTTTAGCTGCACAGCGGGAGGGGCGTTGCCGGCGATCACATCGGCACGCAGTTTGGCCAGGGTATTGGCCGTATGGCCCGCGATGGAGGTCTGCTGCCAGGTGCCACCCTTGGCGGTAAACATCTCGCCGAGCTTGGCGATAGCCTGGGCGTCCGATCCGGTGGCCCATTGATGCAAGAGGTTGGTCTTCGGCTCCGCGAGGGCTGTTCCGGTAATCAAGGTGAGGGCGGTAGCGGCCGCAAAGGCCGTCCTCAGGTATTTCATCGTTTCACTCCCATATATGATGCACGGTTCGTATCGACCGCTTGTGGCCCGCGATTTGAGGTCGTGGCCGGCGAGATGCAGTAATCTCCGTTCTTTCCAAGATGACATATCTGGGCTATCAGTCAACGTGCTTTGTGCCCATCATGAACAAACCTTCGCTTAGAAATTGGCTAATCGACAGGCCGTCCGCGTCGCCGGAGAGCCTGATCGTCCGATGCCTGCGCGAGCGCGGCGTGCTTTCTGCGTCGCAAATTACCCGCATTACCGGTTTGGCGCGGTCGACGGTTTCAACCGCGCTCAATGGCTTGAGAAAGTCGGGGATGGTAATCGAATCCCCGGCCCATCATGACGCGGCGAGGGGTATTGGCAGGCCTGCCACGACATTGACGCTCAATCCCGCTGCGGGCACCTGCGTCGGCATCCATCTGGGCCTCGACGAGATGCGGTGTGTCGTCGCTGACGTCTCGCATTCTTTCGTTGCCGAACAAACCATCCCCATGGGTCTGGACTACCAGCCGCAACAAGCGGCCCAGCTCGCCAAGTCAGTAATTGCCCGATGCTATGAAGAGAACGGTCTGCCGATGGCGGGGCTCCTGGGGGTTGGGGTCTCCGTCTCGGGCCCAGTCAGCCGCGAAGGAGTGGTGCTGCGCGCGAGTATCGTTCCGACCTGGGCCGGGGTCAACATCCGCGATGTGTTCGGGCCGGTCCTCGAACAGCCGATCTTCGCCGACAATGAGAGCAACTGCTCGGCCATTGCGGAGCTGATGTGGGGTGCGGCCGTCGGCCAGGACGACTTCGTGCTGTTCAAGGTCGATCTGGGCGTCGGCGGGGCCATTGTCCAGCACGGTCGGCTGGTGAGCGGCATCGCCGGCGGCGCCGGCGAATTCGGGCACATCAGCATCGATCCCGGCGGCGACCTTTGCCGGTGCGGTAATCGAGGATGCCTGGAGCTCTATGCCAGCTTTGCCCGACCGCTCGAGCAGATTTCGCGCATCGTGCGGCGGCCGGTCACGATGGACGACGTGATCATGATGGCCGAGCAGGGCGACGTGAGGGCGCTGCGGATGATCGAGGACACCGCCGAGTTCGCCGGCCGTGGCCTTGGCCTGATCGGTTCGGTTCTCAATCCGCCGCTCATCATCATCGGCGGCCGCATGGCCTTGGCGGGCGACATTCTCCTGGCGCCACTGATCGCATCATATGAACGCCACACGCTCATCAAGTCCCGCGATGTGGCGCCTGCGCTGCGCACGCGGATAATCGTTGGCAAGCACACGGAGAACGACGCATTGCTCGGCGCGGTCGGCCTCGTGCTGCGTCACAACAGCCGACTTCAGTGACCCGGCTTGCTTCGGGTGGCGCTCTGATTTTGCGAGCTGCTCGCCGAAGCAGCGGAACTGATGTTTGCCTACGCGACACGCACCGTGCGCTGTCTCGGCTTGATCGCGGTGGCGAGCAGCAGGCCGGCGATGATGAAGGCGGCGCCGGCGAGATCGTAGTCGTGCAAGCTTTCGCCAAGGACCAGATAAGCGAGAACGGCGACGAAGGCGGTCTGGAGATAGAGCAGCATGCTGGCGCGCCCCGCACCAAGCGTCTCGACGCTACGGTTGTAGAGATAGTACATCAGAGCACCGCCGGGGCCGGCAACATAGGCGAGAGCCAGAAGGCCGTTCGCATGCAGCGCCGAACGATCCCCGGAAAACAGTTCCCAGAGATAGAAGGGCAGTGCGGCCAGCGCGCCGGCTCCCAGCAGCAGGACCACCATCGGCAGAAGCTCGATAGCGAATTTGGCGCGACGCAGCAGCACGGTGTAGAGGCCCCAACAAAACGCGCTGCCGACGATCCACAACTCGCCGGAATTGAACTGCAGCTGCATCAGCGCGGCAAGGTCGCCGCGCGCCACGATCACCACCATCCCAGCCAGAGCGACCAGCGCTCCAAGCGCTTTCCAGACACCAAGGGGCTCGCCGAGCGCGAAGCGGGCAAGCACCATGGTCATGATCGGCGACAGCGCCATGATGATGCCGGCGGTCGTCGCGTTGGTGTAGTTGAGGCCCGTGTAGATCATGCCCTGACACAAGGTTAGCCCGATAGTGCCGATGACCAGCACCTCGATCACCCGGGATTGGATCAGCACGAGCATCGCCCCGTGATGACGATGGACGATCGGCAGCAGGATCGCGCACGCGAGCGTCAGCCGCCAGAAGCAGAGCGCCCAAGGCGGCATCTCGGGGGCAACCCACTTGGCGGCGATATAGACGCCGGCCGACAGGAGCCAGCAGAGCGTCGCGAGGGAATAGGCGAGCGAAAGTGATGCTCCGGGTGTCGCCTTCGCTACACTTGGATGTGCTATCGGCAGCGATTGGATATCCGTCTCCTCCCACCGCAGACTTTAGCAGATTGGCAGCGTCTTGCTAAGCAGCAACAACAGCTGTTTCACCAGATGGCGCAATCGGTGGGTCATTGTGGGTCCCGCCGTTCACGGTCTCCTTCCATTCGAACGCATGTTGGCCCATGAGCAACTCGATACCGAACAGCGCAAGCCGTATCGATTTCGCGCGACACGAATGTGAGATTCATATCGCGCGACAGATATTCGCGCGGTTGCCACAATCTTCTCGCGCCATATTTCTACCGAGAGCAGATCTGTCGCGAATTCCTGGTTCCTAGGATCACGAGCGCCGCTGTTTCGAAGCAATTGGAAGAATAAGCCACTGACTTCCGTTTACACAAAGAGCGCGACACAGATCCATGCGGAGGACGTCCGATGCATGCCGGCTTCCGAGGAAGCGTACTCGTAGCGGTGTTGGGCACCGTCATGGCAAGCTGCGCTGGCATTCCGGCGCAAAAAACCAGGGCAATAACCGGCTATGGCCCCAACCCCACTTTACCGAAACCAAGACCGACGCTGATCCCGACTGTTAACATCGCCGAGGCGAAAGGCTGGCAGAAAGAAGGTATGCCGACCCCGGCGAAGGGGCTGACGGTGAACGCCTTCGCCATCGGCCTCGACCATCCGCGCTGGCTACATGTGCTTCCGAACGGCGACGTGCTGGTTGCTGAAACCAATGCCCCTGCCAAGCATGATGAAGGCTTCAGTCTTAGAAAGGTCTTCATGGACCTGGCTATGAAGCGGGCTGGCGCCGCGACCAAAAGCGCCAACCGCATCACGCTCCTGCGCGACACCGATGGCGACGGCATTGCGGATGTGCGCACGACGTTCGCGGAAGGCCTCAATTCGCCCTTCGGCATGACGCTGTCCAAAGGCAAACTCTTTGTCGCGAATACCGACGCGCTCGTCGCTTTCCCCTACTCCAATGGCCAGACCCGAGTCAGCACGTCGCCGGAAAAGATCATCGACTTGCCGGCCGGGGACCTCAACCATCATTGGACCAAGGACGTGATCGCAACTCCGGATGGACGCAAGCTCTATGTCACCGTTGGTTCCAACAGCAACGTTGGAGAAAACGGCATAGCCGCCGAGAAGAACCGCGCCGCTGTCCTTGAAGTGGATCGGTCTACCCGCCGCACTCGGGTCTTCGCCTCGGGCCTGCGCAACCCGAACGGGCTCTCCTGGAATCCTGAGACTGGCCAGCTTTGGGTCGCCGTGAACGAGCGTGACGAGATCGGCGACGACCTTGTGCCGGATTACATGACCTCGGTTCGTGACGGCGCTTTCTACGGTTGGCCCTACAGCTACTACGGACAGAACGTCGACGAACGCGTCAAGCCGCAGCCCCCCGATCTCGTGGCGGCAGCGATCAAGCCCGATTACGCCCTGGGCTCTCATACCGCCTCGCTGGGACTGACCTTCTCCAAAGGCGCGCGGCTCGGTCCGGCCTACGGCAACGGCGCCTTCGTCGGCCAGCACGGCTCGTGGAATAGAAGCGTGCATAGCGGCTACAAGGTCATCTTCGTGCCGTTCCATGGTGGCAAACCGAGCGGTCCTCCGGAAGATGTGCTCACTGGCTTCATCGGGCGTAATGACGAGGCGATGGGCAGGCCGGTCGGCGTCGCTATCGATCAGACTGGCGCACTGCTCGTCGCCGACGACGTCGGTAATGTCATCTGGCGGGTCCGCCGGGCGAATGGCCGTTGAGCGCAGGTGGCCTTTCTGATTCCGATCTCACCAGCCTTCGGCTACATTCGGCGGAGGCGGATATCCTAAACAATTAGCTAGCAGCACGCCCGAAGATAGTCGTGTCAAACATGCTTGCGCCCGCCTGCCTCGCGGAACCAGCTGTCAGGATAGGGATACCACCAGCCCTGAATCTCCGGTCTGTGGTCGATGATGACCATCTTCGAGCGGCGGAATGCATCCAGACCCTGGCGGCCGAGCTCGCGGCCGAGGCCCGAAGCCTTCCAGCCCCCGAACGGCAACGCGTCATTGTCTATCAGCGGATTGTTGACCCAGACCATGCCGGCCTCGAGCCGCTCCGCGGCCTCATGCGCTTCGGCTAGATCGGTGGTGAAGACCGAGGCGCCGAGACCGAAGGGGCTGTCGTTGGCAAGCTCTATCGCCTGGTTGAAATCCTTGACCCGGCAGATTGCGGCGACCGGCCCGAAACACTCTTCGCGCACGATTGCCATATCGGCGGTGATGCCGGTCAGGATGGTCGGCTCGTAGAACCAGCCTACATTATGTGCCGGCGGAATGCGTCCGCCGGTGATCGCTTTGGCACCGCTGCGGATTGCATCGTCGACCAGCCGGATGACCTTCGCACGCGCGGCCTCGCTGACCAGCGGTCCGATCTCGGTTTTGTCGAGGCCGTTGCCGATACGCAGCGCGCGCGTTTTCTCGGCAAACAGATCGACGAAGCGGTCGTGAACGGCATCAACCACGAAGAACCGTTCGGCCGAAGTGCAGACCTGGCCAGTGAGATGGAAGGCAGCCGTGACGCTGCCGGCAGCCGCCACGTCCAGTGGGGCGTGTTGGCTGATGATCAGGGGATCGCTGCCGCCGGCCTCGATAACGCAAGGCTTCATGCGCTCTGCACATGCGACGGCGACAGCCTTGCCGGCGGCGACCGAACCGGTGAAAGCAACCGCATGCGTGCGGTCCGAGGCGATCAGCGCCTGCGCCGTTGCTGCTCCGCCTGGCATGCAGGAAACCAGGCCCTTCGGCAGGGAGCGGAACACGGTCATGTAATCCAGCGTCGACAATGTTGTCGCTTCGGCGGGCTTGATCACGCAGGCATTGCCGGCGGCAAGCGAGGCGGCGACGGTCCAGCACATCAACAGGATCGGAAAATTGTAAGGCATGATGTGCACCGACGTGCCGTAGGGCTCGTAGCGGGCATACTGGAACGAACCGGCCTGCGTCGTGCCGGCGATCTTGCCGGCGTCGTCACGCGCCATTTCGGCGTAATAGCGGAAGATCGGCGCGCAATTGGCGATCTCGCCGATCGCCTCCGGATAGGGTTTGCCCATCTCGCGCACCATCAGCTCGGCGCAGTGCGTGAAGTCGGCCGCCTCGATGGCGTTGGCGACGGCGTGCAGATGCCGGGCACGGCTCTTGGCGTCGAGCTTTTTCCAGGCCGTTTGCGCCTTGGTCGCTGCGGTGAGCACGGCGTCGATCTCGCCGTCGCTGGCTGCGGTGATCGCGCCGACGGTTTCGAGCGTCGCCGGATCGATCACCGGTTTTGCCGCACCGGTCATTGGCCGATAATCCGGATTGACGAAGAAGGTCGGCCGGTCAGGTGAAAAGTCCATTCTGTCCTCCCGTGTGCACGGAACCTTTTTGAGAATTCACCCTGCCGAGACAGGCGGCGTGGTTTTCGAGAACCGAAGCGGAGCGGAGATTAAAGTCCATGAGCATCGGAAGCGGAGAAAACGGCGTCACGTGTCCGGTAGGGTAGAATTATCGTGAAGGTTCAGCGGATCATGTAGACTTTCTTGATGGTCTCGTGGACGGTGCAGACGCCTTTCCAGTCCTGCGGAAAGAACGCTGCGGTGTCCGGTTCGATCTCGATCACCTCGCCGGATTCGTGGACATAGGTGCAGCGTCCCTCGAGGAAATGGCAGAACTCATCGCGGGTGACGTGGCAGTGCCATTTGCCCGGCGTGCAGACCCACAGTCCGCATTCGGAGCGGCCCTCCGGCCCCTTGTGCAGCAGCTTGCCGGAACTGCGGGATTCGCCGTCGATCAGGGTGGGGATGACGCCCCAGTCGACCAGGTCGGTGAGGGCGAGCGGCGATTTCATGATCGGTGTCGGCATGTCGGGAGCTCCAGTGGCCGGCTTTAGGCCAGCATGTAAACGTTGCGGATGGTCTCGTGGACGGTGCATTCGCCGGTCCAACCGGCCGGGAACATGACAACCGTGGCGGCGGATACCTCGATCACCTCGCCGTCGACCGATCTGTAGGTCGCACGGCCGGCAACGAAATGGCACAATTCGTCGCGCGGAATCGCCAGCCGCCAGCGACCGGGCGTGCAGACCCAGATGCCGGATTCCGGCTGGTTGTTCGGCCCTTTGTGCACCAGCCTGCCGGTGGAGTGCGAAGCGCCTTCCAGCGCGTCGGGCTGGGTGCCCCAGTCGACGAGGTCGGTGCGGGTCGAGGCTTGGTGGAGGTGTGGGGCAGAGATCACAGCAATTTCTCCAGCAAAGCAGCCGCTTTCTCCGGGCCGTTCTGCGACTGCATCTGGGCCGACGTCTTGGCCAGCTTGGCCCTGATTGCCGGGTCGGTCAGGCAGGTTTCGATCCTGGCGATGAGCTCGGCGTCGCTCCAGTCGTAGCGCGGCATGCCGAAGCCGTGGCCGGTCTCCTCGACCCGCGTCGCATTGTCGTGGCCGTCCCAGACGTAGGGCATGATGATCGCCGGCTTGCCGAAATACAGGCACTCGGTGAACGAATTGTTGCCGCCATGATGGATCATCGCATCGACCTGCGGGATGACCGATGGCTGCGGGAACCAGCTCTCGACGATGACGTTTTCGGGCACTTGCGCGTACTGCTCCTTGTAGCCGCCGACATTGACCAGCGCCCGGTAGCGCGTCTTGCCCAACGTTGCGACGATGCGCTTCAGCAGATCGACATCGCCGGCGCCAAGGCTGCCGAAGGAAACATAGAGCAGCGGCCCGTCATTATTCTTCGCAAAAACCGGCACGATGTAGGGCTTCTCCTGCCGCACGCAGCCTTCCAGATATTGGAATTTTGCCGGGTCGAGCGGATAGCGGCGCTTGAACTTCGCCGCCTCGGGATAGAGCAGCAGATTGAGGTACGGCGAGGCCTCGAAGAACTGGCCGATCGGATACGGCGCTTCGTTGTTCGCTTTCAAAAACGCATTGAAGTCGTCATGGATCGGCTTGATGACGGCGTTGAAATGGTCGCGGTAACGCCGATGGCAGGCGTGGTCGTTCTCGCCGCAGCCGGACAGATGTGGCGGGATGTCCTCGTCCTCGATCTCGTTTTCCGAGCAGGAGATGACGCGCACCCAGGGCTTGCCATACTGCTTGATTGCCGGGAACAGGATGACGTTGTCGACGCAGATGACATCAGGCTTGATCGTCGCAAGCACGCCAGGCAGATCCTTCTCAGCCCATTTGGCGCTGTCGACGATCGCCGTCCAGCAATCCTTCACGTAATTGTCGACCTGGTCGTAGGGCGATTTGCGGAAGTTCGGGATGTGGCCGTTGATGAAGTCTTCCCAGAACTTGGCCATCTGTTCCGGCGGCATCGGCTCGGACAGGTTCACCGGATGAGCCTCGAAGCCGTAGCCCTTGTAGACGTCGACGAAACCGGGGTCCGACAGGAACACCGCTCTGTGGCCGCGCGCCTCGATCGCCTGGGCTATGCCGACGGAATTGAGCGCGGGGCCATAGGCGGCCTCCGGAAAGAACGCGATCGTCTTCTGCGCCATGAGAGGTTCTCCTTCGATCAATCCGCGAAAATTCTGACGTCAGCCGCATCCCAGCCGAGCTCGACTGTATCGCCCGACGAGACCGGGCGGCGGTCGGCGGCGTCGGCGGTGACGCGCACCAGGAACGGCTTTGGCGACAGGGCGGTGCGGACGTGCAGCTGCAGATCGAGTCCCTGATAGGCCAGCGCCTCGACCGCGCCGAAGATACGGTTGGCCGTTTCTGCCGACGGGAACAGCCGGATGCGTTCGGGCCGCACTGAAGCTACCGCCGCAGCGCCGGGCGAAATTGTTGCGGGAACATCGCCGGCGATCCGCACGCCGTTGCTTGCCAGCACGCCGTCGCCGGCGGCTTTGCCCGGTACGAAATTCATGACGCCGATGAAGTCGGCGACGAAACGGTCCCCCGGGTGCTCGTAGACCGCATGGGGTGTATCGCATTGCAGCAGCTTGCCGTCCCTGAGCACTGCCATACGGTCGGCCATGACGAGCGATTCCTCCTGATCGTGGGTGACGATGACGAAGGTGATGCCGACCTCGTGCTGCAGCCGCTTCAGCTCCAGTTGCATGGCCCCGCGCAATTTCTTGTCGAGCGCGCCAAGAGGTTCGTCGAGCAGAAGCAGCCGTGGTCGCTTGACCAGCGCTCGGGCAAGCGCGACGCGCTGCTTCTGCCCGCCGGACAATTGCTCCGGCTTGCGGTCGGCGAAGGCAACGAGTTCGGTCGTCGCCAAAATGGCGTCGACACGGGAGCGGATTTCCTTTGCAGGCAAGCGTTCCATTTCGAGGCCGTAGGAAACATTGGCCCTGACGCTCATATGCGGAAACAGCGCATAGGACTGGAACATCAGATTGACCGGCCGCTTATTGGGCGGGGTCCTGCCGATGTCGCGGCCGTCGAGCAGGATGCGCCCGTCATTGGGCGTCTCAAAGCCGGCCAGCATGCGCAGCAGCGTTGTCTTGCCGCAGCCCGAAGGTCCAAGCAAGGCGAAGAATTCGTTCTCGCGGATATCCAGCGAAATGCCGTCGACCGCCGTCACCCGGCCGAACTTCTTCGACACGTTGTCGATCGCCAGCAGCGTGCGGGGCTCGTTCATTGGCCGATCACCCCACGGTTGAGCCGCTGCGACAGGGTCAGCGCGGTGATTGAGACCGCCATGACGATAGTCGCCAAGGCATTGATCTCCGGCGTGATGCCGAAGCGAATCATCGAATAGATCTGCATCGGCAGCGTGGTCGAGGCGCGGCCGGCGCCGGCGGTGAAGAAGGCGATGATGAATTCGTCGACCGAAAGGGTGAAGGCGAGCAGCGCGCCGGCGACGACGGCAGGCAGGATCACCGGCAACGTCACCCGCCGAAATGTCGTGAGCGCGGAAGCACCGAGATCGGCAGAGGCCTCGACGATCGACCAGTCGAAGCTTTTCAGCCGCGCGCGCACCACGGAGCAGACGAAGGCGAGATTGAAGACGACATGGGCCAGGATGATGGTGTGCAGGCCCAAGGTGAGATCAAGCATCGAGAAGAAGCTGAGCAGCGCGATCGCCAGCACGATGTCGGGAATGATCATCGGCGCAAAGATCAGCGCCTCGAGACCTTTGCCGTATTGCCGGCGTATTTCGACGCCGATCGCCAGCAGCGTGCCGAGCAGCGTGGCGATGGCGGTCGAGACAAGCGCCACGATCAATGTGTTGAGCGCGGCAGAAAGGATTGCGGCGTTTCCGATTAGCGAGACATACCATTTCAGCGAAAAGCCCGACCAGACGGTCGGCAGCCCGCCTTGGTTGAACGACAGCGCCACCAGCACGGCGATCGGGATGTAGAGGAAGGCCAGGACCAGTGAAAGCACGAGCCAGAGCGCGCGCCTCGTGGCGAGGGAGCGCTCAGCCATCGGCGCCTCCTCTCGCTTCGGCGGTACGGCCCGAGGCGCGATCAGCAGCCAGGGCCTGCGCCGTCAGCACCAGCAGCATGATGGCGATCAGCACCATTGCCAGTGCCGCACCGAAGGGCCAGTCATTGGCGGTCAGGAACTGCTCGTAGACGACATTGCCGATCATCTGGAAGCGCCCACCGCCGAGCAGAGCAGGGGTCACGAAATTGCCGATCGACAGCACGAAGACGAAAACAGCACCGGCGGCGATACCCGGCACGGTCACTGGCAGGATGACCCGGCGAAATGTGGTCACGGCCGACGCGCCGAGGTCGCGCGAGGCCTCTGCGAGCTCCGGATTGAGCCGCGACAGCGGCGCGTAGCAGGCCAGGATGACGAAGGGCAGATAGTTGTAGACCAGACCGGCGATGACGGCGCCTTCGGTATAAAGCATCGACGGCGGCTCGCCGGTGTAGCCGAACCAGCGCAGCAGTTGTGTGATCAGCCCTTCGCGGTTGAGCAGCACGATCCAGGCATAGGTACGGATCAGGTAGTTGGACCAGAAGGGCAAGACGGCAAAGAACAGAAACACCGGCTGCCGTTGCCGGGGTGCTGCCGCGATCGCATAGGCGGCCGCATAACCGATCACCACCGCGACCAGGGTTGCCGTGCCGGCAATGCGCGCCGAATTGAGGAAGATGCCGGCATAGAGCGGGTCGAACACCAGCCCGAAATTCTCCAGCGTGAAAGTGTAATCGATGCCGCCATAGATGCCGCGCCGAAAGAAGGCGAGCGCCAGCACCAGCGCGCATGGCACGACCATCAAGGCGGTGAGCCAGGCCAGCGCCGGCGTCATCAGCAAGAATGAGCGAAGTCTTGTTTGGGACAAGATTGCGGTACCGCATTCAACGGTCGGCGGCGAAAACCCCGCCGTCGACCGGGATTTCTGATTTTGATGTCGGTTATTGCGCGGCCTTGATTTCGCTGACGATCTTCGAGTAGTCGCGTTGGGCATCGCCGACATCGCGCAACTGCTCGAACTTGACCAACGCTGCCACCGGCATGCTCATATTGGGAAATTTGGCGAGAAAATCCGCCGGCAGGCTTTCCATGGCCGGCTTGTTCGGTACCTTGTAGTCGATGTTCTGGGCCGCCCAGGCGTGGTTCTTGGCGTCCAGCATGAAGTTGATGAACTGGAAGGCGGCGTCCTTGTTGGCCGATGCCTTCATCACGACCATCGTATCGACCCAGAGATCCGAGCCTTCTTTCGGTATGGTGTATTTAATTTGTGGATTCTCGGCGATCCCGTAATTGCACCAGCCATCCCAGGCCTGAACCATCAGCGCCTCGCCCGAGACCAGCTTTGAATAAAAGGTCGTGTCGTCATAGGCCAGCAAGGTCTTCTTGGCCGAGATCAGCAAGTCCTTGACTTCGCCGAGCTTTGCCGGATCGGTCTCGTTCACCGAATAGCCCTTGGCGAGTTGGCCGGCGGCAAGCAGCCAGCGGTCGGTCGCCAGCATCGTCGTCTTGCCCTTGAGCGCATCGGACGGGGCGAGAAGGTCGTTCCAGCTGACCGGCTCCGCCTTCACCAGATCCGAACGGTAGCAAAGGCCGGTGGTGCCCCAAGTGTAGGGCACGGAAAAATTGTTGCCGGCGTCGTGCGGCAGCTTCGCCGCCTCGGGATAGAGATTAGCGAGGTTAGGGATCTTGGCATGGTCGATCGCCTCGATCAGGCCGAGCTTGTTCAGCACTTCGGCGAAGGGCGAGGAGACGAAGACCACGTCATAGCCCTTGCCGCCGGACGCGACGAGCTTGCCCATGATCTCCTCGTTAGTGGCGTGAACCACGACTTCACCGGAGACACCGGTCGCCGCCTTGAAAGCTTTCATGGCATCCGGCGCCATGTAGCCGTCCCAGTTGGAGATAACGAGGTCGGAGGCAGCCGCCGGCGCTGACAGCGCCAGGCCAAGGCCAAGTGCGATCAAGGACTTCCTTAACGGACGGTGCCGCAGGTGGGTGGTGGTCATGACAGACTCCCATTCTGGTTGATCATCGAACTAGTCGTCGGACCAGCGCCTGCAGCCGTAGCCGCTTTGATCCTGTTCCCCGGTCTTTTATTGCCGATTGATCTCACAGTACTATTGCAGAAAAAAGTACGTCAATCCATAATTTGTCAAACTACGGTGAATCCCGGCCGATCGCATCCGCAAGGGCAATCGGCCAAATCTCAGCCGCCAAATCCTTCACGAGAATTGCCATGCAAGTTGCAGCTCGACGTCCCCGTACCAACCATCTCGACCTTGCACAGCGCATTCTCGATGTGGCCCGGAAACGCGGCTTTGAACCCGGCGCTCATCTCCCGGAGCAGCAGATCGCTTCGCTCTGCAACGTATCCCGAACTCCGGTGCGGGCCGCGCTGCGTCTGCTCACTGAAAAAGGCGTGGTTCGATGGGAGGCTGAGTCCGGCTATCGCTTGGCGGTAGACCTCACGAGCCAGGCGACCGTCGCCGCCGACCTGCCGAGCGCCGAGGAGGATGAACTTGCCGACATGATCCTGCGAGACCGCTCGGCGCGCCGGCTGGACCAGACGGTCACCGTCGGCGCGCTGATGCGACGGTATAATGCCGAGCGCAGGACGGTACTAAAATCGCTGAAGAAACTGGCCGAGGAAAATCTTCTGGACCGCGCGCCGGGGCAGTCCTGGCTTTTCAGGAGAGCGCCGGACGATCTTGGCGCACAAGGGGAGAGCTATGAATTCCGGCTGTTGCTGGAACCCGCCGCCCTTCTGGCGCCTGGATTCCGGCTGGATGGGACGCGCGCGGCAGCCTTGCGACAGGGCATGGAAATGCTGCTGGCTCTGCCCGACGCGGCATTCGATTCCAGAGAGTTCCAACGGCTGGACATCGATTTTCACGGGATGATCGCCGGTGGCTCCGCCAACCGCTTCGTCGCCGAGGCGTTGGCCGATCATCTCAGGCTGCGCCGGCTGCCGGGAACGTATGCCGGCGTCAATGTCTTCCGGCTGAAGCAATCATTGCGCGAGCATCTGACCATACTCGACCATCTGGAGAGCCAGCAGTACGAGGTTGCAGCCGATCTGCTTCGGGTCCATCTGCGGCTTTCACGCAGCCAGCGACCGCAGGCGGCTAGTCGCGGGGCGCCCGCGCTGTTCGGCATGATCAGCCGGCCGGAATAACGAGGATCATGCGCAAAGGCAGCCCGACCATCGCACTGTTTCCGGAAGCGAGCTTCGGCGCTGCGCTGAATTGCGTTGGCATAGCGCAGGCCCTGCGCGCTCGTGGCGCCCGTCCGGTGTTCATCTGCCATGCCGGCTTTTCTGGCGTGTTCGCCGACTATGGGTTTCAGGAATACCAGTTGCCGACTGACGATCCGTTGACCGACAGCGAACGCCAGAGCTACTGGCAGGCCTTCGTGCGCCGTCATCTGCCGCATTTCAGGCTGAGCCCCATCGATCAGCTCGAAACCTACGTTGCCCCGACCTGGCAAGCAATCGTAGACACTGCGGTCAACGCCGAGGCGCCGCTGCGCCAATTGCTGGCGCGGCTGAAGCCGGACGCCGTGGTGCTCGACAACGTCGTCATGTTCCCGGCATTGGCGACAGCCGGCTGCCCGTGGGTGCGCGTCGTCTCCTGCGCCGAAACCGAGCTTCCCGATGCCAATGTGCCACCCTATCTGTCCGGTCTCGCCGCCGACGACCCGAGCCGCGCGGCGTTCGAGGCGCGCTACCTGGCAGCGGTCGCTCCGGCCCATGACCGCTTCAATCGGCTTCGGACCGACGCCGGTCTTGCGCCCTTGCCGACGGGTCTTTTTCTGGAACCTTCGCCCGCCCTCAATCTGCTGCTGACCCCAACGATTGTGCGAAGGCAGCGCGCCGAGCCGCTCGACCCTGCCAGCTTCGTCTATCTCGAAGGCTGCGTTCGCTCGGAAGGGCCGTTCGACGTGCCGGTTTTTCCGCGCGATGGCGGACCGCTGGTTTATGTCAGTTTCGGTAGTCTTGGCGCCATGGATGTCGGCCTGATCCAGCGGATGCTCGCCGTTTTCGACAGGCTGCCGGCCCGCTTCATTGTCAATGCCGGAGGTCTGCGCGACAGCTATCGCGCCGTTCCGGACAATGTCTATCTCGATGCCTGGTTTCCACAGCCTTCGGTCGTGGCGAAATGCGACCTCTTCATTCATCATGGCGGCAACAACAGCTTTTGCGAAGCACTGCGTTTCGGTGTGCCGTCGCTGGTCATGCCCTATTGCTGGGACGGGCATGACAATGCGCAACGTGCCGAGGAAACCGGCGTCGGGCGCCACATCAGCCGCGATGGCTGGACGGAAGACGAATTGGCGCGAAGCATTCTCGGCCTGATGGCCGATGCTGCAATGCGCGCACGCCTCCGGGAGAATGCAGTGCATATGGCGCTGACACCCGGAACGGACGTGGCTGCCGAAGCCATTCTCGCTCTCGCAAGGACCCGACCTGATGCTTGACACCACAACAACGGATGCCTCGACCATGAACGGCACCAACGACCCGAAAGACTGGTTGGCCGCTCACGCTGTCAGCGAGGTCGAGTGCCTGGTGCCCGACATGAACAGCGTGCTGCGCGGCAAGGCCCTGCCAGCGGCCAAGTTCCTCAAGGCGATCGAGGACCGAGCACTCTATCTGCCGAGCAGCGCGTTCCTGGTCAGCATCGACGGCCGCTATTCCGGTTCCGTCGACGAGGGGTTCGCCTACCAGGACCCCGACATGCGGATGGTGCCGGATGTCGCAACACTCTGTCTGGCGCCCGGTGGCGGGCCAGGCAAGGCCTATGTCTTCGCCGATGCGTTCCACATGGACGACCGGCCGTGGATGGCTTCGCCGCGGCACGTGTTGCGGGCCGTGCTCGATCTATATCGCCAGCGCCGCTGGCGGGCGGTGGTGGCGCCGGAGCTTGAATTTTATCTCACCGCGCCCAATCCCGATCCCGATAGGCCGGTGACGGCGCCGGTCGGGCGCAATGGCCGCTCCGAAAGCGTGCAGCATCCCTACGACATGGCGGCACTGGAGCAATTCGAGCCGGTGATCCGGCGCCTCTATGACTATGCTGCGGCAGCCGGACTGCCGCTCGACACGCTCATCCATGAATCGGGCACGGCCCAACTGGAGATCAATTTCCTGCATGGCGACGCGCTGCCGCTGGCAGACAAGGTGTTGCTGTTCAAGCGAATGACGCGCCAGGCCGCGCAGGAAGGTGGCATGCAGGCGACCTTCATGGCCAAACCGATAGCCGCACAAGCCGGCAGCTCAATGCATCTCCACATGTCTGTCGTCGACGAGGCCGGCAACACGCTGTTTGCCGGGCGCGACGGCGCCGACACCGAGATGTTCGGGCATTTCATCGGCGGCCTGCAGAAATACATTCCCGAGGTGATGCCGCTGTTTGCGCCGAACGTGAATTCGTTCCGCCGCATCCGGCCGAACCACAGTGCACCCGCCAACATCGAGTGGTCGCACGACAACCGCTCCTGCGGCCTGCGTGTGCCGGCAGGCGGGCCCACCGCGCGGCGCGTGGAAAATCGGCTGCCCGGCGCCGATGCCAATCCCTATCTGGCGATAGCCGGCTCGCTGCTTTGCGGTTATCTCGGCGTCGAGGAGAAGATCGCTCGTTCGACGGAAGCGTCGGGCAATGCCTATCGCAGCAGGAGCACGCTGCCCAAAACCATGGAAGAGGCGCTCGACCGCTTCGCTGCGTGCGATCCGGTTCGGGCGGTGCTCGGCGAGGATTTCTTCCAGACCTATTTGCGCGTCAAGAGCGTTGAGCTCGACCTGTTCCAGAGCGTCGTCACCTCTTGGGAACGCGACCATCTGCTGCTCAAGGTGTGATGATGGGCTTCAATTCTGGGGGCTTCAACTCCGGCCTGGATATCGGCAAATCCTACTATGTCGCGACGGCCAATCCGGCTCCGGACCATCCGGCGCTGCAGGGCGACGTCGACGCCGATCTGGTGGTGGTCGGCGGCGGTTGTACCGGCCTCTCCGCAGCCTTTCATGCAGCCGAACGCGGCCTGAAGGTAGTGCTGCTCGAAGGCGGCAAGATCGGCTGGGGGGCGTCGGGGCGCAATGGCGGCCAGATGATCCCCGGCCTGCGCAAGGGTGCCAAGGGGCTGGTCAAGCTATATGGGCCGGAACGGGGGAGGGCACTGTTCGATCTCGCCTTCGAGGCGCGGGCCCTCGTGCTCGGTCTGATCGAGCGCCATGCCATCGATTGCGACCTCAGGCTCACCGGCCATCTGGCCGGTGCGGTCAACGGTTCCGACCTGCGCGACCTCGAAGAAGAAGCCGAGTGCCTTTCTACGGTGATGAACTTTCATGATGTCGAGATGCTGTCGGCAGCGCAGGCGCGCGGAATGGTGAACACACCTTATCACGGCGCGATGTACGAGAAGCTCGGTGGCCATATGCATCCGCTGAACTACACGCTCGGTCTTGCTCGCGCCGCGGCTGCGGCGGGCGTCACCATCCACGAGAATTCGGTGGCGCTGCGGCTGGAGCGGGAAGCTTCCCCCCGGGTTTCGACGGCCAAAGGCTCGGTCCGGGCCAGGCATGTCGTACTGGCCGGCGATGCGCTGCTCCACGGGCTTGAGCCGCGCGTCAACAGTCGCATTATGCCGGTCGGCAACTACATCATCGCCACCGAGCCGCTGGGCGACGCGAGCGACGTCATCCCAAGCAATGTGGCCGTCTCCGACACGCGCTTCGTCGTCAATTACTACCGGCTGTCGGCGGATGGACGCCTGCTGTTCGGCGGCGGCGAGCGCTATACGCCGTCGCCGCCCGCCGACATTGCCGGCTTCGTGCGGCCGCACATGGAAAAGACCTTTGCGCAATTGCGCGGCCGCCGCATCGATCACGCCTGGGGCGGGCTGGTCTCGGTGACGACATCGCGCCTGCCGCATGTCGGTCGCTATGGCGACGTCTATTTTGCGCATGGCTATTCGGGCAAGGGGGTGATCCTGTCGACGCTGTCGGGCAAGCTGCTCGCTGAGGCGATCACCGGTGATGCTTCGCGGCTCGATCTGTTTTCGACCCTAAGCCCGCTGCCGTTCCCCGGCGGCACGGCGCTGCGCGGCCCGCTCTATGTGCTCGGCATGCTTTGGTACGCAATGCGTGACCGCATCAAACATTGAGCGCAGGCATGCGCAATGAGGCCGAGCGCCGCCACCAAGCGATTAACGGCTGATTTCGCGGCGGCGTCCGACTTGATCGATGCTTGAATATGGTCCGCAGGCCATGGCCGCGAGTCGGTTCGTGCCCTGCTCCCGAAGCCTGAGCGCCGATAGACCTGCCTGTTATTTCCTCAGCTAATAGATCGATATGATTGCAGGATTAACCGTTTCATAGCCCAGGCGCGGCTCCGATTTGTCTTTCGAAATCGGGCTGGAGACAGTTCCGGTTGAACTGCAATCCAATTTTGTTTCCCTGTTTTTCTTGATCGTGCTGCCCGACAGGTCGGCACAGCACGACGTTACTGGTGTACTGACCACCCTCTTTTTCTCGTGCGCAACGGCGGCGGTGGATACGGCAATCACAATTGCCGCGCAAACAATCGTCAATCTCATTGTTTCCCCCTTAGAGCACCGCAAAAATGTGGTCGACTGCCTTGAGACGCCGGCGAAGGCGGTATTCGCGCCTGGCCGGCCCATGCAGCTTCCGACTGCACAAGATTGTAACTACATTAGCTGCAGCGCAAGTAACCATTTCGGACTAGGGAACGGTCCCCTTCGATCGAAAGCGCTGGGCTGCCGGCGAAAAAGCAGGCGTTCTAGCCGTTCTCGCCGCCGAGCGCCTTCCAATTTTGGGACAGAGGTTGGCTGATGCCCTTAAACTCACGGCTACGCATCGGTTGGATCTATGCAGCGACAAGGCCAACCTTGGCAAAGCCTCTACATAGTCACCTTCGGGCAGCACCAGTCTTGGAATTCACGCCGTCAAGCAAGGCGAGCAGGCCTTTCAGAATTTCGATTGGCGGCGGCGGACAACCTGGAATGTGCAGATCGACAGGCAAGGCCTCGGACACTCCGCGCACCACCGCATAGCTGCCGGAGAAACAGCCGCCATTGCCTGCGCAATCTCCCAGTGCGACCACCCATTTTGGGTTGGGGGTTGCGTCATAGGTCAGCTTCAATGCCTCGCGCATGTTTTTTGTGACCGGCCCGGTGACGAGCAGTACATCAGCATGGCGCGGCGATGCGACGAACCGGATCCCAAAACGCTCGATGTCATAGAAGGCGTTGTTCAGCGCGTGCATCTCAAGTTCGCAGCCATTGCAGGAACCGGCATCGACCGCCCGGATCGACAGGCTTCGCCCCAATCGTTTGTGAGCAGCCCCATCGAGCGCGCGTGCGAGTTCGTCGACTGCCGTGCTGCTTGCCAACGGCGGACGCTCGGTGAGAGGGGGGCGTATCAGGCTTTCAAAAAGAAGCTTGCGCATGACAGCGTGCCTTCAGAGATCATGGCCCGAATAAGAGCAGTTGAACGATTTGTTGCACAGCGGAAAGTCGGCAACGATGTTTCCTTCGATCGCCGCTTCAAGGAGCGGCCATTGAAACCATGACGGATCACGGAGGTGACAGCGCTCGACCAAGCCGCCCTTGCCAATGCGCAGCCAGGCCAGAATGTCGCCGCGGAAACCTTCGACGAGCGCCATGCCTTCATGCGATCGGTTTGTCTGCGCGAAATCGACACGGATCGGTCCGTCTGGCAGTTGTCGCAGGACTTGTTCGATCAGAGACAGGCTCTGTTCGACCTCGTGGATACGAATCCATACACGGGCGTTCACATCGCCTTCCTGGAGGAGAGGTACATCGAAGGCGAGTTCGCCATAGGGTGGATAAGCGAGATTGCGTCGGGCATCGAAGTCCCGACCGGAGGCCCGGCCAACGTAGCCTCCGGCGCGATATTGACGAGCGAGTTCCACCTTCAGCCGGCCAGTTGCGACAGTCCGATCCTGCAGCGATGCCGTGTTGTCGTAGAACTCGACCAGCGCGGGAAACCGCTGCCTGATCTCTGCGATCAGGGACCTGAGCGCTGTCGTGCCCTCATCGCTCAGGAAGCTTGCCACGCCTCCGGGCACGATGCAGTCGCGCATCAAACGATGACCGAAGGCAGCATCGCTTGCCCGCAATACGCGCTCACGCAGCACCCCACAGTGGGCATGCATAAGCGCGAAGGCGGCATCATTGCAGATAGCGCCTATGTCGCCCAGATGATTGGCCAGGCGCTCCAACTCGGCCATGAGCGCTCGCAGCCAGACCGCGCGTGGGGGAACCTGGACACCCAGCGCCGCCTCGACCGCGCGGGCAAAAGCGAGGGAGTATGCCACGGTACTGTCGCCAGAGGTTCTGCCCGCCAATTTGGCTGCACGGTCGATATCGGACCCCGCCATCAGGCCTTCTATACCCTTGTGCGCGTATCCGAGGCGCTGCTCCAGCCGGACGACCGTTTCACCGCTTGCCGTGAACCGGAAATGGCCCGGCTCGATGATGCCGGCATGCACGGGCCCGACCGGGATCTGATGCAGGCTCTCCCCCTCGGCAGGCAGGAAACTGTACGGGAAGGCAGTCGCAGCAGACGTCCGGACGCGGGTACTCAACGGATAGCTGACACCCCAATGGCCATGATCAAGCCACCGTCTCGTATCAGGCGCGCCTTGTGGCAGGAGCCCGAACAGGTCAGCAGCCGCACGTTCGAGCCGCAATGCGGGCGGATGCAGCCGGCCGACCGATGGGTAGCGGCCACTGGGGCATTTCAGGCTGACAACGCCGATGTCCCCGGCGCTTTCATCGAGAAGTGCCATGTGGACGGCGCCTGGCTCACCCCATAGGCCGAGCAAGCTCCAGTGGCCCTCGGCCAGTTGCTCGACGGCAAAGCCCCATTTTTTCGGAGTCACCACGGCGCGCGACCACGGGAAATGATTTTCGACACGTTGGCCAGCAAGGATGAGGTCGATCAGCGCAGGCATGCTCTTTTCTCTCCTCTGCTCACCCCAGGATACTTGCGACGTGCTGGAACCATGTGACCAGCGGTGGCGGCAGATAGATGCCGGCGGCAAACACCAACGCCAAGTGGGAATACATCGGAATGTAGGACGCCTCGGCGGGTGCAGTGCTGCCGCGCGGTTCGCCGAAAGCGACGCCGGTCAGTCGAAGCAGCAGGGCGCCGAAAGCGAGCAGAATCCCGAAAACCAACGGCATCGCCAAAAGAGGGTGTCTTGCAAATGTCGAACTCACGACCAGGAAATCGCTCATGAAGATACCGAGCGGAGGGAGGCCGGCAATGGCAACGACGCCGATGACGAGCGCCCAGCCAAGGGCAGGATGTGTTTCCGTCAGTCCCCGGATTTCGGCGATGTTCTGTGTCCCCTTGACCTGGGCAATGTGGCCGACCGTGAAAAAGATCGCCGACTTGGTCAGGCTGTGCATGACCATGTGCAGCAGCCCGGCAAAATTGGCGAGCGGGCCTCCTATGCCGAAGGCGAACACGATGATGCCCATGTGCTCGATCGAGGAGTACGCGAACAGGCGTTTGATGTCGCGGCGGCGGTAGAGCATGAAGGCCGCGAAGACAAGCGACGTCAGTCCCATCGTGATCATCAATGACCCAGGTGCGATCGCTTCCGGGCTTGCCGCGAGCAACAGCTTGAAGCGCAGCACGGCATAGAGTGCGACGTTTAACAGCAAGCCCGACAGCACTGCCGAAATCGGCGTTGGACCCTCAGCATGCGCGTCTGGCAGCCAGGCATGTAAGGGCGCAAGGCCGACCTTCGTCCCGTAGCCGAGCAGCAGAAAGATGAAGGCGACATTGAGCAGAGCCGGATCGAAGCGCGCGGCGTGAGCGATGAGCACCGTCCAGACCATCGCATTCGTCCCCTCGCCAACAACCGGCTGTGCAGCCATGTAGACGAGGATGGTGCCGAACAGTGCGAGCGCGATGCCGACGCTGCCCAGAATGAAATATTTCCAGGCGGCCTCCAGCGCTTCGTGCGTGCGGTAGATGCCGACCATGAGCACGGTGGTCAGCGTGGCAAGCTCCACCGCCACCCACATCAAGCCAATATTGTTCGACACGAACGCCAGGTTCATGCCGAACATCATGACCTGGTACATTGCGTGATAGAACCGCAAGTTCGGGACTGTCAGCCGCCCGCTCTCCAGTTCGTGGGCAATGTAGGAAGCGCTGAAGACGCTGGTGGTGAAGCCGACGAATGTGTTGAGCACGATGAAGACGATATTGAGATCGTCGACGAGCAGATACTGCCCAGGCTGCGGGCGGTCGGTGACAAGAAGCGACAGTGCGGCGAGCACGGTCAGCAAGCTCGCAGCGACATTGACGCCCGCCGATATCCGGTATTTCGGCAGCGCCGCCAGAAGTGCGGCCGAGAAGACCGGTATCAGCAAAATGGCGGCCACCGCATCGAGGGAAAACGCGGTCAACGGTGTTCTCCCCTGTAGTCGTCGAGCGCGCCGACATCCACCGAGTCGAACCTCTCGCGGATGCGGAACAGGAAGACTCCGATGACGATGAAGGCGATAAGGATCGAGAAGGCGACACTGATCTCGACGACCAGAGGCATGCCCTTGGCCCCCGTGGCGGCGAGGACCAGACCGTTCTCGAGCGACATGAATCCGACAACTTGGCTGACGGCGTTGCGGCGGGTGACCATCACCAGCAGCCCCAGCAAAATGATGGACAGCGCGAAAGCCAGGTCCTCGCGGGCGAGGGGATCAGCCTCGGGAGTGACGCGCAGCATCAGGACCATGGACAGGGTCACCAGGCCTATCCCCGCAAGCATCGTCGTACCGATGCCGACGGCGGTCTCGACGTCACGATGGATGCCGAGCCGCTGAATGATGCGATGAAGCCCGACAGGAATGACGATCGCCTTGAAGACGAGGGCGATCGCCGCCGTGACGTAGAGATGATGCGCGTCCTGAATGTATGCCTGCCAAGCTACGGACAGGGCCAGCACGATTGCATGAAGCGCAAAAACGTTGATCAGAGCAAAGAGGCGATCCTGATACAGCATCATGAAACTGACCAGCACCAGGCCGCCGGCGAGCAGGTGAGCGATGTCGAAGGTGAGGCCGTTCATCAGAGGCTCCGTGAGACGAACAGCAGGAGCGTGCCGAGCAGGGCCAGCATCAGCGCTGCCCCGAGGAAATCCGGGACGCGGAAGACGCGCATCTTGGCGATGGCAGTCTCAAACACGGCGAGGAGAACGCCACAGACGGCAAGCTTGCCGACATAGGCGACGACACCCGGAGCAAGGGATTCCAGTCCTGCCCCGGCGCTCGCCAGGCCCCAAGGTAGGAAGACGCAGGAAATCAGCGACACATAGAGCAGAAGCTTGAGGAAGGCGGCAAACTCGATCATCGCCAGATGGCGACCGGAATATTCCAGCACCATCGCCTCATGAACCATGGTGAGTTCCAGATGGGTCGATGGGTTGTCCACGGGTATGCGGGCGTTTTCGGCGATCGCCACCATCACGAGGGCGATGAGCGACATCCCGAGCGACACCCGCAAGCCAACCTCCGGTGACCCCATGAAGGCGGCGACCGTTGAGAGTTGCGTAGCACCCGCGACGAGCGCCAGGCTGAACACGATGAGCAGCATGGCGGGTTCGGCCAGCGAAGCGATCATCACCTCGCGGCTCGAGCCGATGCCGCCGAAGCTCGTGCCGACGTCCATGCCTGCCAGCGCCAGGAAGAACCGGGCGCTTCCCAGCAGTGCGACAATGGCTATGAGATCGGCGGTCCAACTGAATGTGAGGCCGGCGGCGAATGTCGGGATGAGCGCCGCGCCGACCCAGGTGGTGGCAAAGATCAGATAGGGCGTCACGCGAAACAGCCAGGATGCGTTGTCCGCCAGAACGACTTCCTTGCGCATCAGCCGCAAGAGATCGCGGTAAGGTTGGATCAGGGAAGGACCCTGGCGGCGCAAGAGCCGTGCCTTCACCTTGCGCACGAATCCGGTCAGGAGCGGCGCCAGCAAAAGCACCAGCGCCATCTGCGCGCCTTGAACGGCCAACTCGAGAATCACGGCCATAGTGCGAGCACCAGGAGCAGGACAATGAGAAAGAGAAAGACGAGGGTCAGGTAGCGCCTGATCGTCAGGAACTGCAGATGGTTGAGGTGGTCGGTCGCAAAGTCGAGGGCCCGGCCGATAGGCAGGTACAGCGTCTCCCAGATCACATCATGCATTTCGACATTCAGACGAGCCGGACCGGTCTCGCCAGGTGCCGGCATTTCGACGGTTTCCCTTGCACGGAATACGAACGTGCCGAAGACGCGGCGGATAGGCTGCGCGAAGCTGACGGCCGTGTACTGCGAGCTCGGGACCACATCCGGGAAGCCACAACCCCAGGCGGGACCCCGACGGAGTGCATGTGATGCAAAGCGATGGATCACATATGCCGCAGCGGATGCGGAAAAGGCGATGAACAGGAACACCAACAGGCCGTTGTAGGAACTGCGGCTCGCTGCAATCGGCACGATAGACAGCCAGGGCTGGGCCATCTGCACAGGCATCCGACTGCCGATCAGTGGCAGTGTCACCGATGAGAGGCCGTCTATCACAAGACCGGGCAGAATGCCGGCCAAGAGACAAAGGGCAGCGAGAATGAACATTGCCGCCAGCGAGTAGCGGTCGACCTCATGCGCCAGTTCCACCGCGGCCGAGCGTGGCCGGCCGAGGAATGTAATCCCGAACGCCTTCACAAAGCAGGCCGCGGCCAGTGCCGCTGACAGCGCCAGCAGACCGCCAACGGCGGGCACCATGACCTTCAGTCCCCATTGTGACAGATCGGGGCTCTGCAATATGGCCTGAAAGGCCAGCCATTCGGAGACGAAGCCGTTGAAGGGTGGAAGTGCCGAGATCGCGACGCAACCGACGAGAAAGGCAAAACTTGTAAAGGGCATGCGGTGGATGAGACCGCCCAGCTTCTCCATATCCCGCTCTCCGGTTGCCGTCAGCACGGCGCCCGCGCCGAAAAACAGCAGGCTCTTGAAAAAGGAATGGTTGAGGACGTGGAACAGCGCGGCGGTGAGCGCCAGCGCTGCAGCCGATGGCATGGCGTTCGCCTTGAAAGCGAGCGCGAGACCAAGGCTTACGAAGATGACGCCGATGTTTTCAATGGTGCTATAGGCAAGCAGTCGCTTCAGGTCCTTTTCCATCAGCGCGTAGAGGATGCCGAGAACCGCCGTCAGGCCGCCAAGGAAAAGCACGGCAACGCCCGACCACCATGCCGGCTCACCGAGCAGATCGAAAATAACGCGTATGAAGCCATAGACTGCGACCTTGGTCATCACGCCGCTCATGAGAGCCGAGACGTGGCTTGGCGCGGCCGGATGGGCGAGTGGCAGCCAGACGTGCAGCGGGACGAGTCCGGCCTTGGAGCCGGCGCCCAGCAGCATGAGAACCAGGACGAAAGCAGCGGCGAACGGGGTGGGATCGCCGGCTCGCATCGCGTCGAATGTGTAGGTTCCATCGGATCCGGCGAGCAGGCCGAACGCAAGCAGCAGCGCGAGTGTGCCGAAGCTCGCCATCACGAGATAGATGTAGCCCGCCCGCGCATTGTCCTGCTTGCGATGGTGCGCCATGACGAGCGCCCAGGAGGCGAGCGACATGAATTCCCAGGAAAGCAGGAAAGTGAAGGCGTCGTCGGCCACCACGACAAGGTTCATTCCGGCTAGGAAAGCCGGGAAGAACGGCAGCACCCGATGCGGCGCAGACTCATGCCTGCCGTAGCCGAGGCCATAAAGACTGGCCATGGAGCCGCCGAAGTTGACGACGATGAGGAAGAAAGTCGACAGCGCGTCCAAACGGAAATGAGCGCCAATCCATGGCAATCCAAGAGGCAACACCACAGTCGACGGGGTGACGGGATTGTCGGCGACGCGGCTCGCGAGAACCATGAGCACGGCCGCCGATATACCTAGCGTCAAGCCGTAGATCAGGCGTGTTCCCGAGTCGGATCTGCGGCTTTCCGCAATCGCAAGCACCGCAGTCCCCAGGAGCGCAGCGACGCCCCACAGGAGGACCGCGGCCCCCGAAATCACGCCACGCTCCTCACGGGGAGTTTGGCATCCGTATCGACTCCGCCAAGGATTTTGGCGGGGTCAAAATCCGCTTTCAGTCGCACGCCGCGCCCGCCGATTTGGCTGGAGGCGCCTTCAGCGATCAATTCCACACCGGCGAGGTCAAGTGCCCCGATCAGCTTCATGAGAGAATCGACGTTACCCCTAATAATCGACTCGCTGGCTTCCATGCGTTGAATTGTCGGCACGGAAAGACCGGACAATTCGGCAAGCCTGCGCTGGTCGATGCCAAGGAGCGCCCTCGCGGCACGCAACTGTGGAGCAGTTATCACGGTCGCATCCCCCTTTTGATCAGCTTTGAGATATTATCTCTACGTCTTGCAGCATATATTAAAATGCGGCGCATTCAATTAGTGATGCGTGACGCATCTGTCTTGAGGCTGTAGAAAACCGGGCGATACGCCCTGCCTCGAACCAAAGCCATGCGGCCATTCCCGTCACGGCCAGTCTTGTCGCCAGCCATCTTGGATTTGCGCGTGATGGGGCTGGCAATGGGCCCTTATCTCGGCCGGCCACTCGATTGGAGCCGCCGCGGGCGCGTCGGCTATCTCTTCGACCTCACTCTACGTTAAGAGTGGGTATGGCTGAGTTCGCTTGCTTTTGCCGTTGGGCCGGTCTCATCGTGTTCGTGCTTCAGGATCGGCCAAAACAGATAGCTGCCGAAATCCAGGAACAGCGCCTTCGCGAATGTGCTACCAAATCTGGCATGCGGCAAAGCTCTGCAGCGCTACTGCCAAAGCCGCCTCATGCGAACGGAGACGTCCTCCAGGACTGGCATGGAGGCCAGCACGAGGAGAATGGCCGCGAGAAACAACGTCGCCGCGAAGCCGACATGCTTGAAACCCACAGCGCCGACGACGCCGCCAGCAAAGAACAATGCTGGTCGTCACGCTCTCGCTTTATGCCATCCAGAACGCCCTGCTCAGCCGCAGCGGCGCCGGTCTGCGCTAGGAGGCCCGGATGTCCTCCCCGCGATCAACCACCACCAGCCGGCTTGGCCGCTTCGGCCTCGGGCTGACGGCCATGATGGTGCTGGCTTTCCTCATGGCGCCGCTGATCATCATCGTGCTGTTCTCGTTCAAGAGCAGCGGCGATTTCACCTTTCCCATCACCGGCTGGTCGCTGAAATGGTACAGCGAGTTCTTCTCGATGCAGACCTGGATGGATGCCCTGCGCAACAGCCTGGTTCTGGCTGTCTCGACGACACTTTTGGCGACGCCGCTAGGCACCATGGCCGCGCTCGGCCTCGCGGCGCCTAATCTGCCAGGTCGGCGCACGATCTCCGCCTTGCTGCTGGTGCCGATGATCGCGCCGGTGGTCATCGTCGGCGTCGGCATGTATTTCGTCTTCTCGATGGTCGGCCTGACCGCGACCCTTCCCGGCCTCATCCTCGGCCATACCTCGCTCGCCGTTCCCTTCGTCGTGGTGACCGTCTCGGCCGTTCTCACCGGTCTCGACAGGCGGCTGCTCTGGGCGGCCGCCAGCATGGGGGCGCCACCCTTCCTCACCTTCCGCAAAGTCACGCTTCCGGTCATTCTGCCGGGCATCGCGTCGGGCGCGCTGTTGCCTTCGCCACCTCGCTCGACGAAGTCGTGGTGACGATGTTCCTCGCCGGTCCCGGACAACGCACCTTGCCGCGCGAGATGTTCACCATCGCGCGCGACACGCTGACGCCGACCATCGCGGCTGCTGCCACAGTGCTGATCGCCGCCTCGATCGTTTTGCTGATTGCGTCCACAGCGCTCGGCCGCTCGAATCGATAGCGCCGGCCGTCCCGACGGCTTCTGGCCACGGGTTTGTCGATCAAACGCATGTTGCCCAAAACTGCACAGCGGCTCGGGACAGCGGCTCGGATTGAAACAGGAGCGCAAAAGCGCGTCAGCGGATCGTGGTCTATCGCGTAATAAAGCCTTTCAGGAACGCGGCCAGCGATGGAAGTCGAGTTAATCCTGATCGTCCAGCAAAGCGATGGCATCGAACGGTTGTTCGCGCGGCACCCGGATTTCGGCGCCGATACTTTGAAGGCTGGCAAGGAGTGCCGACACCCTTTCGGGCTCTTCCGGGTTCTGTTTCAGCACGCCGCCGGCAAGTCGGGTCAGCGGGCTATGGAGGAATTGCCGCTAGCGGGCAAAGGTGATGCGGATCGCTCCATAGGGTCCGAAATCGGCAGCGATAGTGTCACTGTGGCGACACTCCACGGGCCGGATGAACGAGCCCGACAGCACGGCCTGTCCGGCGGATATCTGCATGCCGTACTGATGCAGCCGGTTGGCCAGCCAGGCGATGCCCTTCGCCGGATGATCGAGCACCCCGGCGCCGAGCCCGGTCTCTTCGACCTCGCCATTGCGCGACAGGATGGCGCCGATCCAGCGCAGGTCGGCCTCGCGCGGTGCGGCACGACGGCCGCCGACGACGACGCCGGCATTGGCGGCATTGTCGGAGATGGTGTCGAAGAAGGTCCGTATCCTGCCGCTCTCCTTGTTGACGCGCTCGATACGGGTGTCGAGGATCTCCAGCGCCGGCGTGATGTAGTCGGTGGCGTCGAGCACGTCGTCGATCGACACGTCCGGACCGGCCAGCGACGCCTTCATTACGAAGGCGATCTCGGCCTCGATGCGCGGCTGGATGAAGCGGCCGGCTGGAACGGTGCCGCCGTCATCGAAGAACATGTCGTCGAACAGCACACCGGAATCCGGAATGTCGATGGCGAGCGCCGACTGCATCGCCTTGGAGGTCAGGCCGATCTTCCAGCCTTTGATCGTCAGGCCCGAGGCCACTTTTCGTTTCACCAGCGCCGCCTGGACGAGATAGGCGTCATCCATCGTCGCCCCGGGGAAATCAAGGCTGAGCAGCCTGATCTGGCGGCGGTCGCGCTCGGCCTCGAACAGCCTCGCGGCCGCGTCTTCGACCTGTTCTGGCGTCATCATCGGCCGGTCCCTTCGTCGACGACGCCGTTGCTGAGCAAGCCAATGCCGTCGGCCTCGACCTCGATCACATCGCCCGGCTTCAGCCAGATTGGCGGGTCGAACCGGGCGCCGGCGCCGGTCGGCGTGCCGGTGACGATGATGTCGCCCGGCGCCAGCGTGGTGAAGGTCGAGATGTAGTTGATGATCTTGCGGAAGGAAAAGATCATGCGGCCGGTGCGGTCCTGCTGGCGAACCTCGCCATTGACGCGCGTGGTCAGCGCGATGTCAGCGATCTGTGCCTCGTCGGTGAACGGCACAAGCCAGGGGCCGATAGAGCCGGTCCGGTCGAAGTTCTTGCCCTGGGTGACATTGAACTTGGCGTGGCGCACCCAGTCGCGGATGGTCCCTTCGTTGCAGAGCGAAAGTGCTGCGATATGGCCCAGCGCATCCGCCTCGGCGATCCTGCGGCCGCCCTTGCCGATGACGATGACGATCTCGCCCTCATAATCGAGCTGCGGCGATTCCCACGGCCGCACGAGGGGCGTGCCATGGCCGACGAAGGAGCGCGGGAAGCGGATGAACAGCGACGGGTTCGAGGGTGCGGCCTGTCCGTCCTTGTACTCCTCGTTGCGGTCCGGATAGTTGACGCCGACGCAGATGATCTTTTCGGGCGAGGGGACGGGTATCTCGTAGGCGATGGCGTCGAGCGGGAAATCGGCGGCGAAAGCGTCCGCCTCTTCCGTCAGCCGTCGCAGTGCGCCGGCCTCTATCACCTCGCGCAAACTCGGCCACTGTGCGTGTCGCGCCGACAGGTCGACGACGCCCTTGTCGGTGATTGCGCCGTAGCGCGTTTTGCCGCCAACGGTGAAGGTGGCGAGACGTGCCGCGCTCATTTGTTTCCCCTGCAGTTAGCCGACGTCACGGCGCGACGATCGGCGAGGCCGCCAGATCGGACTTGCGCGGCTCGACGCCGGCAAAGGTGCTGCCTTCCTCGAACCAGCTCTTCGGCGCCGGTGCGCCCCACAGCGTCTGGCGCTGCGGGTCCTTGAGGTCCCATTTGATCGGCTCTAGGTCGGGATCTACCGTCTGGTAGTCCGAGCAATAGATCTCGATGCGGTGATTGTCGGGATCACGGATATAGAGGAAGAAGGCGTTGGAGATGCCGTGCCGGCCGGGGCCGCGCTCGATGTTCGGCAGCCAGCCGGTGGTGGCCATCAGGTCGAGCAGATCGATGATGTTGAGCGGCGTCGGCACCCAGAAGGCGACGTGGTGCAGGCGTGGGCCAATGCCGTTGGTGAAGGCGATGTCGTGGACACCGCCCTTGCGGTGCGTCCATGCCGCCCAAAGTCTTCCGGTCGCGGCATCCTCCGTGTACTCGGTCACGCGGAAGCCGAGCTCGTTGTAGAACGCCACCGATTCATCGACATTGGGCGAGAAGCAGTTGAAGTGGTCGATGCGCAGCGGCTTGACGCCCTTATACAGCGCATACTTCTGATGGATCGGCGGCAGCCGCTCCATTCTGGAATAGAATTCGAGCGGAATGCCGTGCGGGTCGCGGGTGCGGAAGGTACGCGACTGGTAGGGCCGCTCGACCCATTTCACAGGCAGGCCCCTGGCTTTGAAGAAGTGCTCGGCCTTGTCGAGATCGTCGTCGGAAAACAGCTTGAAGCCGAGGTCGCGGGCTTCCGGCGCGGCACCTTTCCTGAGCACGATGCAATGGTGGCCGCGCTCTTCCATGGCGCGCAGATAGATGGCGTCCTTGGTCTCGTCGGTCACCTGCAGGCCGAGCGTGTCGACATAGAACGCGCGCGACTTACCGAGGTCCGTAACAGCCAGCTCGACGTGGCTGAGCCGCACGATGTTGAATGCCGGGTAGAGATTGGGTGTGGGCAAGGGCATCGTTGGGGTCTCCGGTCAGCCGCCGAGCTTCTGGATGGAATGCGGCGCCGTGGCGAACGCGATGTTCTTGGTTTCCATGTAGAAATCGAACGACCAGTCGCCGCCGTCGCGGCCGATGCCTGAGTTCTTGGCGCCGCCGAACGGCGTCGGCAGGTGGCGCACATTCTCCGAATTGACCCAGATCATGCCGGCGTCGAGCGCGTCGGTGAAGCGGAAGGCGCGGGTGACGTCCGAGGTCCAGAGATAGCCGGTCAGGCCGTATTGCGTGTCGTTGGCCAGCGCCAGCGCCTCGGCCTCGTCCTTGAACGAGATGGCGGTCAGCACGGGTCCGAATATCTCTTCCTGGGCGATGCGCATCTTGTTGGTGGCGCCGACGAACAGCGTCGGGCTGACATAGCAGCCGCCGCCCGGACCGGCGAACTTGCCGCCGCCGGCGGCGACGACAGCGCCTTCCGACTTGCCGATCTCGATATAGGACAGCACCTTTTCCTCATGCGCCGGATGGATCAGTGGGCCAACCACGGTTTCGGGGTCGAGCGGATGGCCTATCCTGATGCGCTTGGCCTTCTCCGCCACCAGCGCGGTGAACTTGTCGTAGATGCTTTCCTCGACCAGCAGGCGTGAGGACGAGGTGCAGCGCTCGCCGTTCAGCGAATAGATCATGAAGACGGCAGCGTCGGCGGCCCGCTCCAGGTCGGCATCGGCAAAGACGATGACCGGGTTCTTGCCGCCGAGCTCGAAATGCACGCGCTTCAGCGTGTCGGCACCCTGCTTCATGATCATCGAGCCGGTGCGGCTTTCGCCGACGAAGCCGATCGCCTTGATGTCGGGGTGTTCGGTCAGCGCTCTGCCGGCGTCCTCGCCAAAGCCGTTGACGAGGTTCCACACGCCCTTCGGCAGGCCGGCCTCCTCGGCGATCTCGACCAATAGCCGTGCCGTCAGCGGCGAGAACTCGGCTGGCTTGTGGACGATCGTACAGCCGGCGGCGAGCGCCGGCGCGATCTTCCAGGTCGACAGCATGAAAGGTGTGTTCCACGGCGTGATCACGCCGACCGGGCCGACCGGCACGCGCGTCGTCATGTTGACCTGGTTCGGTGCGCGGATCGCGTGGCCGTCGCGGGCCTCCGGCGCGCGGTCGGCGTAGAAGCGGAAGTTCTCCGCGCCGCGCAGCGCTGCCTTGGCCATGAACTTCAATGACTGGCCGGTGTCCATGCATTCGACGAAAGCGATTTCCTCGGCCCGCGCGACGATGGCGTCGGCTATTTTGTGCAACTGCTTCTTGCGGGCGTCGCCTGATATCGCCGCCCAGTCGCGGAAGGCAGCCTTCGCCGCTTTGGCGGCGCGGTCGATGTCGGCGGCCTTGCCGCGTGCCACCTTGGCGATCGGCTTCAGGTCGATTGGCGACAGCGTCTCGTATGTCGAGCCGTCGGCGGCCGGCACGGCTTCGCCGCCGATCTGGTTGAGCACGCCAGCGCTTCTGAAGCGCTCGAGATAGGCCTCGGCCTTTCTCAGATTGTCGTCCAATGCCGCCATGATATGGGTTCCTGTCACTTGCCGCCCAGGCGCGGGTGGATGGCATTCTTCTTCCAGCTTAGTTCGGCATCGATCTCGCGGATCTCCAGCGACAGCGCGAAATGCGGCGTCGTGAACAGAGATGCGAGATGATCCGAAACAGTAGTGAAGATCGCCTCGCCGGTGCGTTTCTTTTCCTCGGCGCTGCGGCCCTTGCCGATGCGGAAGTTCATGTCGATGAACCCGTTCTCCGGGAGGCGATCGGCGATCGCGTATGCCTCGGCGCAGAAAGCGCGTACCCTCACCGCGCCATGTTCGAACAGGCCGGTTTCGAGGATGGTGCGAGCGACCAGCGTGCAAAGCGCGCTGATGTCGACCTTGGCGTCGAGATTCGCCGAATATTCGATCGCCATATGTGGCAAGGTTTCCTCCACCTTGTAATTAACATGTGAATTACATCTTGACGGCGGAATGTCAAGTGTCGTTCTCTATGCAGGTACAGCTCCCGATGGTGGGATTGCCGCCCCCGGCAAAATCGCGGATATAGCTGCGATCCGAGCCTCATTGTGTGGTGCGAGTCGTACCGGAATTGGAATTTTTTGGAGACCTGACCTTGCTACCGCCCAGCACCCGCCGCTCCCTGCCCATGGCTCTGCTTCGCGCCCGCGAAGTGATCATGGCGCATTTCCGGCCGATGCTTGCCCGCCACGACATCACAGAGCAGCAATGGCGTGTGCTGCGTGTGCTTGCCGAAGCCGGGCCGCTCGAGGCAACCGAACTTGCCCATCGCGCCTCGATCCTTCCGCCCAGCCTGACCCGTATCATCAAGGCGATGGAGGAACGGCAGTTCATCACCCGCAACAAGGTCAAGGATGACGGTCGCCGGGCGCTGCTCGCAATCAGCCCGGCCGGGCTGGTGCTGATCGAGGATTTGTCGCCCGAGCGCATCGCCATCTACGATGCGATCGAGCAGCGCTACGGCGCCGAACAGCATGAGCACCTGCTCGACCTGCTCGAAAGCCTGATTCAGTCGGAATCATCCGAAAACCAGACCTGACAGCCTCTACCCGCCAAAACTGCCGAGTGCGCTCGGCTGCATGTAGTTGCGGCCGACATAGAGCAGCGCCGCCTCGTCGCTGCCGTGGCGGATGTCGACGACGCGGCCGAACATCACATTGTGCGTGCCAACCTTGTTCACGTCGCCGATCTCGCAATCGAAGCTGACGATGGCGTCGAGCAGCGCCGGCATGCCGGACGGCATGGTCTGCCATCTTGCCGCATTGTAGCGCTCGCTCATGTCGCGGATCGTGCCGGCGAACTTTGCCGCCAGATGGGTGTGTAACTGCGTCAGCACGTTGACGCAGAAACGCTGGTTGGCGAGGAACAGGCCGGTCTGCGCCGAGCGCTCGTTCATGCACACAAGCAGCGTCGGCGGATCGTCGGAAACGCTGCACATGGCGGTCGCAGTGAAGCCGCCGCGGCCGGCCGGACCATCAGTCGTGACGATGTTGACCGGCGCACAGACCCGCGCCATCGCCTCACGGAACTCCAGCCTTGCAACTTGTGGCTCCATGGCCGGGACCTCAGCTTGCGCCAGCCGGCAGCGGCGGCAGCCAGGTGTCGCCGGTCCAGCCCTTTTCGTCGTAGTCGGCCATGCAGGTGTCGACCAGTTCCTCCATCGCCCTCAGGCGCCCGCCGCGCTCAGCGCCCTTCAGCACCTGCAGCCGCACCTCTTCCGGCGCACCGGCATAGTTGAGCTCATAGAGAGCGCGTGGCGGCCGCCGAACTCGGTGCCGGTCGCATCCCACAGCAGCTTCATGATCTTGATGCGTTCGACATGGCCCATGTCATTGGAGCCGCGCACGTACTGGGCAAGGTACTTGTCGATCTCCGGATTGTCGAAATCCTTTGCCGAGGACGGCAGGTAGATCAGCCCCGAAGCGATGACTCGGCGCACCGTATCGATAACGCGCGGATAGGCCTCCGACATGAAAGTGCGATAGGCGAGCGCCGCTTCGAGATTGGGCAGCACGGCGCCGTTCGCCCATGGGATCGGGTTGTGCGCCATGGCGTTGGAAAAGCTCCAGAACATGTGGCGCAGCGCAATTACTTCGCCGAGGGCCGCCTGGTTGCCGCGGAAGGCATCCCCGCCCGTCGCGCGCAGCGCCTTCGCCAGCAGGCCTGCGAGGAAGTCGAGCTTGACAGCGAAGCGCGTGCAGCCCTGAAAACAATAGCCGTGCATGAAGCCCGACGCTGGGTGGAAGGAGAGGATCTTCTGCGCATCGCGCAGCACCAGCACGTCCTCCCAGGGGATGAAGACATTGTCCAGCACCAGGATCGCATCGTTCTCGTCGAAACGAGACGACAGCGGATAGTCGAAGGGATGGCCGACCGTGTTGGCCGTCTGCTCGTAAGAGACGCGGCAGAACATCTTTATCCCCGGCGCGTTCATAGGCACGATGAACATCACCGACAATGACGGGTCCTCGGTGACCGTCGCCGAGCTCTGCGCCAGGAAATTGTAATGGGTGAGCGCTGACGACGTCGCCACCACCTTGGCGCCGGACACCCAGATGCCGGCGTCGTTCTCCTTCGTGATGTGCACGAACACGTCCTTCACCTGCTCGGCCGGCTTGTGGCGGTCGATCGGCGGGTTGACGATGGCATGGTTCATGAACAGGGCCGCTTCCTGGGCGCGTTTGTGCCAGGCGAGTGCATTGTCCCTGAACGGGCCGTACCACTCGGCATTGGCGCCGAGCGTGTTCATAAGTGCTGCCTTGTAATCGGGCGTGCGCCCCATCCAGCCGTAGGACATGCGCGACCAGTCGGCGATGGCGGTCTGCTGTGCGGCGAGATCCGCGGCGGAATGGGCGACGCGGAAATATTTGTGCGTGTAGCCGCCAGAACCGGTGTCGGTCGGCGAGGTCAGCACCGCCTGCCGCGCCGGACCGTGCAAGGCATCGTAGAGGCGGGCCAGCGAGCGCGCCGAGTTGCGCATCGCCGGATGGGTGGTGACGTCGGCAATCCGCTCGCCATTGATATAGACCTCGCGCCCGTCGCGCAGGCTCTGCAAATATTCGGCACCGGTAAACGGCCGTTTCGTGTCGGCCCGGAAATCTTCCGATCGCATCATGATCCTCCTTTAACGCGTCAACTGTAGCGATCGTCGTGACAAAGGTTTATGGACGAAAGTATAGAACCACTTGGATTTTTTCGCCGTGATGAGCCAGACTGCCATTCCCGAATTCTTCGTCTACGGCGAACCGGCGCGTGCGCTCGACGTCGGATTCCTGCATGTCGAGACTGTTCTTGCACGTGCGTCCGTGCATCGCGGCCAGGTTCTCGCGCACAAGCACCCGCAAATGGCGCAGATCACCTTCTGGACCGGCGGCAGCGGCATTTATCGGATCGAAGACGAGACCTGGAGTTTTTCGGCGCCGACGGTGAGCTTCATGCCGAGCGGCGTGGTACACGGATTCAGCATCGAGACGGGCGCCGACGCCGTCGTTGTCTCGGTCGCCGATGCTGCCCTTGCGGCGATCGCTGAGCAGTCCGCGCTGCCGCTCGACCAGCCGGTCTTCGTCACCGGACGCGGTGAAACGGCCCTCTGGGAAAGGTTGGGTGATACGGTTACGATGATCCAGGCGGAATATGCCGACAGGTTGCCCGGTATGGAGAAAATCCTGCCGCCGCTGATCGCCGTGGCATTGTCGGGCATCGCCCGCCTCGATGCGCAGTCGCATGCTGTCGCGGTGCCGGCGACGGTGGCGCTGGGCGGCCGGCTGCGGCGTCTGATCGACCGGCATTTTCGCGACGACTGGCCGGTCGAGCGCTATGTCGCCGCGCTCGGCACCACGCGCCATCTGCTCGACAAGGCAGCGCGGCAGGTGCTCGGCGCGGGCGTACGCCAGGCGGTTGGTGAGCGGCGGCTGGTCGAGGCCAAGCGCCTGCTGCTGTTCACCGTGCGCCCGGTCGAGGACATCGCCTATGAGACCGGGTTCAACGACCCGGCTTATTTCTCGCGCTTCTTCCGCGCCGCCGTCGGCCTCTCGCCGGCGGCGTGGCGACGCCTGCGGCTCGGTCAGGACTGAGCGTCACCGTCGCTCAGGCGGCTGCCGTCAGTCCGGCGTCGAGAGCCTCGGCGATCTTTGCCACATCGGCGGACGAGATCACCAGCGGCGGCGACAGGATGATGGTGTTGCCGGAGACGCGCAGCATGACGCCGGCCTTGTAGGCGGCCTCTGCGGCGGCATTCATCGTCTTCTTGTCGGTCGGCTTCTTGGCGGCACGGTCGGAAACCAGTTCGAGCGCCGCCATCAGCCCTTGGTAGCGCACATCGCCGACCAGAGCGTGCTTCGTCTTCAGCGCTTCCAGCGCATTGCCGAGTTCGACACCGCGCGCCGCCGCATTCTCGTTGACGGCAAGCCGCTTGGTCTCGGCGAGTGTGGCCAGCCCCGCCGCGCAGCCGACCGGATGGCCGGAATAGGTGTAGCCGTGCCCGATCGAGCCGAAGCTGGTCTTGTCGGCCTCGAAGACGTCGGCAACCTTGGCGCTGATCAGCGTGGCGCCGAGCGGGAAGTAGCCTGAGGTGATCGCCTTGGCGATGCTCATGAAATCCGGCTTCACTCCGGAGAGCCGCGAGCCCGACCAGGCGCCGGTGCGACCGAAGCCGGTCACCACCTCGTCGGCGATGAGCAGGATGTCGTGACGGTCGCAGATCGCCCGCACCATCGGCATGAAGCTCTCATGCGGAACGATCACACCGCCGGCGCCGAGCACCGGCTCCATGATGAAGGCCGCGATGGTGTCGGCGCCCTGGAAGGCGATCTCGTCTTCGATCGCCCGCGCGCAGAGTTTCGCCAGCTTCGCCGGGCCGGTCTCGTCGAATGGGTTGCGGTAGGTCCAAGGCGCTGGCGTGTGGAAAACGCCGGGCATCAGCGGCTCGTAGTTGCGGCGGAAATTGGCGTTGCCGTTGACCGAGGCGCCGCCGAAATGCGTGCCGTGATAGCCCTTCTTCAGCGCCAGGAACTTCGTCCGGTCGCCCTGGCCCCTGATCTTCCAGTATTGCCGCGACAGCCGCAGTGCCGTCTCGACCGAGTCCGAGCCGCCGGAGGTGAAGAAGGTCCGTACCATGCCCTCGGGAGCGAACCAGTCGCACAGCTCATAGGCAAGCTCGATCGACGGTCCGGTCGAGGTGCCGCGAAAGCCGGAATAATAGGGCAGGGCGTCGAGTTGTGCTGCGATCGCCTTCTTGATCGGATCGCAGCTGTAGCCGAGGTTGACGTTCCACAGGCCCCCGACTGCATCGAGGACGGTGCGGCCTTCGGCATCGGTGACCGAGACGCCTTCGCCCTTCATGATGATCTTTGGCGGCGTCGCGCGCATCTCGGCCGGATGCGCCATCGGATGCCAGATCGGCTTGGCGTTGTTCTCGGTGAGGAAGTTGATGTCGCGCATCGGTGGGAACTCCGTTTCTTGAATTCTTAGGCCGCAACGCCGAAATGGCCGAGCGCCTCTGCATAGCCTTGCCCCGGTTGGGCGACGTCGAAATGCACGGCCAGCATGCCGGCGGCGACCGCGCCGTCGACGTTACGCTTCTGGTCGTCGACGAAGACGCAAGCCGCGGGCGGCAAGTGCAGTGCTTCGCTCACCATCGCATAAGCGCGCGGATCGGGCTTCAGGATATGCGTGTAGGTGGCGTCGATGATGGTCTCGAACAGCGACAGCAGCGGCAGGCGCTCGCGAAAGCTGTTGCCGTAGAACAAGTCGAGCTCGTTGGAGAGGATGGCGAGCCGGATGCCAGCTTCATGCGCCACACGGATCGCTCGTTCCGCCTCTGGCCGCACCACCGCTTGCGGGTCGGCGCCGCGCGCCCGCTGCACGAAAGTCGACATGTCGTCCCAGTCCTCGCCGACGAGACGGCCGACTTCACGCGTGCGCGTCTTCCAGTAGTCGCGCTCGCTGATCTCGTCGGCTTGCATGGAACGCCACAGCGGGTCGGATTCCGAATCGAACGGCCCGCGCCAGCCGAGCGTGCCGGGCGTCAAGTCCAACGCGCGTTCGGTCAGCGCGTGCGTCTCGAACAGCGTGCGGGTGACGACGCCGCCGAAGTCAAGCACCAGCGCCTTTGGCAATGGCCCGCTCATGCAGCTTGTGTTCCTTCCGGCGCGCCCAGCGGCACAATGCCTTCGGCGACCCAGCGGTCGAAGATCTCCAGCGCCTTGGCGCTGAAGGCGGCGTCGTTGATGTGCCCTGATATCTCGTGCAACTCGGCATTGCCGGGCACGCTCGAGCGCATCTCCTCGACAAAGGCCGACAGCGCCTCCGGTTCGTGCAGCGGCTCGCCCTCCTGGTCCCATTGCTGGATGCCGCCTGCCGGCAGGATGAAGGCGGTCGGCCCGGTTGCGGCGGCGAGCTTCTCGCCGATGGCGCGCGCGATCTCCTTGCGGGTTTCGCCGTCTGATGTCACCGAGGCGAGCAGGCGGTTGTGCGCATGGTACGGCCGTTCGAAGAAACGGGCAGGCACTGCTTGCCAGGTCGGAAAATCCACCATGTCGACGGCGCCAGGTGCCACGATCTGAGGGATGCCTTGCCGACCGGCATTTTCCAGCCGGTCGGAGCCCGAATTCACCACCGAGCCGGTCAGCTGGTTGGCGAGTTCCTGCAGGCTGAAATCCATCACCGCGACGAAGCCGCGCTGCGCGGCGATCGCCTCCAGCGCCCGGCCGCCCATGCCGGTGGTGTGGAAGACGATGACTTCATAGCCGCGCTTCTCCAGCTCCGGCTTCAGCGTCACCATATAGTGCAGGCAGCTTTTTCCCAGCGAACTCATGCCTATCCTGGGCCGCGTCGCGTCCGGCTTAACGACGGCGCGCGCGGCACCCACCACCGCTCCGCAGGCCTGCGACAGCACCGCCTTGCAGGCACTGTTGAGGCCATAGAGACCGCCCGCCCACAGGATCATCATCAGGTCTGTGGCGATCCGTTCTGGTGGCAGCAGATGTGAATAGGCAATGGTCGAGATGACGAATTTCGGCACGCCGAGCGGCAGCGCCAGCGCGACGTCAAGCGCAAGGTCGGTGCCCATCGAGCCACCGAGCGCGATGAAACCGTGGATTTCGCCCTTGTCGCAGAGTGCGCGGGCAAGCCGCGAGGCGCCGAGCGCCATCAGCGTCATCGCCGAATTCTCGTCGCCGCTGGCGATGATCGCCTCGATGGTCGTGTCGGCAGCTTGAGCCACCGCATGCTTGTCATGCGCCGGCTGGTAGGGCGGATCGCCGAGCACGCTCACATCCATCATCACGGCGACACCGCCGACCGCCTCGATGCGCTCGCGCATGAAGAGCAATTCGTCGGCCTTGGTGTCACCGGTGCCTATAACCAGGATTCGGCGTGTCTCCTCCACAGTCAATCTCCTTGCAGGGGTATTTGTTGTCATGCTCGCTTGAGGCCCGGCTGGCCCTGCCGTCCGAAAAGCCGCTCGCTGATAACGCGCGCAGCCGCCGCCACACTGGCGCCATAGCGCTCGATCTCGCCCTTCTGGACCCGCACCTTAGGCGCCGCGACGGCGATGATGCCAATGGCAAAACCGTCGGCGCCGAGGATCGGCGCCGCGACGCTGAGCACGCCCTCCTCGAAGCCTTGCGAGCCGGTCGAGTGCCCGCGCGCGCGGGCGGCGGCGACATGCTCGGCAAGTGTTTTCGCGTCGCGTATTGTGTGGGGCGTGAAGGCCGGCAGCGGTCCGGCCAGAACAGCGTCTCGGATACGCTCTTCCGTGAACGCCAGGAACGCAATGCCAGAAGCCGTCGCATGCATCGGCAGCACCTCGCCGAGTTGCACGCTGACGCGATTGGCCCTGGTCGATTCGACGACATGGACTGTGATCAGGCCGCGCTTCGAATATTCCGACAGGTGCACCGTCTCATCGGTTTCCGCCGCCAGCGCCTCGACCACCGGCACCGCCATGCGCAGGAAGGGGAACTGGGCTTCGCGCATCAGCGCCAGCCGCGCGACACCGGCGCCCAGCCGGTAAAGACGCGTGGCTTCATCCTGCTCGACCAGCCCATGCGCTATCAGGGAGACCAGCAGCCGGCGCGTTGTTGCCTTGTCATGGCCGGCGCGCCGGGCGAGGTCAGCCAACGCCGTCTCGGGCTCGCCGCGACCGAGCATTTCCAGGAGCGTGATGGCCTTGCTCACCGTACCCATGCGTATCTGATCCTCCATCTGATACTTAACGTGCGAATTAACTTGACAGGAAGCCGGTTCCTTTGCAAGTCTATATTCGAAATGTCGTTGCAAATAATGAAACGACAAGGCGGCCCGAAACAGGGCCTCGACATTTCAGGGACACTTGGCTTCCGCAGCGCGGAATTGGAGGGAAAGATGACGACAATTGAAGCCGGCGAAGCGAACCGGCTGAGGAAGAACAGCCTTGGCGTTGGCGCCATCACCTTCATGGTGATCTCGGCAGCGGCGCCTCTGACGGCTGTGGCTGGCGGCACGCCGCTCGGCATGCTGATGGGCAATGGCGCGGGCTTTGCCGGCACCTATCTGATCGTGACGCTGCTGCTGCTGTTGTTCGCGGTCGGCTATGTCGCCATGTCGCGCCATGTCGGCAATGCAGGCGCCTTCTATGCGTATGCGGCGCGCGGGCTCGGCGGTCTCGCCGGCGGCGCCACGGCGCTGATCGCAATCCTGTCCTACAATGCCATGCAGATCGGCGTCATGGGCCTTCTCGGTGCCGCGACCGCCGGGCTGTTCGCCGGCTGGGGCATCAACTTGCCCTGGTGGGCGTGGAGTTTCGTCGCCATCGCCATCGTCGCCGTGCTCGGCTACAGGCAGGTCGACCTGTCGGCCAAGATCCTGACCGTTCTGGTGCTTGCCGAATACGTCGTGGTGCTGATCCTCGACATGGCGATCGTCAAGACCGGAGGCGATAGTGGACTGTCAGCGGCGCCGTTCAGTTGGAGCCAGATCACCAGCGGCGCGCCGGCGATCGCCATCCTGTTCTGCTTTGCCGCGTTCATCGGCTTCGAGGCAACGACGATCTATGCCGAGGAGGCGCGCGACCCCAAGGTCACCATTCCGCGGGCGACATATTTCTCCGTCATCCTGATCGGCGTCTTCTACATGGTCACCGCATGGCTGATGGCGGTCGGTGCCGGCGTTGACAAGCTGCTGCCGGCGCTGCAGGGGCTTCAGGATCCGACCACGTTCCTGTTCGGCCTGTCCGACCGCTACGCCGGAACGATGCTCTCGCACGCCATGAGCATCCTGTTCGTGTCGAGCCTGTTTGCCGGCGTACTGGCGTTCCACAATGCGGTCGCCCGCTACATCTATGTTTCCGGCCGCGAGAAGCTCCTGCCGCGGACCATCGGCGTGACCCATTCGACGCACCAGAGCCCGCATGTCGCCTCGGTCATCCAGAGCGTGCTTGCCGCTGTCGTCGTCGGGCTCTTCGCCGTGCTTGGCCTTGACCCGGTGCTGGCGCTGTTTTCGTGGCTGACCAACGTTGCCACTCTCGGCGTCATCGTGATGATGGCGGTGGCCTCGCTCGCCGTCGTGATGTTCTTCCGTGCCAACCCGTCCAGTCAGGAGAACGCGGTGAAGACCACAATCCTGCCGGGGCTGACCTTCATCGCCTTCGTCATCATCATCTACCTGATCGTCATCAATTTCGGCGGCCTGTCCGGTGCTGGCGGGTTCCTCGGCGTGTTCCTGCCGGCGCTGGTGCTGATCGCGGCCGTGGTTGGCCTTGTGCTGGCGAGCGCGTTGAAGAGCCGGGATCCGGTGGCCTTCGCCGAGCTTGGACAGCCTTTGAAGGACTGAGATCAAGAGGGGCGGCGCATGACGCCGCCCCCTTCTTCACCCTAGGGGAGTAGCGGCGTTGAGCTTTGCCGAGAGCATCACCGTTGAGGCGCTGGAAGCCGATCCGTATCCGATCTATGCTGAACTGAGGCGCAACGCGCCGGTCGCTTTCGTGCCGGCGGTCAACCTCTGGTTCGTCACCCGCTGGAAGGATGTCGAAACGGTCGCGAAGTCGCCCGACATCTTCTCCGCGGTTGTCGGGACATCCCCGGTCGAACGCTCCTTCGGCAAGCCGACCATCCTGACCACCGACGGAGACGTCCACAAGGATCTGCGCCAGGGCGTCGACCCGAAATACCGGCCGCGCACCGTCGCTTCCTATGCCGGGGATCTCGTGCGCTCGATCGCCGGACCCTATCTCGACCGGATCGCCGAGCAGGGTGCGGCGGAACTGATGGCCGAGTATTTCGAGCCGGTGTCGACGCTCAGCCTGGCGCGCTCGCTCGGGCTGGCCGACATCGACATGCCGACCTTGCGGCGCTGGTTCTATGGCCTTGCCCAGGGCGCCATCAATTTCGAGAACGATCCGAAGCGCCAGGAAATCGCCGATGCGATCAGCGCCGAGGTTGGCGCCGCCATCCTGCCGACGCTGGAGAGGCTTGTCCACGCGCCTGACGACTCCGCCCTGTCGCACATACTGCATGACGGCATGCCGCAGGGTGCGACCCGCGCCATCGACTTCGTGATGCCGAGCATCAAGGTCATCCTGCTCGGTGGCATGCAGGAGCCCGGCCATGGCGCCGGCTCCATACTTGCCGGCCTGCTTTCGCATCCCGAGCAGATGCGGCAGGTGCTGGACGATCTGGAAACCTTGGTGCCGAAGGCGGTCGACGAGGGTTTGCGATGGGTCGCGCCGATCGGCACGCAGACGCGCCAGACGACGCGCGCGGTCGAGCTCGGCGGCGTGACCATCCCGGCGGGCGCGCCAGTCGCCGCGCTCGTCTCCTCGGCCAGCCGCGACGAAATCCGGTTCTCCGATCCCGACCGTTTCGACATCCTTCGTGATGAAGGCAACCACGCTGCCTTCGGCTTTGGCCATCACTTCTGTTCGGGTCGGTTTTTTGCGCGCGAGCAGATGTGCCTCGCGGTAAGGCTTCTGCTGGAACGGTTTCCGGATCTGCGGCTGGTGCCAGGCAAGGAACCGGTGTTCCGGGGCTGGGAATTTCGCGCGCCAACCACCCTGCATGTCGCCTTCGGAGCCGGTACCCAATGATCAACCAGAACACCATCGATATGCTGCGCAAGGCCGAGGTCGGTGTGCGAAACCTCTTCATCGATGGTGCGCAGACCGCAGGTGCAAGTGGCGCCACGCTGCCCGTGATCTCGCCGATCGATGGCCGCCCGTTCGCCAGCATCGCCGACGGCAACGCCGTCGATGTCGATCGCGCCGTGGCGTCGGCGCGCAAGGCGTTTGAGAAGGGCTCGTGGTCGCGCGCCGCCCCCGCCTTCCGCAAGAAGATTCTGACGAAGTTAGCCGAGCTGGTCGAAAAGCATGTCGATGAACTGGCGGTGCTTGGCGTCCGCGACAACGGCACCGAGATCGGCATGGCCTACAAGGCCGAGCCGTTATCGGCCGCGGGCACCATCCGCTACTACGCGGAGGCTATCGACAAGGTCTATGGCGAGATCGCGCCGACGGCCGAGAATGTGCTCGGGCTGATCCACAAGGAGCCGCTCGGCGTTGTCGGCGTCATCGTACCCTGGAATTTCCCATTGATGATCGGCGCCTGGAAGATCGCGCCGGCGCTGGCTGCCGGCAATTCCATCGTCGTCAAGCCGCCCGAGGTCGCTTCGCTGACGCTTCTGCGGCTGGCTGAGCTCGCTGCCGAAGCCGGGCTTCCCGCCGGTGTGTTTAACGTCGTTACCGGCCGTGGCGCGGTTGCCGGCGAGGCGCTCGGCCTGCACATGGATGTCAACGCCATAGCCTTCACCGGCTCGGGGCCGGTCGGCCGGCATCTGCTTGAGTATGCGGCGCGTTCCAATCTGAAGCGCGTCTTCCTCGAACTCGGCGGCAAGTCGCCCAACATCGTCTTTGCCGACGCCCCGGACCTGAAACAGGCCGCAATCGTCTCGGCCAACGGCATTTTTCGCAATTCCGGCCAGGTCTGCGTTGCCGGCTCGCGCCTGCTCGTCCAGGCGTCGGTCTACGACCGCTTCATGGACGAGCTCCTCGCAGCGACCACGCGGCTGAAGGTCGGCGATCCGCTCAATCTGACGAGCGACGTCGGTGCGGTATCAAGCGCCGAGCAGCTGGACAAGAATCTCGGCTTCGTCGAACGGGCGACAGCTGAAGGCGCCCGTCTGGTCACCGGCGGCGGACGGATCCTGGCCGAAACCGGCGGCAGCTACATGGCGCCGACGATCTTCGAGAACGTGACGCAAGAGATGCAACTCGCCCGCGAGGAGGTGTTTGGGCCGGTGCTCGGCGTGATGCGCTTCGAGACCGAGGAAGAGGCGGTGCGGCTTGCCAATTCGACGGTCTATGGCCTTGCCTCGGCGGTGTGGACCGCCAACCTCTCCACGGCGCATCGTATGGTGCGCAACATCAATGCCGGCGTCGTCCACGTCAACACCTATGGCGGCGCCGACATCACCGTGCCGCTCGGCGGCGTCAAGCAGTCCGGCTTCGGTCGCGACAAGTCGATGCATGCGCTGGACAAATACACCGATCTCAAAACGGCCTGGATTTCTCTCGGCTGACCGTTTCTCGCTAAGCGCTGCCGAGGATGAAATCGGCACAGCGGTCGGCGATCATGATCACCGGCGCGTTGGTGTTGCCACTGATGAGCCTGGGCATGACCGAGGCATCGCAGATCCGCAGGCGCGGCACGCCGCGGACGCGCAACCGCGGATCGACCACGGCACTGTCGTCATTGCCCATCCGGCAGGTTCCCGATGGGTGGTAGACCGTCTTGGCGTGTTCGAGGATGTGGCCGACGATCGCCTGGTCAGGAAGATCCGCGGCCGCGCCCGGCGAAAGCTCCTCCGCCACCATGGCCTGCAGCGCCGGCTGGCGCAGGATGGTGCGGGCGATCTTCATGCCGGCCAGCAGCAAGGCGAGATCGTCCGGATCGGACAGGAAGCCGGTGGTGAAGCGGATCGGATCGGCCGCATCGCGCGAGCGCAGCCTGACCGTGCCGCGCGACTTCGGCCTGAGCACACAAGGATTGATCTCCATGCCGTGCCGCTCGATCGAGCCGTGTTCGGCGCTCTCGATCATCACCGGCAGGACGTGGAACTGGATATCGGGACGGCCATCGCCATCGGCGTCGAAGAAGCCGCCGCTCTCGACCACATTCGAGGTGAGCAGGCCGGTGCGGAACATGAGGTACTGCAGGCCGTGGCGCAGCGCCCGCAGGCCACGGTCCTCACCAAGCAGCGAGATCGGCTGGCGCGTCAGCGCATAGACGGGAGCCGCGACGTGATCCTGCAGGTCGCGGCCGACCGCGGGCATGTCGCGGATGACGGGAATGCCCAGCGCGGTCAGATGTTCGGCTGGCCCCAGTCCCGACAGCATCATCAGCTTCGGCGTCGCCAGCGCGCCTGATGTGAGGATCACTTCGGCTTCCGCCGTCGCTGTATGGGTCTGTCCGTCCGATGTGGTGTAGGCGAGGCCGCTTGCCGCACCGTTTTCCAATGTCACGCCGGTGACAAGCGCATCGGTGACGACGGTGAGGTTGGCATTGCCTGCCAACGGCTTCAGGAACACCTTTGCCGCCGATTGTCTTTCGCCATTCGCGGTCGTCGTCTGGTAAAAGCCGACGCCTTCCTGCCTGTCCCCGTTGAAGTCGTCATTGAAGGGATAGCCGGCCTGTTGCGCGGCCCTGACATAGGCCAGAGACAGCGGATGGCGATGGCGGGGATCGGAGACGGGCAGCGGTCCGGTGGTGCCGTGGCGATCGCCGGCCAGCCGCTCGTTGCGCTCCAGCCGCCTGAACACCGGCAGCACCTCGTCCCAGCCCCAGCCGGGACAGCCAAGGTCGCGCCAGTCATCATAGTCCTGCGGCTGGCCCCTGACATAGAGCATGGCATTGATCGACGACCCGCCGCCCAGCGTGCGGCCCTGCGGCACCGGTAGCCGGCGGCCGCCGACGCTGGGTTCGGGATCGGATTCGTAGATCCAGCTGCGCGCCGTGCCGATCACCTTGGCGAAGGTGGCGGGCATGTCGATGAAGCGCGAATTGTCGGCCGGCCCGGCTTCGACGATCAACACGCGCTTGCCGGTATTGACCAAGCGGTTGGCCAGCGTGCAGCCGGCCGAGCCGGCGCCGGCGATGATGTAGTCGTACGCAGCGTTCATGGCGTCAGGCGTAGCGCATGATGACGGTCTTGGTCTCGAGATAGCCGTCGATCGCCGCGCGGCCGTGTTCGCGGCCGATGCCGGACTGCTTGAAGCCGCCGAAGGGTGCCGCAGGGTCCAGCGTGTTATGCGAATTGACCCACACCGTGCCGGCCTTGAGGCCGTGGACGGCGGTCATCGCCTTGCCCATGTCGCGGGTCCAGATCGAGGCCGACAGGCCATAGCGCGTGTCGTTGGCGATATGGATCGCCTCGTCGAGATCGGCGACCGGCATCGCCGCTACCACCGGACCGAACACCTCCTCACGCGCGATCTCCATGTCGGGCCTGATATTGTGCAGGATGGTCGGCGCGACATAATGGCCCCTGGCCGGTACCGACCGCGCGCCGCTGACGCGTTCGCCGCCGGCCGCCAGGCTGCGCTCGACAAAGCCCTCGACGCTCCTTCGATGCTTGGCCGAGACCAGTGGGTTGATCTGGGCTTCGGCATCGCGGCCGGCGCCCAGTGTCATGCCATCGGCGATCTCGGCCAGCCGCGCCAGCGTGCGGTCATAGATAGACTTTTCGATCAGCAGCCGCGAGGCCGAGGTGCAGACCTGGCCCTGGTTGAAAAACATGCCGAGCCCGGCGACCAGGGGCTCAATACCTTCTTCCATGTCGGCAAGCAGGATCATCGGCGATTTCGACCCGAGCTCCAGCGTGAAGCGGGCGACGCGGTCGACGGCCGCGTGGCCGACGCGCTTTCCCACTTCCGTCGAACCGGTGAAGGTCAATTTGTCGATGCCGGGATGACGGATCAGCGCCTCGCCGGTGACGCTGCCGCTGCCGGTCACGATGTTGATGACGCCGGGCGGGAAGCCTGACGCCTTGATCAGTTCTGCGAGCCTGAGCAGGCCGAGCGGCGTCTCCTGCGGCGGCTTCAACACCACGGTGCAGCCGCAGGCGAGCGCCGGCGCGATCTTCCACATGCCGATCAGCAACGGGAAATTCCACGGCACGATGGCGCCGACGACGCCGACCGGTTCCATTATGGTCATCGCTTGATGCCTGGCGCCAGGCGGCACCGGAATGGACACCTGGAAGGTCGAGCCCTCGATCTTGGTCGCCCACCCGGCATAATAGCGCAGCCAGTCGACGCTGCCGCCGGCGCTAAGCATGCGGGCGACACCTAGCGACTTGCCGTTCTCGATGCTTTCGATCTCGGCCAAGAGATCGGCATCGGCCTCGATGGCGTCGGCGAGCTTCAGCATCAGGTTCTGGCGGTCGACCGGCCGCATTGAGGCCCACGGGCCTTCAAGGGCTGCACGCGCAGCACGCACCGCCTGGTCGACCAGTTCGGGACCGCTCTCGGGCACATGCGCGACGATCTCGCCGGAGGCGGAATCATCGACAGCGAGGCCATTTCCCGCCAAGCCGTCAACAAAGCGTCCATTGATGAAGGGCCGGTGCGGACGCGCCAGGAAAGCGGCGGCAGCAGTGCTGATCGGCGGCACGGTTCTCTCGTTCACGCCATCCTCCTCGATTGCTGGTGAACACGTTGCATCAGGGTTATGGAGCGTGTCGGCTGGCTTCAAGCGGCTGATGGTGCCAGTGCACGCTCAGTCAAAACAAAGTTCCCGCTTGGACAAGACGCCCCGCAGTCGACTGGCCTAGACCAAAGTCGCATCGAGCAGCGTGTTTTGCGCAGGCTTCCCGGTTGTCAAAGAGGTGTCGACGATTGAGTGCGTTGCTGGGCAATCCGATGGTCACCACTGCTGCGCTGCCACTCGCGCTCGGCACGGTGATGGCGCTGTTGGCAAGGGTCGCACTGCCGGGATCAGTGCTTTCTCTGCTGTGGGCCGCTTTGATTTTGTTCTTCTATTGGGACACGCTCGGGCCGCCTGTGGTGCCGCCGGTCGCCGCCAGCCAGAAGCTGATCTATCTCGCCTCTGGCGGCATCGTCGTGGGCCTGTTGCCCGAACGCCTGTTGAGCGCTGCCGTTGCGGGCAAGCTTGTCGCCGCCGCGCTTGCGGTAGCCTTGCTGTGGCTTGGCTGGCGCCGCCTGGCCGGCGGTTCACTCGACCTGCAGATGGTCGCCGCCCTCATCGCCGGCCTGTTGGCGATCGTCGGCGCCGCGATGCTGCTGTCGGCGCGGTCCTCGCCATCGTCGTCCGCCGAAGCGCCGTTCCTGGTGCCGGCGGCGATGCTCGCTTTTTGCCTGGCCGGCGCCATCATCTCGGTGCTTGGCGCCTCGATCGTCACCGGGCAATTGCTGGGATCGCTTGCCGCGCTCGCCGGCGGCTGGTGTCTTGTCCAGTACATCACAGTGCTGCGCGGAGGCTCCGCCGTTGCCTGGAGCAAGGGCACTGAACTGCTGCTTATCTACGCCGCAGCCACCGTGCAGATCCAGGTCGCGCTGCTGGCGCCGAAGGCTAATCCGGTCGCGCTGGTGCTTTCATCCTTGCCGCTGATCGTGGCCATGCTGATGCCCGGTCCGCTGCGGGGCCTTGTTCCCGGCGTCCGGCCGTTGCGGCCGCCGATTGCCGGTCTGCTGATCGCCACACCGGCGATATTGGCCATCCTGACGGCGATCCTATGGGCGCCGCATGGAGCCGCCCTCGGCTTTTCCTGAGCCAAAGAACGACAACCAACAATGGGGAGAGTTACGTGACGATGAGAAAACTGACGGCCGCGTTGGCCTTTGCCTCGGTGTGCGCATTCGCATCGGCAGCACATGCCGACACTTACGAGATCGACGGCCAGCACGCCTGGATCACCTTCACCATAAAACACGGCATCTACGGCATCGCGCATGGCCAGTTCGATGCGGTGAAGGGCGCCATCGTGATGGACAAGGCCGATCCATCGAAAAGCAGCGTCAAGGCCGAGATCGATGTCGGCTCGGTGCACACCGCCTATGACCAGCGCGACAGCGATTTGAAAGGCCCCGACTTCTTCAACGCCGCCGAATTCCCGGCGATCTCCTTCGAAAGCACCAAGGTAGAGAAGGTCAGCGACAAGACCGGCAAGGTCACCGGCAATCTCACCATCAGCGGTGTGTCCAAAGAGATCACCCTCGACGTGACGCTGATCAACGAGGCGCCGGCGCCGTGGGATGCGACGCTGACCAAGGCGGCGTTCAGCGCCACAGGCAAGGTCAGTACGGCCGACTTCCCGATGGCCAAGGCCGCGGCCGGCTTCGGCCTTGGCCCGGATGTCGACATCGTCATGGATTTGGAAGCGGTGAAAAAGTAATCCGGCGAGCGAGTGCCGCGCGCAAGGTCGCGCGGCACTTCATCGGACAGGGCGCAAAGTGCGCACTCAGTCAAAACAAAGTTCTCGCTCGGACAAGACGCAGATTGGCCCGTGCCGCATTATTCCCAGCGAAGATCGGCACATAGCCGGCGCGCTTACCAATCGGGATGGAACAATGCGATTTTCGGGAAAGACGGCTTTCATTACCGGCGGCGGCACCGGGATCGGCGCGGCGGTGGCCAGGCGCATGGCGGCCGACGGCGCCAAGGTGGTCCTGATGGGCCGGCGGCGCGAGCCGCTGGAAGCTGTGACCAAGGATATTGGCGGTCTGGTGGTGCAGGGCGATGCCGCCGATCCGAAGGCGGTGCGTGCGGCGCTTGCCGAAGTGCATGAAAAAATCGGACCTGTCGACATCCTCGTCGCCAATGCCGGCGGCCATGGTGTCGGCCCGACGATTTCGATGAGCGACGAAACCTGGAGCCTGGCGACGCGCACCAATCTCGACACCGCTTTCGTCTGCGCCCGCGAATGCCTGCCGGACCTGATCGCGCGGAAGGGCAACATCGTCGTCGTTGCCTCGATCGCCGGCCTGTTTGCCGGCCCGGACGCCGCCGGCTACGTCACCATGAAGCATGCCTGCATCGGCTTCGGCAAATCGCTGGCGCGCGACTATGGCCGCAAGGGCGTGCGCACCAACATCATCTGCCCGGGTTGGGTCTCGACCGACATGGCCGACGAACAGATGGCGGTGATCGTCGAGAAGCACGGACTTGGCTCGATCGACGATGCCTACCGGCTGGTGACCAGGGACGTCCCGCTCGGCCGGCCGGCGACACCGGAAGAGGTTTCCAACGTCGTCTGCTTCGTCGCTTCGAGCGAGGCGGCCATGATGAACGGTTCGATCCTGACCGTCGATGGCGGCGCCACCGTCGTCGACCTGCCGACATTAGCTTTTGTCGATTGATTGGGGGAGTGCGATGAACGACCAGAACAGGCCGGCGGACTGGAAGCATTTCGACGATTTCGCCGCCGGCATCGCCACCAACCGGCTGGCGACGACATCAGCGTTGCGCGGCCAGACCTTCAAGATCACGCTCGACACGGGGCGCACAATCGACCTTGCCTTCACGTCGCCCGACACGGTGGCGTGGAGCGAGGGCAGCGAGGCCGGCGCGGACTGGTACGAGGCGCTCGAAGTCGCCGCCAACGTGTTCTTCATCAACATGACTTTCGCCGCCCGGCCGACCGAGGATGAGGCCTACATCGTCAACACAAGCACGCGCCGGGTGCTGTCGGTGCGCGAACGGGTGCGTGAAGCAGGCGAAGCGCCCGGCGAGCCGCGCGTCGCGCAGACCTGGTCGGCCGGCGTGCTCGGGGATCCCAGCAACGCGCCGACCGGTATCAAGCCGGCGCCGACCCGGGACCTGATCGGGCTCACCGCGCACTACACATACAGCCCCAACCACGTCTACGAGCACATCTATCTAAGCTCCGAGCGCTATGCCTGGCAGAACCTCGTCGGCATCCAGCGTGGCCATGGCGACGTCGACCTGGCGACCACCTGGAAGTTTGCCGACAACCAATATGTGTTCGGCTTCCGCGAGTTCATCATCCCGGTCGCCTCGCTGTTCTTCTACAATTGGGACGTCATGCGCTCGACCGGGAAATTCCTCGGCGTGACCAGCCTGGGCAAGGTCGAGAACAAGCCGGCCGGCGCTCACATCGAGAAGAAATCCAGAACCGTCTACGACGAAGGCAAGGCGCCGGTCTGACCGCGCGGGAGAACGCGATGAACAAGAACTACGAAGCGATCAAGGCCCATTACGCCGGTTCCGATGCCAAGGACCTATCTGCGATGATGGCGCCAATCACCAGCCGCACCGCCTGGACCGAAATGGCGGGCTTCCCCTATGCCGGCACCTATGTCGGCCCCGACGCCATCATAGCGGGGGTCTTCAAGCGCATCGGCGAGGAGTGGGACGGCTACACGCTGAAGCTCGAAAGACTGGTCGACGGCGGCGCCACCATCGTCGGCATCGGCACCTATTCGGGCACCTACAGGAAGACCGGCAAGCAAATGTCGGCGCGCGTCGTCCATGTCTGGGAGATGGACGACGGTAAAGCCGTGAGTTTCGAGCAGTTCACCGATACCAGGCTGGTCGCGGCAGCGACGGTCTGAGGCATGCGGGCGGGCGCCGATGCGTCCGGCCGATGAAACAACCTGGGAGGATGCAATGGGAAACAATCTGAAGGCAATGCTGGCGGGCCTGGTGCTGTCGACCGCACTTGCGGCCGGCGGCACAGGAGTCGCGAATGCCGCCGGCGACGAGATCGTCATCGGCGCTCCGATCTCCTTGACCGGGCCGCTGGCCGGCGACGGCAAGGAGCAGAAATGGGCCTATGAGCAAGCGGTGGCCGACATCAACAAGGCCGGCGGCATCATGCTCAAGTCGGCCGGCAAGAAGCTGCCGGTGCGCCTCGTCGTCGCCGACGACGAAAGCTCGGAAGGCAAGGTCGCCTCGGCGCTGGAAAACCTCATCAAGGTGCAGAAGGTCGACGCGCTGCTATCGACCCATTCCGGGCCGATGAACATCGCCGGTGCCATCGTCGCCGAGAAATACAAGAAGTTCTACATGATCACGACGGCGTTCCCGTTCGAGTGGCAGCCGTTGAAGCTCAAATACTCGGCCCTCTTCTTCTTCCACCCGGGGCCGGGCGCCGAGGTGCCATTCGAGATCTGGAACAAGCTGCCGGCCAATGAGAAGCCGAAGAACCCGGCACTTGTCACCGAGGATTCGCCCGACGGCAAGGGCTTTGGCGGCGCCTTCGAGGCGGCGGCCAAGAAATATGGCTACACTTTCGCGGTCGACGATCCCTGGGCGATCGGGGCCACCGACTATTCGGCGCTGATCACCAAGCTCAAGGCCGCCAATGTCGACGCCATGCTGGTGTTCGGCTCGCCGGCCGACACGGTGACGCTGCTGCGCCAGATGAAGGAGCTCGGCTTCTCCGTGCCTTATCTGCATGGCTGGAAGGGCACCTGGACGGGCGAGTTCCACGAAGCGCTCGGAGCGGATTCGGACTACATCATGACCGACGGTTTCTGGTCGTCGAGCTATCCCTATCGCGGCGCCAAGGAACTCGGCGATCGCTACGAGGCCGAATTCAAGAAGGACTCCGTCACAGTCGGCGCCTTCTACGCTAATGCGCAGGTGCTGGCGCAGGCGATCGAAAAGGCGGGAACCACCGATGCCGCCGCGCTGCATGACGCGGTCTTCAACCAGGAATTCAAGGACACCGTCGTCGGCGATCTCAAATTCGACCAGACCGGCTTTGCGCTGATCCCCAGCGTTGCCACGCAATGGTGGCAAGGCAAGCACCAGCTGATCTTCCCGAATGGCAACTGGACCTACAAGCCGGCGCCGGCCTGGGACAAGCGCTGAGCGGCGAGGGCACGGGCTCCGACGTTGCCGCCTGCCCTTCTCCCCGTCCTACTCGGGGAGAAGGCCGGCAGGGCGATGAGGGCGGCGCTGACCTCGATAGATTGCGCGGATAGCTTCCCCTCGAGAAACGGAAACACACGATGCAGCCTGACGAAACCTTGCTTCGCCTCGAGGCGATCCAGAAGCGGTTCGGCGGGCTTGTCGTGCTCAACAACATCGACATCGCCGTCGGAGCCAATGAGCTGATCGGGCTGATCGGTCCCAACGGCGCCGGCAAGTCGACACTGTTCAACGTAATTACCGCGCTCTACACCCCAACCCAGGGCCGTATCCGCTTCCGTGGCGAGGACATCACCGGCACGGCCCCGCATCGCATCTGCCGGCTCGGCATTGCCCGCACCTTCCAGCTGGTGCGCACGTTCCTGACCATGACGGCCTTCGAGAACATCATGGTAGGTGCCGTCTATGGCTCGGGCGGCCGCGTCAAGCATGCGACGGCAGCCGCCGAGGAGGCACTTGAACTGGTCGGGTTGACCGCCAAGCGCGATGTCCGCACCGCGCATATGACGTTGTCCGACCGGCGGCTGCTGGAGATCGCGCGAGCCGTTGCCTCCAGCCCGGGGCTGCTGTTGCTGGACGAACCGATGGCGGGGCTGAACCCGACCGAGATCCAGCGCACGGTCGATGTCATCCGCCGCGTGCGCACAGACAAGGGGGTCTCGATCCTGTGGGTAGAGCACAAGGTCGATGCCATCATGAAGGTATGCAGCCGGGTGATCGTGCTGGACCATGGCGAGAAGATCGCCGACGGCACGCCGCGCGAGATCGTCGCCAACCGCAAAGTGATAGAGGCCTATCTTGGCGAACCGGCTGCTTGACGTCACCAATCTGGAAGTCGCCTATGGCGACGTCGGAGCGCTGTGGGGCGTGTCGATCCACGTCGACGCCGGCAGCATCGTCGCCATTGTCGGCGCCAACGGCGCGGGCAAGACGACGCTGCTGAAGACCATCTCCGGTCTGCTGAAGCCGAAGCGCGGCGAGATCTTCCTCTCCGGCGCGCCGCTGGCCGGCAAGGCGCCGGAGGAGATCGCGGCGATGGGCATCGCGCATGTACCGGAAGGGCGCGGCCTGTTCCGGCAGATGACCGTGCTGGAAAACCTCGAGCTCGGCGCCTTCCAACCCAAGGTGCGGAAGCGCTTCAAGCAGTCGCTGGAGAAAGCCTACACGCTGTTTCCGCGGCTAAAGGAGCGGGCAGGGCAGAAGGCCGGTTCGCTCTCCGGCGGCGAGCAGCAGATGCTGGCGATCGCGCGCGCCACCATGTCGGACCCGTCGCTGCTCATCCTCGATGAGCCGTCGCTGGGGCTCAGCCCGATCGTGGTGCAGCAGATGTTCGCGCTGATCGAGACCTTGCACAAGCAGGGCGTCACCATCCTCCTGGTCGAGCAGAACATCCATCAGGCACTGAAGGTCGCCGACTATGCCTTCGTGCTGAAAACCGGCGAGCTTGCCATGCAAGGCACTGGTGCCGAGCTCATCGCCGATCCCGAAATCCAGAAGGCCTATATGGGCGTCTTGGAGGTGCAATGATGCAGAACATTCCGCCTCCGGAAATCCTGCTGCAGCTGTCGCTCAACGGCGCGCTGGGCGGCGCCATGTACGGCGTTGCGGCGGTGGGCCTCAGCCTCATCTTCGGCACCATGCGGCTGATCTTTCTGGCGCAGGGCGCGATGATCATCCTGTCCGCCTATTTCGTACGGGCGCTGTTCTACGGCGTCGGCATCGACCCTTTCGCGTCGCTGCTGATCGTCGTGCCCGTCGGGCTCGTCGTCGGCTGGCTGGTCTACCAAGGCCTGTTTCGCCGCGCGGCGGCAGCGGAGGACCGCAACATCTCACTCTTGATCGCGGTCGGTCTGATGTTCCTGATCCAGAACCTGATGACGGTTATCTGGGGCGGCAACACCGCGGCCATCGTCACCTCCTACACGGCGAGCGGCATCGAGATTTTGGGCGTGCGCACCTCCTTCACCCGCTCGATGGGCTTCGTGATTGCGCTCGCCGGTACCGGCCTGGTGGTGCTATTCCTGCGCAAGACATTGGTTGGTAAGGCGGTGCGCGCGGCCTCCGAGGACATGGAGGCGGCGACGCTGATGGGCATCAGCCCGCACCGCGTCAACGCCGTCGCCTTCGCGATCGGCATCGGACTCGCCGGAGCGGCCGGCGTCGCGGTGGCGACGACTTTCCCGTTCAACCCGTTCGCCGGCTTCATCTTCAGCCTCAAGGCGCTGGTGGCGCTGGCGCTGGGCGGGATCGGCAATGTCGCGGGCGCACTTGCCGGCGGCATCATCCTCGGCCTGATCGAAGCCTATGTGCAGTATTTCATCTCGGGCGGCTGGACCAACGCCATCGCCTACGGCGTGTTCCTGGCGGTGCTGATGTTCAAGCCGGAAGGCCTGTTCAGCCGGCCCTACAAGAAGGCTTGAGCGTCATGATGATGAAAGCCTTGCCGGAACAATTCTGGATTGGGATCGCAATTGCCGTGGTCGCTGCCCTCGCGCTGGTGCCGCTCCTGCCCGGCGCGATCGATTCTTATGCCTTCTCGTTCCTGTTCTTCGTTTTCATCTACGCCACTATGGCGCAAGGCTGGAACCTCGTTGCCGGCTTCGGCGGCCAGATCAGCCTCGGCAACCATGCCTTCTTCGGGCTCGGCGCCTACACCACCGCCATTCTGTGGAGCGGCAATTATCTCTGGGGCACGTTCTATGACGCCTATCCGCGGATCTACTATTTCGACCCGGTGACGATGATGCTGGGCGGGCTGGTCGCGGCCGTCGCCGCCATCATCATCGGCCTGCCGCTGCTGTCAAAGCTGCGCGGCGACTATTTCGCGCTCGGCACGCTCGGCTTCGGCGAGATCATCAAGGTGATGTTCATCAATGGTGGTGATTTCACCGGCGGCGCATTCGGCGTCGTGGCGCCCGCCGGCACCTTCGATACGCTCTTGCCGCACTATCTGGTCGGGCTCGGCCTGATGGTGGGCACGGCGCTTGCCATCCGCTTGCTGATGCGCTCGCGCTACGGCCTGGCGCTGATCGCCGTGCGCGATGACGAGATGGCGGCTTCGGCCAACGGTATCGACACGCTGAGGGTCAAGGTCGCCGCCTTTGCTGGCAGCGCCTTCATCGCCGGCGTCGCCGGCAGCCTCTATACCTACTACATCTTCCATGTCGGCCCGGACTCCGTCTTCGACCTCGACTGGATGCTTTTGCCGCTGATGATGACGGTGGTCGGCGGCACCGGCACCCTGCTCGGCCCGATCCTCGGCGCCTTCGTCATGTACGCGGTGTTCGACCTGGCGCGCATAGTGGTGCCGGATTACCACCCGGTGATTTCGGGGCTGACCATCATCTTGGCGATGCTGTTCTTGCCGAAGGGGCTGATGCGGAGTTTTGCGGGCAGGGCGCGGACGGCTTGAGGTCTGGGTAGAGCCCTGTTGAAGCGTCAGCGCTGCAAGTCGGGAGTGAGAGCCCTCGAAAAATTATGGAAGGTGAGGATACAATGTGCCTCATACGGGCGCAAAACAATTTGCTGTATCCGATAAAGGTACGGCTAACAGCACCTTCCTAATGCACCACCATACGCACTCGCTCCCGCAAATCTCTCGGCGCCACGTCATACTTGCTTCTGAACGCCCGCGAAAAATGTGCGCTCGAATTGAACCCGCAGGCAAACGCGATTTCCGAGATGGAGGCTGAGGCGCGGGCGGGCGACAGCAGCTCCTCCTTGCTGCGCTCCAGCCGCCTATCCCACACGAACCGCTCCAGTGTGGTGCCTTCGCCTTCGAAGGCGCGGTGCAGATAGCGGCGGGAGCAGCCCATGTGGCGGGCTATGTCCTCGGCCGACAGGTTTGAGCGCGCCAGGTTGGCGTCGATATAGGCGACGATGCGTTCGCGCAGCGCTTCCAGCGGCGAGCGGCGGAAGTCCGGCGCCGTCGGCTTTGCCTGGATCAGTCCGTTGACGAGTTGTATCAAGCTTTCTCCGACACGGCGGCAGCCGGCCTCGTCGAGCTTGTGAGCGGTGCCGATCGCCATCTGCATCAGACCGGAAACGATATGGGTGAGGCTGTCGTCGTTGCCGGGCAACGGCACCGGCGCCGAGAGCCGCGCCAGCGTCCCGTCGCCGAAGGTCGAGCGCGGCACCTGCAGGATGAGCTGGTCAACATCCGACAGGTTTTGCAGCGAATAGCTGCGCATTGGATCATAGATGATCGCAGCGCGTGGGCCGAGATCGACCGCGACCTCCTGCTGCTCGAAGCGGCTGTGACCGCTGAGCTGCATCAGGATCTTGATCGCGTCGGGATCGAAGCTGCGCCAGAAGGTACGGTCGCTGACGACCAGATGCGACTTGGCCTTGATCTCGGAAAGCCGGCAGGAGCCGAGATGCACGGAAACGAGCTTCGGCAGCGACGGCGCCTCGCCGCGTGAGAAACGCTGGGTGATCGGGCCGAACAGCATCCGCGACGCAGATAGGAAAGCCTCGCCGTCGGCGACGCTCACGTGGTGGGCGATCATAGTCTCCTCCACATTCTCGTTGTTCCCGTCTTGTCGCGGGATTGTGACGCAGCGGCAGCGCCACGTCATCCTTAACATGATAAGCATCTTTGCCGCAACGGCGGAGGTGCTTCACGCCGCGCCGGACGAAGTCGGCCGGCATCCTGGTGTCCGCGTTACTGAAGGGCCCCATGCCGCTGCCGTGCGGAAAGGCCCGATCTTGCGGTCGAGCCGTTTCAAAGGCCGGTACCCGGTCGCCGTCGGCGAGATAGCCGTGGACGTCGGCGCGATAGCCGGTCCGCTCGGTGGCCAAGCACTGGAAGACACATTCATCAGGGCGTCCATGCCGGCACAGGGAAGGCGTTCCGCCTCGGTCTATTCGACTTCGGACGCGCGAGCACGGCGAGCAGATCGCCGCCGTTCTCCTCGGAGAGGACCCTTCATAGGTCCTCCGGATCAGATCGAATTGGCGCTCATCTCAGCCCCACTTCATCTCGCCCTTCGCGACCTTCGAGCCGATGTCGAGGGCGACGCCCATGCCGAGGCCTGGGAAGCGGGCCTCCATCGCGCTCTTCAGCGCCGCGGCGTCCGCGGCCTTGGCGAGTTCCTGCTCGAAGGCCAGAAGATAGGTCTTGGTGTATTCGACAGCGGAGATGTCGACCGGCGACTCAGGCGTCATGTGCCCCGGCACGACGACGGTCGGTTTGCGCGCTGCGATCTTGTCGAGATTGGCAATCCAGACCGCGCGTGATTCCCTGGTCGGGGTGTCGGCGGTCCAAACATGAACGCCGGCGAAGACCAGGACGCCGCCAAACACCGCGTTCAGCGAGGGCGCCCAGAGATAGCGGCGATTAGCGAGGCCCTCGGCGGCGACGAACTCCACCGTCTCACCATCCACAGTCAGTGACGGACCGTCAAACGCATCGGGCAGGACGATGTCGGCCAGCGTCTGCGGACCGTTCTCCTTCAGTTGGGGTCCCCATACATCGAGCTTCTTCTTGACCGACGCCTTGATCGCGGCAACCGTGTCCGAGGCGGCGACGACCTTGGCCTCGGGGAATGCCTCACGCACCGGCTTCAGGCCGAAATAGTAGTCCGGGTCCGACTGGCTGACATAGATCGTGGTCAGTTTCTTGCCGCTGGCCTTGATCTCTTCGGCCAGCGCGCGGCCGTCCGGATAGGTGAAGCCGCCGTCGATCAGCAGCGCCTCGGTGGCGCCGGAAAGCAGGACGGGGGCGCGGAAAAAACCGTTTGGGCCGGCCGGGAAATGCTTCCAGGCAAGTCCGGTTCCAGCCGCACGGCCGATATCGGCAGGGGCGAAGACGGCAGCGGCGCTGATGGCAAATGTGGTTTTCATGACTTGTCTCCTCGTAAGCATGTGGGTGTCCTCTCGGATTGGATGGCGCTGAAGAAATCGGGGTGCGCGCGATATTGAGATCGAGTCGGCCGGGTCCAGCCGCCGGATAAATTCAGGAAGCTCAGATAGGGCCGAGTGATCGTGGTGTGGACGATACCGTTCTCGCAGTCCCCGACATGGACCCACGGTCGTCCCGGCAACCTCGGTCCAGACCATGAACACCCTTGGCCGAACTTCCAGCGCCCGGTCGCGGACGGCCTCCGCCTTGGCGAACTTGGCCGCCTCCGGAGGCAAGCGCATGAAGGTGCCTCGGCATCGAACTGCAGATGGAAGGCGAGGTCGCCGAAGCGAGCCTCGTAGACGTGGCCCATTGCGGGAAAAGCCTCGATCGTCACTCTGCTTTTCCTCCTGCGCGGACCCGGTTGCCCGACGCACAGAAGGATGGACCGTTTCGATTGGACGATAAATATCGATGAATTGGATTCAATGTGAGGTATAAGCGCACAATCGGAGCAGGCGAGCATGGAAGCGATCAACCTCAACAGACTGGCGTACTTCGCGGCCGTGGTGGACATGGGCTCGTTCACTCGCGCGGCCGATCGGCTAGGCGTCAACAAGACAGTCGTCAGCCAACAGGTTGCGCGGCTTGAAGCGGAATTGAAGACAAGCCTGCTGCTGCGCACGACGCGCAGGGTCGAGCCGACCGAGGCAGGCCGGCAGCTTCACGCGCGATGCGTGATGATCCTGAGCGAGGCAGAAGAGGCCTTCGCCGAACTTGCCCAGACCAATGCTCAGCCGTTGGGCGTACTGCGGATCACCGCGTCCAACGATTACGGCGCGATCACCGTCGCGCCACTGGCAGCCGAGTTCTGTCGAATCTATCCGGCATGCCGGGTCGATCTCATCCTCTCGGACGCCAGGATGGATCTGGTCGCCAACCAGATCGACCTTTCGATTCGCGTAGGTTGGCTTACCGACTCCAGCCTGCAGGCGCGCCGGATCAGCTCATTCCGGCAATTTCTGGTCGCCGCGCCCGACATAGCCGGAGACTTGTCCCCGAGCGAGCCCGAGGAACTGTCCGGCCTCCCCTTTGTCGCGAATGTCGCGCTGAAGGAGCCGCTGGTGTGGCGGTTTACCCGGGGGGATCATGAACTGCGGACAGTCCGCATGAAGCCCGGCATGACGATCAACAGCACCCCGGCCGTGCTGGAGGCAACCCTAGCGGGCGCCGGTATGTCGATCCTTCCCGATTTTCTTGTCGGCGATCATGTGGCGGCTGGCCGGCTGGTGCCGATTCTGCCTGCCTGGACGCTGCCTACCGGCGGCATCCACGCCGTGTATCCGGCCGGCCGGTTCCGCCCGCCCAAGGTTGCACGGTTCGTCGAGATGCTTTCTCAGAACGGCAGGCAGCGGCCTCGAAACCTCTTCCGCAACGGCTGATGTCTGCTCGCGGGCGTCGTCTCGCCACCGTGTACAGCGAAGTCGCCCCGAGTTCCTCTTTCGAGAAAGTCCGTCCAACGCCCTGAGCGTGTTCCGACCAGCCGGTCGAACCGATCGGAAACTGATCTTTGGGCAGCAGAAATCTGACCGCCGGCTATATGAGCCGCTCGCGGCATTGCGCGAGCGTCTTCGCTCTGCGGATATCCGGGCGGAGGGCAGCCGCTCGTTCCGCCCGATTTTGCGAGATTATGGCGCAAGGGCATGCCCGATGCATCCGTCGCGGAGATGCAAGGCTAAGGTTCGCCGGTGAGACGCGCCGTGATCAACCGTGCTGCCTTGATTGCTGCCCTGCCCTGTGTGGCTGCGGTCGCGTCGTCGACGCGTGAGACGGGTGAAGCCACCGCCAAGGTGCCGATCGGCTGGCCGTCAGCGCCGAGGATCGCCGCGGCGATGCTGTGCACGCCTTCCTCATAGCCCTGTGCGCTGCGAGAGTAACCGCGCGTGGCGGCAAGCCGTATCGCCTCCACAACCTTGTCCGGCCGCGTCACCGTATGCCGGGTGAACACCTGCAGCGGCTTTTTGAAATAGGCGCCGACCACATCCGGGCTTGAAGCGGCCAGGAAGGCGACGCCGGACGCTGTGCCGTGCAGCGGCAGCACCTGGCCAACATCGACATTGACGCGGTTGGCCTTGGTGGAAAGCTCAACATGGACGGTCAGCAGCGCCCCGGCGCTGAATTCCGACAGATGCACGGTCTCGCCGGTTTCGAGCGAAAGCTCTCGCGCCACAGGCGCCGCGACGCGGACGAAGGGGAAATGTGCGTCGCGAATGCGGGCCAGCCGCGACAGGCCGGCGCCCAGCCGGTAGCGGCGACTCTTCGGCTCCTGCTCGATCAGCCGGTGGTTGGAAAGCGCTACCAGCAGGCGCCTTACGGTGGCTTTGTCGAGACCGGCCTTGCGGGCGAGGTCGGAGAGGCCGATCTCCGGTTCGCCGAGCGTGAACAGCTCGAGCAACGAAACCGCCTTGCCGACTGTGCTCATTATCGATTCTCCGAGATACTTCGCATGTGAATTAACTTGACAGCAGCCGACCGACCTTGCAGTCTATAACATACAAAATGCTGGTTCAAATAGTGAACCAGATTGGAACGCGCGCGCGCCCCAAAATAATCGCGCGGCAGGGAGAGTTAAGCGCTGTGATGGCTGCCAGCAGAAGCGATTCGCATTCAACGACCATTGGTGAGCTGCTTGACCGCGAGCAGGCGCGCTTCAGTGACACGCATCCGCGCTCAGCGGCGGCCTGGGAAGAGGGCAAGCAGCGTTTCCTCTATGGCGGACCCTCGCACTGGATGCGGCGCTGGGCCGGCGGCTTCCCGGTTTATGCCGCGTCGGCCAGCGGCGCCCATATAGGAGACATCGACGGTCACGACTATGTCGACTTCGCCCTTGGCGACACTGGCGGCATGTGCGGCCACGCGCCGGAGGCGGTGACGCGCGCCGCGCTCCGCCAGTTGCAGAACGGCACAACGATGATGCTGCCGACGCAGGACAGCCTGTGGGTTGGCACTGAGCTGCATCGTCGCTTCGGACTGCCCTACTGGACGCTGACCACCTCGGCCACCGACGCCAATCGCGGCGCCATCCGCATCGCCCGCATGATCACCGGCCGCGACAAGGTGCTGGTCTTTTCCGGCTGCTATCACGGCGGCGTCGAGGAAGCGCATGTCGAGATCCGCGACGGCCGTGTCGGCCTGCGCAACATGATCCATCCCAACGGGGTCGACCATTCGGCCGTATCGAGGGTGGTCGAGTTCAACGATGTCGCTGCGCTCGAAACGGCACTCTCGGCCGGCGACATCGCCTGTGTGCTGACGGAGCCGCTGATGACCAATTTCGGCATGATCCCGGTCGCCGATGGCTTTCATGCAGCCCTTCGCGAGATCACCCGCCGCACCGGCACGGTCTTGATCATTGACGAGACGCATACGATCTCCAGCGGACCCGGCGGTTATTCGTCCGAGCATGGGCTGGAGCCGGACATTCTGGTCGCCGGGAAGGCCATCGCCGGCGGCATTCCGGCCGGCATCTTCGGCGTCTCGCAGGCGATCGCCGAGCGGTTGTGGGCCATCGTGCCGATGGTCAATCCGCGCGTGCGCCAGTCGGGGCATCTCGGCATCGGCGGCACGCTGGCCGGCAACGCACTCACCGTAGCCACGATGCGCGCTGTGCTGGAAGAGGTGCTCACGCCCGCCAACTTCGAAATCATGATCGGCAGAGCCTCGCGGCTGGCGGAGATGGCACGTGGCATCATAAACGCCAATAAGTTGCCGTGGCATGTGACGCAGATCGGCGCCCGCGCCGAGATCATGTTCATGCCCGATCCGCCGCGGAACGGCGCCGACGTCATCGCCGGCCGGCGCGGCGATCTCGAGACGCTGCTGCACGCCTTCTACATGAACGAGGGCATATTGGTGACGCCCTTCCACACCATGTTCCTGATGTGTCCGGCGACGACCGAGGCCGATGTCGACCGCCACGCCGAGGTCTTCACCCGTTTCATTGATCTCGTGCGTGGCGCCGGAGTCGTCTGAGCGATGGCGAAACCATTCGATCTCAGCGGCAAGGTGGCGCTGGTGACCGGCGGCGGACGCGGCATCGGTGCTGCGATCGTGACCCGCTTCGCCGTGGCCGGTGCTAGTGTCGTCATCGCCAATCGAACGTTCGATATGGCAAAAGCGCTGGCCTCCGAATTGTCCGCCCGCAAGCTTGATGTGCGTGCGGTTCCGCTTACTGGGCTCGACCGCGCCAGGCTGCACGCACTGGTCGGCGACATCGTACGTCAGGCGAGCCGGCTCGACATCGTCGTCCACAATGCCGGCGGCTGTCCCTGGGCCTCGATTGAGGATCTTGACGAGGACAAGCTCGATGAAGCGCTGGCGCTTAACCTCAAGCCTTGCTTCTGGCTGGCGCAGGCAGCAATTCCGGTGATGCGCAAGAACGGCTTCGGCCGCATCCTTGTCACCTCTTCAGTGTCGGCGCGCTTGGCGATGGCCGGCGGCGCGCATTACTCGGCCGCCAAGGCCGGCGTCAACGCCTTCATTCGGGGTGCCGCCTTCGAATTCGCGCGCGACGGCATTACCGTCAACGGTGTCGAGCCGGGCTTCATAGCCAAGCCGGGTAGGGGCACGATGAGCGCGCCGGAAGTCGCCGGGCGCCTCGGCCAACACATACCCGTTGGCCATCTCGGCGAGGCGGACGACATTGCCTATGCCATGCTCTATCTCGCCTCGGAGCAGGCCAAATACACCACCGGCCAGACGATCGTCGTCGACGGCGGCTCAACGTTGCCGGAAACCGGCTTCGCCGTCGAGCGCCATTGGGGGCTGACATGAGCCGATGCCTCGAAGGCCGCAAGGCGCTGATCACCGGTGCTGCCACCGGAATGGGCCGCGCCACTGCCGAATTGTTCGGCCGGCACGGCGCCGAAGTCATCGCCTTCGGCCTCGGCGGTGAGGGACTGGACGGCGCCGTCAAGGCGAGCGACGGTGCCGCCGTGCTCGGCGACATCACCAGCGCAGGCGATGTCGCACGTGCTATCGACGCCTGCGGCGGGTGTCTTGATATCGTCGTAAACGCCGCCGGAGTGATGATCCTCGACGAGCCGGAGAGCCTGAGCGATGAGACCTGGGCGCGCAGCTTTGCGGTCAATGTGACGGGCGCCATGATGGTCTGCCGCGCCGCACTGCCGCTCATGAAAAAGCGCGGCGGCGCGATCGTCAACATCGCCTCCGTCGGCGCCTTCAACGCCAGCGGCCAAAATGCCGCCTATTCGGCCAGCAAGGCAGCACTCGTCTCCTACACCCGCTCGCTCGCCTTTGCACATGGCCCCGACGGCATCCGCGCCAACGCGTTGGCGCCTGGCTGGGTGCGCACGCCGATGAGCGTCTACGAAATGGAAGTGGCGGCAGCGGCCAACGGCTCGACGCCCGACGAGGAGTTCACCGCGCTCACCGGCCGTATTGCGCTCAGGCGTGTCGCCGAACCGTCTGAGATCGCCAACTGCTGTCTGTTCCTGGCTTCCGATGCCGCCTCCTTCGTCACCGGTGCTGTGCTCGTCGCCGACGGCGGCGGCCGTGCACCAACGCAAAACAGGGCAGTGTGATGCGACCTGACCAGTGAGGCTTGTCACAGGCGAATGGCCAGGATACCGGCGCTCTGATAAGCGGCGCCACTTGTCTCACGCTGCTGCCTCTACCGACATTCAGATAGGGAAGACCGCGTTGATTTGCCCCGCCGCGCTTTTGGCTGCAATTCAGGCAGCCACGATGGCGCCAACGGTCGAACAGGCCAGGACTTGCTTTACACCCGCGTTCATAAACACTCAGAACGCGCGGCGATGGCAGGAATGGTCGATATGGTCGCGCGGATTGCCGTGCGAATACATGCACAACGCGCGTTTCGCTTTGCCTTCCGCGGTAATCGAGGCATCTGAACAGAAAGCATATCCGACAATATTGCCGCGGACTGCCTTCCGGACGCCCACATAGGTGAACAAGTACGCTCCCGTGGTGAACCCGACCCAAAGCGCTTCTCCCACTGGCGAAGAGACTGCACCATCAAGGTCCGGTGTCAAACACCCAGTTTCGAACCGGCTCTCAGACCGCCTGCTGCTTGAGCCGCATGTTCTCGCGGTACAGGCTGATGTGGTCCTTGAAAATACCGCCGACATAATCCTGGAAGGTCGGCAGCGTCGCGATGTCGATGGCGGCGCCCTTGGCAAACCAGGCGATGATCTCGTCGGATTCCGTCATATACTGTCCCGGCGTTAGCTCGACAGTTGGAAAGCCGACCTTGGGCAGGTGCGCGGCGAGCTTCTCTGTGATCTGGCACTTCTCTTTGCTGCCCTGTTCGACCAGCCGGATGTCGACCTGGTCGAGCAGTCTCGCCTCAAGCAGGAACACGCGAACCTTCATGCAGAACGGGCAGCCATGGAGCAGGTAGACGAGGGCTTGAACACGGTATTGGTCATGGCAAATGCCTTTTGCCGGATGCACTGCGGGTTGGCCGTGGGGCGGCTATGCGCGCTCGAATATGCCGCCGCATGACCCCGTTCGGCCGCCGGCGTTGCAAGCGCACCGGCAGGCCGATATTCAGACATGCGGAAAGATCAAGCCAAAACAGCGATTTCCGCTGCGAAGTCGCGATAGGAGCGCAGCGGGCGACCCAGCATGCCGGTCAATCGATCAACATCCCCTGCCTCAGGGACCATGCCAACTACAAGGAAGCGCTCGGCCATGAGACGCATGTCGAGCGCCATCCAGCTCGGTGCGTAATTTCGGAGGTTTTGCTCGAATCCAGCGGTATCGTCGCCGCCATAGTGGATCGTCCGCCCAAGAACATTCGACCAGATGGCGGCGACATCGGCACCGGTCAGCGTGTCGGGACCAACGACATTGATCCGCTTGAGAGGAAGCGGCTCGCTTGCCTGCTCACGGCGAACCAGCTCGATGGCTGCGATCTCACCGAGATCGCGCGCGTCGACCATCGCGATGCCTTTGTCACCGATCGGCATCGGATAGACACCGTGACCGAGCACCACGTCCTTCACCGAATAGTCGTTGTTGATGAAGTATGCAGGCCGCAGGATGGTGGCGTTGAAGCCCAGCTGCTCCAGCATGCGTTCGACACTGAACTTACCGGCGAAATGCGGCACGTTCACGTAGATGTCGCTGTGAAGCACGGACAGATAGACGATCCGCTTGATCCCGGCCTCATGGGCCAGATTGAGGGCGATCAGCGCCTGGGTAAACTCGTCGGGCACCACGGCGTTGAGCAAGAAAAGGGTGGACACGCCCGAGAAGGCCGTGCGCAGCGCATCGACGTCAAGCAGATCGCCTTCGGCGAGGGCAACGGCGGCTGGTAAATTGGCCTTCGAGGGATCGCGGACGAGCGCGCGCACATTAGCGCCGCGCTTGATGAGCTGATCGACGACATTGCGGCCGACGGTTCCGGTTGCACCGGTGACGAGGATAGTCATGTGGTCACTCCTGCTTTTATCAGATCGTTAGCGCTATTTAGGAGTCCACAAACGCACCGGAAGCTGCCATTTGTAGACACCCTGTCTCACTGGTGGAACACATGGACCTGCTCGCCCTAGCCGACTTCAATCTGGTTGCACGTCATGGTGGATTCGGGCGAGCCGCGCGCGCCACAGGGCGCCCCAAGGCGACGCTCTCGCGGCGCGCCGCAGAACTGGAGAATAGCTTGGGCCTACGCTTGTTCGAGCGCGGGGCGCGTGCCCTGAAGCTCACGCAGGAGGGAAAGGACCTGCATGAGCGAACCAGTCGCTTGCTGACGGAAGTGGAGGAGACGGCCGCAGCGATTGCGTCGGGAGACCGGGAACCGCGTGGAAATTTGCGGATCAGTGCACCGTTGCTCTTCTCTCAACTTGCGATGGGTAAGCTGGCGGCAGGCTTCTCGCTCAAATATCCCGACGTTATCCTTGAAGTCACGACCGAAGACCGTGCAGTCGACATGGTCGAAGAAGGGTATGACCTGGCCATTCGCGTCAATCCGCGTTCCGATGAAAGCCTGGTGGGACGGGTCTTCATGCGTGATCGGCTTGTGATCGTGGCGAGCCCGCAAGTGGCGAGACCGCGAGACGGAGACGCCGCTCCCGCTGTCGTGCGGAGCTCGGACAGAGGACTCTCGTTGTGGAATATCAAACCGGACACGGGGCCGACGACGATCGCGTTCACCCCGGTGCTCAGCCTGTCGTCGCTCATCATGGTTCGCGATGCGGTCGTCATGGGCGTGGGTGCGGCACGGTTGCCGGTATCGCTCGTGAGTCATGATCTGGCCGCCGGCACATTGGTGCATTGGGGGGACGTGGATGGTCCGGATACGGCCCTGTGGACGCTCTACCCGTCGCGGCGCCTGTTGAATGCCCGCGTTTCCGCCTTTCTCGACCATCTGAGAGGAGCGTTCCCAAAAGGAACTCCCGACGAATTGGCAGCGTTCATTCGGATTTGAAGCCGCCACGGTTACCTTCTGTCGGCCAACGCCATCACCCACGTCGCGGGCCAGCTTGATCCAATAACGCAAGCGACGACCGCCAGAAGGTGGCTGCTGCAGTCCGATGAACTACAGCAGCCGACGCATCAGCCCGCAAGCCGCGGATAGTCCGTGTAGCCGGCCGCGCCACCGCCATAGAAGGTGGATGGATCGGGCTCGTTGACGGGCGCGCCCAACCGTAGACGCTCGACGAAGTCGGGATTGGCCAAAGCCCAACGGCCGATCGAGGTCATGTCTGCCTGGCCCGAGACGATGTCCTGGTCCAGGGCTTCGCGTGTGCGGCCAAGCCGCAGCACCATCAGGGTCGTGGGCCACGCACGGCGGATGTCGGCGAGGAACTCGTCGCCCCCGCCATACATCAGATGGAGATAGGCCAGTTTCAGTGGTGCCAGCGCGGCGACCAGTTCGCGATAGAGCGCAGGACTCTCCGGACCTTCATCAAGCCCGCCCAAAGGCAGGCCTGGCGAAAGGCGGATAGCGGTGCGATCGGCGCCGATCTCATCGGCGACAGCCTGCGCCACTTCGACGGCGAACCGAATGCGGTTAGCGATCGGCCCGCCATAGGCGTCGGTCCGGTGATTGGCGTTCGGCGCAAAGAACTGATGGACGATATAGCCGTTGGCGCCGTGAATCTCGACGCCGTCGGCGCCGGCATCGATAGCCAGCCGCGCGGCCCGCCGGAAGTCCTGCACCGTGGCGGCGACTTCCTCGGTCGTCAGCGCGCGCGGCTCGGGGATGGGCTGCATGCCGCTCGCAGTGAACATCTGCTCACCGGGCGCGACGGCCGATGGGGCGACGGGCTGACGGTGATGCGGCGTGTTGTCCGGGTGCGACATGCGGCCGACATGCATGAGCTGCAGGAAGATCTTCGCGCCTTTTGCGTGAACCGCATCGGTGACCTTGCGCCAGCCGGCGACATGTTCGGGTGCGTGGATCCCCGGCGTCGCGAAATAGCCCTGGCCATCGGCCGAGGGTTGCACACCCTCGGTTATCAGCAGGCCAAGGGAGGCGCGCTGGGCGTAGTATTCAGCGGCGTGCTCGCCCGGTACGCCGTTGAACTCGGCACGGCTGCGAGTCATCGGGGCCAAGGCCAGGCGGTGGGGCAGGTCCATTTGGCCCACGCGGACCGGACTCCAGATAGTCGTCATGATAAACTCCTTGAAAGTTGAAAACTTGGTGATCAGCGGGTGAAGTCAGCGACGATCTTGCCGGGTGCGTGGCCGGTGCGATTGCGCTCGATTGCGGAAGCCAAATCATCGAAGCCCGCCACGTCGGCGATCGTCGATCGCAGGGCGCCGATCGCGACCTGCTGGGCGATCGCGGTCAGGCGCGCGGTGTCGGGCCTGTTCGATAAAAAGACGCCGCGGCGGCCTGGCGGCGTACGTGATGCGAGGTCCGTGGCGGCGATGCTTACGAGAAGGCCATCGGGCGACAGGACTGCCCAGGAGCGGTTCACGACCTCACCGCCGACGAGGTCGACGACGAAATCGATGTCGCGCGCAAGCAGCTCGAAGTTCTGCTGCCGATAGTCGATCACCTCGTCCGCGCCGAGCGCCCGGACATGTGGCAGGCTATTGGTCGAGGCCGTGGCAAAGACCGTCGCTCCGGCCGCCTTGGCGAACTGGACGGCAAAGCCGCCCACGCCGCCGGCTGCGCCATGGATCAGCACCCGCCGTCCGGAGAGGTCGAAATCCGCCGCCTGAATGACATGCCAGGCTGTTATCGCCGCGACCGGAATGGCCGCCGCCTCCACGTCGGACAGTGATGCCGGCGTCAGGACGAGCTTCTCGGCGTTGATGACCAGATGGTCGGCGTAGGCTCCGACGCCACCGAGGGCGGCCATAACCCGATCCCCGGGCTTCACGCCTGTGACGCCGGGGCCGGTCCGAAGCACGACGCCGGCCATTTCGATGCCAAGCGTCGCGGGCAGGGTCAGCTTGAAGCGCTCGCGGAGGTAGCCTTCACGGATTTTCCAGTCGATACGGTTTACCGCGGCGGCCTTGACCGACACCAAGACCTCGCCCGGACCCGGCTCGGGCGCGGATACGCTATCGACTGTCAGCGATTCGGGGCCGCCATAGGCTTGAAGACGTAAGGCTCGGCCGTGGGCAAGCGGTTCGGATGTGGAGGCCCCGCGCTTGAGATCAGCGGATTGGATCATGTAGGTTCTCCTTCTTGGCAGAAGGTATGCGTTCGAAATCCGCGCCATAAGTCATCGAAATAAGACAGTCTGTCTCGCTGGAGAGACACCTAATGGCCTTCCGGCGTCTCCAATTTCGTATTTGTGGCCTTATCCGTACGGTGCTTTTCGGCCAGGCGGAAAGCGGTCGGCCGACGGCGACCTTGTAGCGGCGCGTGATCGGGCTCGTCGATCATCAGCGCCAGGATCAGATGGGCCATGAGCCAGCTTCGGACGAGCCGCTCATCGCGTGCAGGAAGCTTATGGGTGCCCATGCCGCTCTTGAGCCGCTTGAAGGCGAGTTCTGCCAGTGTCTCGATCGAATACTAACCATAGCCTTCGGCCGGGTCCGCAGAGTGCACAGCCGCCGATCTCCATTGGCCGTCGGGCGCCCGTCCTCAGCCGGCGTGATATTCGAGCATGATGTCGATCAGCGCTCTGACTTTGCGTGGCGGGAAGTCGCCGGGAGGACGCACCACATAAAGCCCTGCCGCGACCACCGTGTGGTCGGCAAGCAGGGGGATGAGCGCACCGGAGGCGATGTGGGGCTCGATCAGGAAATCCGGCAGGGCCGCCACGCCGAGTCCGGCCAGCGCCGCCGAAAGCAGCGCTTCGCCGTTATCCGCCTTGAAACGACCGTGAGGATGGACCGCGATCGTTTTGCCTTCCTCGACGAACCGCCATGCTTCGGTCCCCTGCAACAGGCACTCGTGATCCGCGAGTTGGCCAAGCGTTTGCGGTGCCCCATGCCCGGCGACATAGGCGGGGCTGGCGACAAGCATGCCGGATATGGGCCGAATGCGTCTGGCGATCAGGCTCGAGTCAGGCAGAAATCCCGCCCTGATTCCCGCGTCGAAGCCCTCGGAAATCAGATCCACGAAACGATCGCTGTAGGCTGCATGAACATGCAGCAAGGGATGGCGTCGAGCGAGTTCGGCAAGAACCGGGGCGACAAGCCTCGGCCCGCCAGACAGGGGCGCGGCGATACGCAGCAGCCCGCGCACCGCGCCATCGGGTGCTATTGCATCCTGTGCCGCCTCGAACTCGCCGAGGATGCGAGTGGCGTGGTCGCGGAACGTCGCGCCGGCCTCCGTCAAGGCGGCGCCGCGAGTCGTGCGAGAGAGCAACTGGCTTCCGAGCGTTTCCTCCAGCCGAGCCAGTCGGCGGCTGACGACGGATTTTGCGACGCCCAGCCGCCGCGCGGCAGGCGATATGCCTCGCCCCTCCGCGATCTCCACGAAAGTCCTGACGTCCTCAATCTCCATAGCGTTCCGCTTTCAGCAACAATCAATCGCAAAACCGGAGGCTATCTTAAGCCGACAAGGAACGCCATCCTTTGTGGGTCAGTTCATCCGGCATAGCCGCGCCGGACCAACCCCATGGAGAAACAGATGAGCGTGCAAGACGTGTGGAAATACGAAGAATCTGCGCTGGTGCTGATCGACTACCAGCCGGAAATGTTCAGCCAGATCCGATCCGAAACGCCGGCCAAACTGGTCGAGCTCAACGTGCGGCTACTGATCAGGGCTGCACGGGCTTTCGACATGCCCATTATTCTCTCGACGGTCGGTGCAAACATGGGTGTCAACGGCCCCACGGTTCCGGCGATCCTCGCCGAACTGCCCGGCATCGAGGTGATCGATCGCTCGACAATGAACTCGTGGGAAGATCCGGCCTTTCGCGCCGCGGTCGAGAAGACCGGCCGCAAACGGCTGATCATCGGCGCCCTCTGGACCGAGATCTGCCTTGCTTTCCCGGTCATCGATGCGCTCAAGGACGGCCATGACGTGGCTTTCCCGGTCGACGCCGTCGGCGGTCGGTCGCAGCTTGCCCACAGCACGGCGATCCAGCGGCTCACTCATGCCGGGGCGGTCCCCAGTACGGCCTTGGCTGTCGTTACCGAACTCTTCCGCGACTGGGCGGGGCTGGTGGCCGACAAGGCCCGCACGCTGGTGTACTGGTATTACGAGGAGCTTGCGAAGCTGCAGGGTCCGGCCGCAAAGGCCGCCTGAAGCGCCAGGCCGAGCACGGTTGGAGCGGCGGGGAAGCCTCTGACAGGGCCGATTTTTCCCGCCTGTTCTATCGGCAGCACCGGCGAGCCCCGCATAGTCGGCTCTCCCGCCGCCAATTTCCCTATTTTCGAAAAGGACGATCAAAATGAAAACTCAAACCGGCGCCGTTCGCGGCCCCATCAATCGTTGGAGCCTGGCGCTGTGGATCGCACAGGCGCTCCTGGCTCTCCTCTATCTGGCAGCCGGTGGCGCGAAACTGACACAGCCCATCGACGCGCTCGCCGCGAGCATGAGCTTCGTCACCCATGTACCGGAAGCCGTCACACGGCTGATCGGCACTCTCGAAGTGCTGGGCGCTGTCGGTCTCATCCTGCCGGCCGCGACGCGGATCAAGCCCTGGCTGACGCCGCTGGCGGCTGTCGGGCTTTCACTCATACAGGTGGGGGCGATCATCACGCATGCGCTGCTCGGCGAGACGGCCAAGATGCTGCCCATCAACCTGACGCTGCTCGCCTTGTCCTTGTTCATTGCCTGGGCCCGGCTGCGGAAAGCCAAGATCCCGGCTCGCTGAGCATGGCGAGTCACGAAGAGGGTAGGCCGGCCCGCCACTCGCGGATCACGACCCGTTGACGCAGACATCTACCGACATCGAGCCCCTGGAGCTTCAAAATGCAGTTCGGAATCTTCTCTGTCAGCGACGTAACGCGCAACCCGATCACAGGCGTCACGCCGAGCGAGGCGCAGCGGATCGATGCGATCGTCAAGATCGCGAAGCGGGCGGACGAGGTCGGGCTCGATGTCTTCGCCATCGGCGAGCACCACAACCCACCCTTTTTCTCGTCCTCGCCGACGACTCTGCTCGCCCATATCGCCGCGCAGACGCAGCGCATCATCCTCAGCACCGCCGTGACGCTCATCACGACCAACGACCCGGTGAAGATCGCGGAAGACTACGCGATGCTGCAGCATCTCTCGAAGGGGCGGACGGACCTGATGCTCGGCCGCGGGAATACAGTGCCGGTCTATCCCTGGTTTGGGAAGGACATGCGTGACGGCGTCGCACTGGCGCTCGAGAACTACAATCTGCTCCACAAGCTGTGGCGCGAGGACGTTGTCGATTGGCAAGGCAAATTCCGGACCCCGCTGCAAGGCTTCACGTCGATCCCGCGTCCGCTCGACGACGTTCCTCCCTTTGTCTGGCACGGCTCGATCCGCACTCCGGAGATCGCCGAGCAGGCGGCTTTTTACGGGAACGGCTATTTCGCCAACAACATCCTTGCGCCCAACCTGCACTTCCTGCCGCTGGTGAACTTCTACCGCGAGCGGTTCGAGCATTACGGACACGGCACCAAGGAGCAGGCCGTCGTCGGGCTTGGTGGCTATGCCTTCATCGCCAAGCGCTCGCAGGACGCATACGACCGATTCCGGCCCTATTTCGAAGGCAGCCCCATCTACGGAAAGACCTATCGGCTGGAAGAATATTCGCGCGATACGCCGCTCAGTGTTGGCAGCCCGCAGGAGGTCATCGACAGGACGCTGACTTTCAGGGAAGCCTTCGGTGACTACCAGCGGCAGCTCTGGGTTCTCGACGCCATGGGGCTGCCGCTGGAGATGGCTCTCGAGCAGGTCGAGCTGCTGGGCACTGAGGTGGTGCCCGTGCTCCGCAAGGAGATGGCGGCGCGACGCTCGCCGGGCGCCGCCATAGCCCCGACGCACCGGAGCCTGGTGGAAGTCAAGTATGGAGACCAGCCGCCGCGCCAGCCGAGCCCCAATGCCAATCGCGGAGACAACCTGACGGACGGCCGGCCGTATCACGATAACGACAAAAGCGAATCGGCCCGCTCTCCGCTGGTCGTGGGGCAGGCCGCCCGGTCCGGCAATGTCGCAAAGCGGTAGGCCCCCGGTGGTGTCTTCAGGGAAAGGATTAGAGAGATGACGAAGACCATCGAGAACAGGGGGAAGCCCATACGGCTCGTCGTGGTGAACGCAGGCGTAAATGATCCCTCCACAACGCGGATGCTGGCCGACCGCATCGCACAGAAGAGCATCGAACGTATCACTGGTACGGGAAAGACCGCCGTCCTTAGCGTCATCGACCTGGCTCCGCTTGCAGTCGATATTGCGCGTGCCGTGGTGGCTGGTTTTCCCGAGGCCAAGGTGCAGTCCGTAATCGAAACGCTTGCCGGCGCGGATGCCGTCGTTGCCGCCACGCCAGTCTACAAGGCCGGTGTCAGCGGGCTGTTCAAGTCGTTCATCGATATCCTCGACAACGACTTGCTCATTGCCAAACCGGTGATCCTCGCCGCGACTGCCGGCACCGCCCGCCATGCGATGGTCGCGGACGCGCAGATGCGCCCACTTTTCGCGTTTCTGCGCACTTTTCCCGTGCCAACGTCGATCTTTGCTGCCCCGGAAGATTGGGGGTCGCCGGAGCTCGGCGGTCGCATCGATCGAGCTGCTACCGAGCTCACCCAGTTCCTGTTGAGTGGCACCAGCCGATCCATCGCGGACGCGGCATGGAAAGGCTATCAACACCAGTTCGCAGGCAATGCGGCGCGCGCGGAGCGCAGCGCTGCCGATGTCAATTTCGACACCGATCTGATGAAGCTGGCCGCAGGAGGGACGGCTGTAGAGCGGATGATCGTCAGAGGCTGAGGGAGCTGAATTTCCTTGCCCAATCCTTTGGCCTGGCAATCCACCACCATATGGAAATGCTGTTCATGCAGCCGTGCTCTATTGGTTCCTCTCGATTGGGCTAGATCTCATCCAGCATCGGCTTGAAGTGAAACTCGGCTGTGGTTACAGGGCCGCCTAACCTCTCGATCACAGATGCTCAACGGACCTTGAACCATGACTGACGGCGGGATGGGCCGTCTCCTCGATCGGGGAACACCGAGAGTCTCGACGACGGCTTTGGCATTGCCCGAGGTGCAGCAGATGTCGGACTCAGCCGTCACGGCGGCGGAAATGTTGACGTAGGTGACAATTGGAATGCCGGATACCGCTGTCGCAGCAGGCGGATGTTGGCACCACCAGATAGCAGGCTCGGCCCTGAAATCATTGAGGATTTTTGGACAGGGCGCTACCAAAGTTTCAGTTTTTGTTGTTATTTCAATAGCTTATCCGTAGGGTGGTAGCGGGAGAGGGACTTAAATTGTCAGTAAAAACAACGCCTTAGCTGGTATTAAATCAACATTATGGGCTGCGCGAGTCCACATTTTTGACCTTTGCCAAAGAATAAAGGAAACCTGATCGCTATCGGCGGCAGCCGTGCGTAAGTCATGATCCCATGGAGAGACGAACCGGCGGCGATCTCCGGTTGAAGCTACAAAACGCGGAAGCTTAGAAATTTAGGGTACCAATGTAATAGTCACGGTCTGCCAAACCCTCGTCATCTAGCCAGTCTCTCATTTCGTAATCCGGATTAGAGACGTAGCAGTGCACCTTTTTCCCATCGGGAACGAATGTGATGTCCCAGGCGCGGGTTTGTGTGAGGGTGTTGTAGCCGGTGTAGTAGTGTAGATCGCGAGAAGGTGCCTCGCCTAGCACAACGATTTCAGGCTGAAGTTTGTCCAGCCAGCTATTCGGAAGCTTTCCCGAATAGCGTCCATGATGGGGTGCGAACACTACCGTGGTGCGCGGCAGCTCGATATCGTCGAGGATGTCTTCCATGAATTGGGTTTCCAAATCGCCAATCCACATGAAGCTTGCACTTTCCTCAATCGCGTAACGCGCGACCAAAGAGATATTGTTAAAGGCGGTTCCATCTGCTGCTTCCTGGAGGGCGGCTTTAAAATGCGCGTTTTCTCTGTTCGGCCAGTGAATCTGAATGCCTGATGTGCTCCGTTGCCCATCACCCAGATTCATCCATTTCCTGGAGCAGCCTTTATATACATAGAATGCTTTGTCACCATCGCGCAACTTACAGTAATGCTTAAATGATTCTGTTCTAATTTTCTTCGTGGCAGCGTTATGAGCCACATAAAAGTTGTAAATTGGCAACTTTTCATCGAGGTATTCAAGGCCCTGAATGTGATCTTCGTCAGGATGGGTAGAAATGAACCGAGTTATACCTCTACCGGATGACTCCTTTTTGAGCTCATCGGTGATACTTTCCTTGAATTCACCGAACAACTGACAGTCGATAATGGTGAAATTGTCGCTGTTGTGCCTTATATAAAACATATCGCCAACGCCTACGGCATAAGATTTCACGACAGCCATCGTCAGCCCTCCCGATTGTGATGTAGGATCCGCTTTTCTATAAACGCGGCCTGATTCCTGTATGAAAGAAGGAAGAGAACTGCGAGGAAAATAACCGTTCCTACCTCGACTGACCGCAAGGACCATCCATAACGAGCGGCTAGCAGTTTGACCCCATAGGCCAGCAGTGCAAGGAGCAAGACCGAGCAAATAGAGCGGTAGAGGTTGCTGGACTCCAACAGTACTGCCATTTTTGGATCTTTGGCTTCGGCGATAATAAATTGAGAGTAATCCCCATACTTAACGAAATTGATCTTTCGCAAAATTGGCTGCAATATTACTGATCCAACACGACTAACGACCATTCCAAGAAAGTAATACATTATTATATCAATTACAGTTGATGGCGATTGAAAATTGTATACATCCAATCGCTGCATTATGAAGGCAAATACAGCGCCGGGGATTAAATTAGTAAAAATATTATATGATGAGAGCTTTGATATTATATCGCCCATCCCAACCCACCCAGAACAAACCGAATTTTTATATACTGGTAAATTAGCTTCAACGGAAGCGCTGCATCGGTCTATTCACTGAGGAATTACCTTCCTCACTAGCCAGGAATGGCTATGCAGGTCGTTGTCGGGCGCGGCTCCACGCCACGCCTTCTATGGCGCGCTCTCATTGGGTGGGCTGGCGTACGCGCTTCCGCCTTAACCGGCTGAGTGCGTGTGTGCGCATTAACGCTAAGGGATCGAGTTAGCGCATCTCGCTTCTGCCTGATGGTGCAGCTGTTGGTGGGTTTCGGTCGTCAGGGGGTCCGATCCCGGAACTCTATTTGGTGCGCTTATTTTGCGGCGCGATTACTGATGCAAAAATGTGGACTCGAGCCGAGGGACGCATACCCACAAATGAGTCCGCACTAGCGGCTAAATCGATTTATGTCCCTATGCCGCAAGCGATCAACCCGTTAATTTCATTGGCCTTTTAGCCGTCGTTGAGAGGGCTGGTAGCGGGAGAGGGATACCGCCTTTCCCCCCACTCATCGCGCTGCCAGTTCCGACTTCGCTGCAGCGGCTGACGAGGCCGTCCTGGCTACAAATCTGGCGCAAGGAGTGCCTTACCCTCAGAAGGCTCGTGTCAAGCGGCTGTCTATTCCTGCGGGGGGTCGGACCGGCGCCCGCTACTGGTGAAGCCGACGCTGCGTGCCTCGTGCACCTCAGGCAATGTTATGCGATGCGTTTGTGACGTTCCTTCCGGTTCGAATCTGCTCTGTTGTGAAGCCTATAGCATTATAATAGTATAATTCTGATCTAAGGTGGGGAATGACGCATGCGATGCGATTTGAGAGGTAAGACAGCGCTGGTCACTGGTGCAGCGGGAGCGATCGGCAGCGCTATCGCCAAACGGCTGTCCGACAATGATGCTGCAATCGTTGTCGCCGATATCGACATGGAAGGCGCCGAGCGCGTAGCGGCAACCCTGAGCGGCGCGATGGCCTGTGCCGTCGACATCCGCGATCCCGCCTCGGTGGACGACGCGATCGCCGCCACCATGGCGCGCTACGGCCGCCTCGACATTCTCGTCAACAATGCCGGCGTCAACACACTGGCGCACCGCGTCACCATCGATGAATTCCCAGTCGAGGAATGGGATCGCATCACGGGCATCGATCTCGACGGCCTCTACATCATGAGCCGCGCGGCGCTTGTGCCGATGCTTGCCGCCGGCAGAGGCGGCCGCATCGTCAACATCGCCTCGGTGGTCGGCTTGGCGGCGATGCGCCTGCAGAGCCCGTTTGTCGCCGCCAAGGCCGGCATCATCCACCTGACGCGCTCGATGGCGATTGAACTGGGCGAAAAGGGCATCCTGACCAATGCAATCGCGCCGGGTTCAGTGATGACAGCGCTCACCGCCAAACTGTTCTATGGCGAGGACGGCAAGTTCGCCGGACTTACCGAGGAGTTCCTCGCCCATGTGCCGCTTGGCCGGCCGGCCCGGCCGGAGGAGATCGCCGAGGCGGTGCTGTTCCTTGCTTCCCCCATCGCCAGTTATATCAACGGCCAGGTGCTGGCCGTCGATGGCGGCTGGACAGCAGGATACATGATGTGAGTGCGGGCATGGAAATCGATCTCGAGGGCACTGCTTACGCAGTCGATGGCGACACAAATCCGGTGGCCGAGGCCGCACTTGCCGCGTTGCAGGCCAATGGCGGCCATCTGGTCGAGGGTTCCCATGCACGGGCCGCCGATATCCTGCTGATCTCCTGCGCGTTGTGGCCAGGATCGGCGACGCGCGATCCGCGGTCTCACTACGCCGATGCGCGCAAGGCTGCCGTGACCATGACCGAGCGCGGCAGCGGGCGCATCGTCTTCCTGCTGTCGGTGACCGCCGGCATGCCGATGCGCCGCCATCCGCGCTTTTCCATGGAGAACGCCTCGATCCTTGCCGGTATGCGCACGCTGGCCATGGAGTTCGGCCCTAAGGTGCTGGTCAATGCCGTCGGCGTCGGCGCGGTCGAAGATGAAACCATGGTTTCCGGCGACAAAGCGATGCTCAGCCACACGCCGGCCGGCCGCTCAGGCAGCATCGAGGAAGCGGTTGCGGCCGTGCTGTTCTTCTGCGATCCGCTCAACACCTACACGACGGGCCAGATGCTGAGCGTAGACGGTGGATGGACGGCAGGCTATGGGCGCAATTTCTGAATGGGTGAACATCGGATCGGGAGCGCTCGAAGTCGCCCTGGTGCCGCAGATCGGTGGCTCCGTGAGTTCGCTACGCTGGCGCGGCATCGACCTCATGCGCCGGCTCTCGGACGAGGAACGCGAGGCCGGCAATGTGCTTGGCGTCGCCATGTTCCCGATGACGCCCTATGCCAACCGCATCACCGGAAACGCCTTCGAGTTCGCAGCAAAACGCTGGCAGGTCCTGCCCAACAATCCGCCGGAAAAATTCAACGTGCATGGCAGCGGCTGGCAACACTCCTGGACTGTCACCAAGGCAGGCGCCATCGACGTGACGCTGTCGCTGGACATCGCCGCGGGACCGGAGCCCTATTCCTACCGCGCGACGCAGGCTTTCGTAGTCTCCGAGGAGGGCCTTAGCGTGACCATGACACTGACCAACACTGGGCCGGTCGACATGCCGTTCGGCTTTGGCCTGCATCCCTGGTTCGATCGCAATCCGGACGTGACGCTGCAGTTCAAGGCCAGGCACTTCTATCTCGAAGGACCGGAGAGCATTTCCGGTGATCGGATCACGCTTCCACCCGAACTCGACTATGCCGAGACTCGGCCCTTGTCGGGCGGCTGGCGCAACAACGACTATGGCGGCTGGAGCGGCGAAGCGACCCTTCGCTTTCCGTCACGCGGCGTCGGGTTGCGGATCGCTGCGGATCCCGTCTTCAAGCATCTGATGCTTTATGCCGATCCCACAGAACCGTATTTCTGCGTCGAGCCGCAAACCAACGCCTCCGGCGCATTTAACCGGGGCAGATGGGACGATCCGGACGAAGGCGTGATCGTGCTTGCCCCCGGCGAGAACGCAGTGGGCACAGTCTTGTTCATGCCCTTTGCGGTTAACACCTAGAGCAGCCGCGCCAGCAGCCCGCCATCCACCTGCATGGCGCTGCCGGTCACGAAGGACGCGGCATCGGAGATCAGGAAGCCTATTGCCGTGGCGATCTCCGAAGGATTGGCGATGCGCGCGATCCTGTTGGGCTCGAAGGACAGGCCCAGTGCTTCCGCACCGCCGGCCGCTTCCAACCCGTCCAGCGTCATCCTCGTGGCGACGGAACCGACCAGCACGGCGTTGACGCGGATACGGTCGACGGCATAGTCAAGCGCCATCTGCCGCGACAGGCCGACGACCGCCGCCTTTGTCGCGGCATAGGCAGGCACACCGGGAACCGTTGCGTCGGCATGCACGGAGGCGATGTTGACGATCGAGCCGCCGCCAGCCGCGCGCAGCAGCGGCAAGGTCGCGCGGCAGACGCGAAAGATGGCCGTCAAATTGACGGCGATGGTCCTGTCCCACTCCTCGTCGGAAAGCTTTTCAAGCCGCTTGCCGGTCGGATAGATGCCGGCGCAGTTGATGACCGCGTCGAGACCGCCAAACCGCCCTGTCGCTGCCGCCACGGCCGCCTGCACCTCGGCCTCGCGGGTGAGGTCGCTCTGGTGAAAGATCAGCTGGCTTCCGGTATAGCGACCGGCGAGCGCGTTTCCCTCTTCGCCATCCAGCCCTGCGCCAAAGACCTTGGCACCTTCGGCGGCAAGGTACTCCGCTGTCGCCCGGCCGATACCGGTCGCAGCCCCCGTGACGAAAACGCGTTTGCCGGCAAAGATCATGCAGAGACCTGTGAAGCTATCGCGTGGCGTTCCGCTTGCGCTGCCGTCACCGAGCGCAGCACGCGGTCTTCGCCGCCTTCGCCGCGGCCGAATTCGTCGACGATGCGGCCATCGGCAACGACGAGGCAACGGTCGCAAAGGCCGATCAGTTCTTCAAGCTCGGAAGCGACGATGAGCAAGGCCACGCCCTTCTCGGCGAGCTCAACCACAAGCCGGTAGATCTCGTGCCGGGTTGCCGCGTCGACGCCCTTGGTCGGCTCGTCGAGCAGCAGCACTTTCGGCGCCCGCATCAGCACGCGGGCAAACAGCAGCTTCTGCTGGTTGCCGCCCGAAAGATGGGTGACCGCGGTCTGCGGCGACGATGCCTTGACGTTGAGCGCGCGCATGGCGGCGAGAATCGAGCTGCGTTCCAGTCCGCCGCGCACCATGCCATGCCGCGATAGGGGCGCGAGATTGCCGATGGTGATGTTGGCGCCGACCGGCAGGTTGAACAGCAGGCCGTCGCGCTTGCGATCCTCGGTCAACAAGGCGATGCCGGCGGCGCGGGCATTGCTTGGCGATTTGATCGCTACAGGCTGATCAGCGACACGGATTTCGCCCTCGGCCGGCACCCGGCCATAGATGCCGTGCAGGATCTCGCTGCGGCCGGAACCGAGCAGCCCCGCCAGTCCAACGATCTCGCCGGCGGCCACCGAGAGGTTGATATCCTTCGCGCCATGAACAGCGCCGCTGTGGCCGGCGACAGTGAGACGGCGGACCTCCAGCGCGGTCGGCGCGCCGACAGGTGCAACATGCTCGGGAAACAGCCGATGCAGCCTTTGGCCCGACATCGAGAAGATGAAGGTCTCGGCATCGAAATCCTCCCTTGCGATGCGTACCGCCACTTGTCCGTCACGCAGCACGGTGGCGCGGTCGCAGATGGCGAGCACTTCGGGCAGGCGATGGGTGATGTAGATCATCGCCACGCCTTGCGCCTTCAGGCGCCGCAGTACGCTGAACAGCGCGTCGACTTCCGTGCCCGACAGCGAGGCCGTCGGCTCGTCCAGCATCAGCACGCGCGGCTTCAGCACGATGGCGCGCGCAATCATCACCAGATGGCGCTGCGCCGAGGTCAGCGACGCGACATAGGCCCGGGGATTGATGTCGATGCCAAGCTCGGCAAAGATCGCGCCGGCGCGCTGCTCGAGCTGGCGCTGGTGGACGAGCATGCCGTCACTGAGACCGGTCCGGCCGGCAAAGACGTTCTCGGCGACCGAAAGCTGCTCGAGCACCTCGATTTCCTGCGGCACATAGCCGACGCCGTTCGACCCCGCATCGGCAGGCGAGGCGAAACTGACCGGCCGTCCGTCAAGTTGGATGGCGCCGGTGTAGGAGCCGGCCGGATGCACACCGTTGAGGATTTTCACCAGGGTCGATTTGCCGGCGCCATTCTGCCCAAGCAGGGCATGGATTTCGCCCGATGTCACATCGAAATCGACACCACGCAGTGCTTGCACGCCGCCAAAATTCTTGGCGATTGCGTGGGCCGAGAACAGAGGCGCTTGGGCGGTGTTGGACACGGCGATCCTCTCAAAAGGCACCGGGCCCGCGCAAGCGGACCCGGCGGGAGCTGTTACTGGCCGGCGCTGTCCAGCATCTTGTAGTAGGGGGCGAGGTCGGCTGATGTGATCACCTTGGCCGGCAGCGGATTGCTGTAGGGCACGGTCTTGCCCTGGGCCAGATCGCCCAGCAGCTCGGCGACCTTGGCGCTCTCTTCATAGAGCGGCTGCGCGACGATGCCGTAGGCGGCGTCCGATTTTACCAGATCGAGGTTCTGCCGAATATAATCCATGCCGATGATGACGACATCGCGCCCGGCCTTGCGGGCCGCCCCCGACCAGGTCTGGATGCTGTTGCCGGTAGTGCCGAAGGCGGCGGTCACGTCGGGATTGCCTTGCAGGATCGCCACCGCCTTGGCTTCCGCCGCCGAGGGTTCGAAGCCTTCCATCTGGGTGTCGAGCACTTTGATGCCGGGATATTTCGCGGCGATGGTCTTGCGGAAGGCATCCGACATGGCGTTTTCGGTGTCGTTGGAGGCGCCTTGCGTCAGTGCCACCGTGCCCTTGCCGCCGAGCTTGTCGCCGATGGCGATCGCGGCGTTGGTCCCGGCCTCGGCGATGTTCTCGCCCGTTGCCGCTTTCAGCCCGTTTACGGTCCCTTCGGGCGGCAGCACGTGCCAGGTGACGATCGGGAAGCCCTCCTTGGCCAGCTTGGAGATGTAGGAATAGATGGCCGGATCGGGACCGTAGACGCCGATGGCATCGTATTTGGTGCGGGCGAGGGCGGCTTCGGCAAGCGGCAGCGTTGCGGGGATGTCCCAGTTGGTGGCGCTCGGGTCGCCGACGACCTCGCAGGTGTAGCCGAGCTCTTTGCACTTGTTGAGGAAACCGGCCTGCATCAGCCGGTGCACGGGATGATCCTTCATCGCCTGCACCCAGAGCAGGTGGATGTCCGCCGCTCGGGCCAAGCTCACCGAGCCCAGCGAGGTGGCAACGGCCGCCGCTACCAATGCGGCTCGGATCACCCTCTTTTTCAAATGGATTTTCATGTCTTACCTCCCTTGGTTGGCCGGCATTTTGCCGGTGCAATATCCACGGCCTCTCAAGCGCCGGCGATGAAATAGCGGCGGCGCACGATGTCGAGGCCGACAGCCATGACCATGATCACGCCGACCGCGATCTGCTGCCAGTTGGAGTTGACGCCGATGACGACGAGGCCGCTTTGCACCACTTTCAGCATGAGAATGCCGACGACGCCGCCGGCCACCGTGCCGGCGCCGCCGAACAGGCTGACGCCGCCGACCACGACACCGGCGATGACCGTCAGTTCCCAGCCGCTGCCGATCGAAGTGCCGCCGCTGCCGAGATCGGCCATGACGAACATGCCGGCGATCGCCGACAGCGCGCCGACGGTGATGAAGGCGCCGATCTTGTAGGCGCTGGTCTTGATGCCGACGAGATGCGCCACTTCCTTGTTGCCGCCGGTGGCATACATGTTGCGCCCGAGAACGGTGCGCCGCAGCACGAAGTCGGCAAGGATGGCGGCGACGATGAAGAAGGCAAAGCTCCAGCCCAGCCCAAAGGCGAGATCTGTGCCACCGATCGTGTTGATCGCCTCGGGCAGCGGATAGACGGGATAACCGCCCGTCACCACCTGGATCAGGCCCTGGCCGATGAACAGCATGCCGAGCGTCTGGATGAAGGCGGGGATGCCGACCCTGACGACGATCAGGCCATTCAGCAGGCCGATCAGGGCACCGACGGCAACGCCGCCGAGAACGCCGACGGTCACCGGCAGGGCGGCCGCGGTCATCAGCTTGGCGGCGATCACGGCGGACAACCCGGCCACCGAGCCGACCGACAGGTCGAATTCGCCGGCGACCAGCAGGATGGTCTGGCCGATGGCGATGATGCCGACAAAGGAGACGACGTTGAGAATGGCGCGGATGTTGCGCTCCGACAGGAAAGCCGGTTCGATCAGCCAGAAGAAGGCGATCAGCAACGCCATGGCCGCCAGCACGCCGACTTCACCGACGGCAATCAAGCCTATCAGTCGCCGCCGGAACGATCGCGCGTCCCGGAGCGGCGCGCTCACCTCAGCCGCGCTGTTCATCCTGACCTCCCTGGCGGCGCCTGTCGCCGGCTCTTGCGGCCGGCTCCATTCACCTGTGCCGATCCTGGCGCACTCCTCTTGGCCATTAAGATTATAATATTATAACTTGTCAACGGCGAATTTCCTGGCAGTGCATAGCCAGCTCCATCGCTGGAATGCATTCGCGCCAACCGCTATGAATGGGCGTTTACGCCGCGGTCCGCGGGACATTGCTGACGGATCGCGCTCTCTTGGAGCATGGTGATGGTCGACGAGCTGCCGGCGGGCGAGAAGAAGCGGCAGCGCCTTGGTGTTCGCGAGATCGCCAAGCGCGTTGGTGTCGCGCCGATGACGGTATCGCGGGCGCTGTCCAATCCCGACATGGTCTCGCCCGAGACGCGCGCGAAAGTGCTTGAGGCTATCGAGCAGGCCGGCTTCGTGCCCAACCGGCTGGCCTCCAGCATGCGCGGCAATGGCCGCATGATCGGCACGGTGGTGCCGCCGCTGATCAATTCGGGCATTGCCGAACAGGTGCAAGGCATGTCGGACGAATGCCATGAGAGCGGCTACTCGATGCTTCTGGTGCAAGGCGAATTCACGCAGGAGGCCGAGGAGAAATCGATCCGCAACCTGCTTGGCTGGCGCCCGGTCGGCATGATCCTGCAGAGCTTCGTACAAAGCGAGGCGGCGCGCGGGCTTCTGAGGAGCAGCGGTGCGCCGATCGTCGAGATTTCCGAAATCAAGGGCCGCAAGCCGATCGACATGGTGGTCGGCGTCTCCAACTTCGAGACGGCCTATGCCATGACCATGCATCTGGCCGCCAAGGGCTACAAGCGCATCGGCTTCGTCTCGACGCCGATCCATGGCAATGATCGCCTACAGCAGCGCCGCACCGGCTATCATGCCGCGCTCACCGAACTCGGCATCAAGAACCATGCCGACATGGAGGTCGAGGTGCCGATCACCGCGCAAGGCGGCGCCGAGGCGCTGGTGACGTTGACGTCGAGGCACAAGGACATCGACGCCATCTTCTTCTCCAGCGACACGCTGGCCGTCGGCGCCGTGCAGGAATGCCACCGCCGCCACTGGGCGGTGCCGGGCAGGATCGCGATTGCCGGCTATGGCGACCTGGATCTGGCCGCGCAGCTCTATCCGCCGCTGACCACGGTAAAGGTCAACCGCTACGAGATGGGCCGGCGCGCCGTGCGGCAATTGCTGGCAAGGCTCGGCGGCGACACCAAGGTGCCGACCATCACCAGCCTCGGCTTCGAGATCGTCGACCGCGAAAGCGCCTGATCAGGTTTTCTTCCTGCCGGTCTCTTCATGTCGTCCGAGGCGCTTTTCCCAGCCTTCGGCGTGGACGTTGAGATAGGCATCGGGATCGTAGGGATGATCCTTGATCGCATCGATGTTGAGATCGATGCCGAGCCCCGGCGCGTCCGGCAACGACAGGTGGCCATTGTGGGAATTGACGGTTGGGTGCCAGGTCACCAGGTCGCGTGTCCACGGGTCGTTAAAGGCGTCGAAATGCTCCTGGATAAGGAAATTCGGCACCGCTGCCGCGAGCTGCAGGCACACCGCCGTAGCCACCGGTCCACCGCTCTGGTGCGGCGCGATATGGCTGCCATGCGCGAGCGCCAGATTGGCCACCTGCATCGACGGCCCGATGCCGCCGAGCGACATCGGCTCAGGCTGGAAGATGTTGACGCCGCCGCCGGCGGCCAGCGTGTAGAACTGGCCGACCGTGTCGTACATCTCGCCGGTCGCAACCGGGATCGGCGAGCGATGCGCCACTTCATGCACGGTCTCCTGCCGGTCGCGCGAGGTCGGCTCCTCCCACCAGTAAATGTCGAGATCGGAAAATTTCTGGGCTGCCTGAAGCGCCGCGATCTCGGTGAAGCGGGCATGCACGTCGATCAGGATCAGCGTGTCCGTGGGCAAGCTGTCGCGCAGCATCCGGCAGATAGCGTAGGAGAGGTCCAATTCCTCGCGCGAAATAAACCCTTGCGCGGTGCCGAAAGGGTCGAGTTTGAATGCCTTAAAACCCTTGGCCAAAACCGCTTTGGCGGCCTCGAGGAAGGCTTCCGGCATGCGTTCGGTGCGGTACCACCCATTGGCGTAGCCGAGCACGCTGTCGCGCACCTGGCCGCCGAGCAACTGGTGGATCGGCACGCAGAGGCTCTTGCCCAGGATATCCCAACAGGCGACCTCGATCGCCGCGATCACCGTACGGTGGATATGGCCGCCATCGAGCGAAACGCTGTCCAGCAAGCGCTTGGCCAGCGCATTGATGCGGCGCGGGTCTTGGCCGATGGCGAGATGCTTGAGCTCGTGCACCCCGGCTTCGGTGGTCTTGATGAAGCCGTTCAGCGTGCCTTCGCCAACGCCGTGGATGCCTTTGTCGGTATGCACTTTGACGAACAGCCAGTTCTTCCAGCCCGCGCCGACGGCAAAGGTCTCGATCTCTGTGATCTTCATGCGGCAGTCCTAATTCAGGGCGGCGATCGTTGCGATGACGGCCTCGGTCGTCAGGCCGTACTTCGCTTGCAAGGTCGGCACCGCGCCGCATTCGATATAGCGGTCGGGCAGGCCGATGCGCGTTACCTTCTTCGCGATGCTGGCATCGAACAAGGTCTCGACCACAAGGCTCGCCAAGCCGCCGACAACAACATGGTTTTCCGCCGTGACGATATGGTTGAAGCCGGTCGAAAATTCGGCCACCGCCTCGGCGTCGAACGGTTTTATCGTCGGCACGTGCAACACTCCGACGGAGATGCCTTGTTTGCGCAAGGCTTCCGCCGCGTCCAGCGCTCGCTCGGTCATCAAGCCGGTCGAGATGATGCCGACATCCGAGCCTTCGCGAAGCTGTCGCGCTCTGCCTATTTCGAAGCGATAGCCAGCTTCAAATACCACCGGCACGTTGCCACGCAGCAGCCGCATATAAACTGGACCACGATGCTCGGCGATCGCGTCGGTCGCAGCCTCGATCTCGGTGGCATCGCAGGGGTCGATGATGGTCAGGCCGGGGATCATGCGCATCAGCGCCAGGTCCTCAATCGCCTGATGCGTGCCGCCATAGCCGGTGGTCAATCCCGGCAGTCCGGCAACGATCTTGACGTCGAGGCTGGAGTGGGCGAGCGCGATGGCGACGAAATCATAGGCGCGCCGGGTCGCGAACACACCATAGGTGGTGGCGAAAGGCACCTTGCCGGTGCGCGCCAGTCCGGCGGCGACGGCGACCAGATTCTGCTCGGCCATGCCGACATTGAAAAAACGTTCCGGAAAGGCATCGCGGAACGGCAATATGTCGGTGTATTTGCCGAGGTCGGCGGTCAGCCCGACGATGTCGGGGCGGCTCTGGCCAAGCCGCGCCAAAGCCTTGCCGAACGGTGCCTCCACGCTCCGTTGGCCACCGCCGACCGCTTCGTCCTGGCCCATGGGCAGCGTGCGTCCGGGCTCAATCGCCGTGCTGCTCATTGGGTTGCTCCCACGGTCTTTTCGAACTCGGCGATGATGCCGTCCCACTGCGTCATGTCTATGCGGAAGAAATGCGATTTCTCGCTGGTCTCAATGCGCGGCACGCCCTTGCCCGGCAATGTGCGCAGCACGATCGCCTTCGGCTTGCCGTTGCGGTCGCGTGCGCCGGCCAGCGCACCGACCACCGCCTTCATGTTGTTGCCGTCAATCTCCGATGTCTGCCAGCCGAAGGCGCGCCATTTGTCGGCGACCGGTTCCATCTCGAGCACCGCCGGCCCATCGGCCTGTATGCCGTTGCAGTCTATCAGCGCCACCAGCCCGTCGAGCCTGAAATGGCTGGCCGACATCGCCGCTTCCCAGGTCGAGCCTTCCTGCATTTCGCCATCGGACAACTCGACGAAGACGCGCGCGTCGGATTTGTCGACGCGCAAGCCCAGCGCCTGGCCGACGCCTTGTCCCAGACCATGGCCGAGCGAACCGCCGATGACCTCGACGCCGGGCGTGGTGTCGAGTGTCGACATTTCCAGCCGGCTATTGTCGGCGCCGTAGGTGGTGAGTTCCTCGACCGGGATGATGCCGGCCTCGGCCAGCGCCGCCCACAGTGCAATGGAATAGTGTCCGGTAGACAGCAGGAAGCGGTCGCGATCGGGCCATACCAGATTCTGCGGATCGTAGCGCAGTTCGTGGAAGTAGAGCGCGGCCAGCACATCGGCGATGCCGAGGCCCTGGCCGATATAGCCTTGGCCCTGTCCGCGCGCCATGGTCAGCATGTGCCGGCGCAGCCGTGTCGCCTTGCGTTCGAGCGCGCCAATATCGGCACTGCCGGGTGGGGAATTTCGCAACATAAGGTCAGTCCTTGTCGAGCCCGCCCGACATGTTGAGGCGCTCAGCGGTCATGTATTTGGGCGAATCGAGGCAGAGCCAGACGACGGCCTCGGCGACTTCGGAAATCTCGGCGCGTCGGCCGAGCGGGATCCGTCGGGTGCGCTCGTCGAGGAAGGCTTGCAGGTCGTCGCGGCCATTGGCGCGGGCGAGGTCGACCTCGGTCGACCGCTGCATCTCGGTGTCCATCATGCCCGGCGCCAGGCTGTTGACCAGTACACCGTAGGGCGCCAATGCAACCGCCGCGGCGCGGGTGATGGAATCGACGCCGGCCTTGCTCGCCGTGTAGGCGGTGTAGTCGGGCAGCGCCATGCGCGAACCGGGTGAGGTGATGTTGATGATGCGCCCCGAACGCTGCTCGCGCATCACCCGGCCAGCCGCCTTGCAGGCCATGGCAAGTGCCGTGACATTGAGCGCCAGCGTGCGTGTCCAGGACTTGTAAGTGGCGTCGAGGAACGGCTCGATCACACCATAACCGGCATTGTTGACGAGGATGTCGATACCGCCCCAACGCGCGACCACCTTTTCGACAGCTGCCTCCGGCGCGCCTTCCCTGGTGAAGTCGCCGATGATCGTCTCGGCCTCGGAGCCTTTCTCCCGAACAAGGCGAGCGGTCTCGGTCGCGCCTTCGGCGTTGATGTCGGCGATGGCGACCGCGCATCGACGGGCCGCCAATTGTATCGCCACCTCGCGGCCGAGGCCGCCGGCGGCGCCCGTGACCAGCGCTCTGCGTGGCGTGGTATCGAGAATTTCGGCAGGCATGCGAGCACCCTCCCGGTGGCCATCTTGACGGAAATTGATACCGGTACCATAAATGGCTGTCAACGGGGATGTGCTATTGTCCGCCGACCGAGCGGTCGGTCGGTACAGGGAGGAAAAAATGAAAGTCGTCGCGCTCGAAACGCTGCAACTGGCGGAGTTCCCGTTCCTGTTCTGGCTGCGCGTCCACACCGATGCCGGCCTCATCGGCACCGGCGAGACCTTCTGGGCGCCGGGGCCGGTCGCCTCCTACATCCACGACAATGTCGCCGCTTACCTTCTGGGCAAGGACCCGCGCGACATCGAACTGCATGACCGTACGTTGGGCAGCGTCTATGTCGGCGCGCGCGATTCCGGCGCCGAGGTGCGTGGCAATTCCGCCGTCAACATCGCACTCTGGGATATATATGGCCAGGCGCTCGGCGAGCCGGTCTGGCGGCTGCTTGGCGGCCGTACCCACAAGACCGTGCCGATCTACAACACTTGCGCCGGCTACAAACATGTCCGCGCCACGAAGAAGAACGCTCTGTTCGAGCGCGGCGAGGACTGGTCGCTCAAGGCAGGCGATTCGAACGAAGGCCCGTATGAGGATCTGCTCGCCTGGCGCCACAATGCCGGCGACCTCGCCAAAAGCCTGAAATTCGAAGGTATCAAGGCGATGAAGATATGGCCGTTCGACATTGCCGCCGAGGCCTCGAACGGTACGCGCATTTCGCTGGCCGACCTCGACAGCGCGCTGCAGCCGTTCCAGAAAATCCGCGACGCCGTCGGCCGCGACATGGAAATCATGGTCGAACTGCACGGCCTGTGGACCTTGCCGCCGGTGCTGCGCATCGCCGAGGCGCTGAAAGCCTACGACGTCGCCTGGTTGGAGGAGCCTATCCGCTACAACGAGCTCGACGCCATGGCCGAGCTTGCCCGCCATACCTCGATCCCGATCGCCGCCAGCGAAAGGCTGGCCTCGCGGCAGATGTTCAAGCAACTGATCGACAAGCGCGCCGCTTCGGTGATCATGATCGACCTCGCCTGGTGCGGTGGTCTGTCCGAGGCTCGCAAGATAGCCAACATGGCCGAAGCCAGCGAACTGCCGGTCACCTTGCACGACTGCACCGGGCCGATCGTCTACTCCGCCAGTTGCGCGCTGTCGGCGACCTTGCCGAACGTCAACTACCAGGAAGCCGTGCGCGCCTATTTCACCGGCTGGTACACCGAGATCGTCGCCGACATTCCGCTGGTCAGCGACGGCCATGTCGTGCCGCTGGAGGGGCCGGGACTTGGCCTCAGCTTGCGGCCGGAGCTGTTCGAGCGTCCCGACGCCACGGTCCGGATCACCAAAATCTAGCGCCTGCGCGCCTCTGTTCAGTGTCGGTAGACATTATGCTATTATAATCTATTATGCGCCGAAGCGGGCGACCAACAAGCTCGCCGCCGGCGCTCTGCCGTCCGGCGTCAGACGTATTCAGGGAGGCTTTGGTGGCAATGTCTGGGGCGCGCACGCGCGAGGAGTCCAGGGGTGCGCCAAACCTCCCCGACCGCAAGATTCTGCTCGATCTGTTCGAACGCATGGTGCTGTTGCGCCGCTTCGAAAGCATCGCCCAAATCGCCTGCCGCAAGGGCGAAACGCCCGGCTTCCTGCATCTCTATATCGGCGAGGAGGCGACGGGCGTCGGCGTCTGCGCGCATCTCAGGCCGACCGACTGGGTCACATCAACCCATCGTGGCCATGGCCACGCGCTGGCCAAGGGCGCCAACCCCGGACGTGTGATGGCGGAGCTGTTCGGCAAGGTCGACGGCATTTGCGGCGGCCGTGGCGGCACTATGCATCTCTACGACCGTTCGGTCGGCCTGTTTGGCACCAATGGCATCGTCGCCGCCGGCATCGGCCATGCGGTCGGCATCGGTATGAGCGCCCGCCAGCAGGGCCGTGACGACATCGGCGTGGCCTTCTTCGGCGATGGCGCCGCCAATCATGGTGGCTTCCACGAGGCGCTTAACTTTGCCGCCGTGCAGCGCGCGCCGGCGGTGTTCGTCTGCGAGAACAATCTCTACGCCACCGCCACGCCGCTGAAATCCGTCACGCTCAATCCCGAAATCGCCACCAGGGCCGCGTCTTACGGCATGCCAGGCGTTGCCGTCGACGGCAACAACGTCTTCGCCGTCTGGCTCGCAATGAAGGAAGCGACTGAGCGCGCCCGCGCCGGCAAAGGTCCGACGCTGATCGAGGCCAAGACCTATCGCACCGTCGGCCACCATGAGGGCGATCCAGTCATCGGCACCTACCGCACGCAGGAAGAACTCGACGCCTGGATCAGGCGCGATCCGATCGACATGTTCCGCAAGAAGCTGGTCGAGGACTATGGCATCGCCGACACGGAAGCTCTCGCCGCCATCGAAACGCGGATCGACAAGGTGGTCGAGGAAGCGCTGAGCTTTGCCCGCAATTCGCCCGAGCCCGACCCGGCAACGGTGCGCCTGCATGTCTTTGCCGATCCGATCAACCCGCCGGCAGCGCTGCAGCCGCGCGCCGTCGGCGAGACGCGCACGCAAGGCTGGCTCGAGGCGGTACGCGACGGCATCGCCGAGGAAATGCGCGCCAATCCGGCAATCCTCTATTTTGGCGAAGGCACCGGCGAGCGTGGCGGCAGCTTCGCCCACACCAGAAACCTCTGGCAGGAGTTCGGCGCCGAGCGCATGGTCGATACGCCGATTTCCGAACAGGGCTTCACCGCCGCCGCCGTCGGCGCCTCGGCTACCGGCGCGCGCACGGTCTCCGACCTGATGTTTGCCGACTTCGCCTTCGAGGCCGCCGGCCAGATTTTCCTGCAGGCCGCCAAGTTGCGCTACATGACCAGCGGACTGATGAGCGCGCCGATGGTGGTGCGCGTCGGCGCCGGCGCGCTGCGCAGTTCCGGCCCGCACCACAGCGGCATCTATCATCCGGTCTTCGCCCATATGCCGGGCCTCATCGTCTGCGTTCCCTCGAGCCCCGCGGATGCCAAGGGGCTGATGAAGACAGCGCTGAGGGCCGGCGATCCTGTCATCATGCTCGAACCCAAGGCGCTGTTCGCCTCCAAGGGCGAGGTGCCGCTTGGCGAACATTTTGTCCCGTTCGGCGTCGCACGCATCGCGCGGGCCGGCACCGACATCACCGTCGTTGCCGCAGGGCAGATGGTGCAGCGCGCGATTGAAGCGGCGGAGGCATTGGCGGCCGAAGGCATCGAAGCTGAGGTGATCGATCCGCGCACCATCATGCCGCTCGACATCGAGACGATCGTCGCCAGCGTGCGCAAGACCCATCGCCTGCTCATCGTCGACGAGGCCTGGGCGATGTGCGGCCTGGGTGGCGAGATCGCGCAAGCCATCAACGAACTTGCCTTCGATGAACTCGACGCTCCGCCCGGAAGGCTGCACACCGCGCCGACCTCGCATCCCTTCGCGCCCGTACTGGAACGCGCCATGCTGGTCGACACGGCGCGCATCGTCCAGGGCATGCGCGACGTCATCGCCGGCAAGCCGCCGATTCCCGATCACTGGTACACGGTCGGCCTGAAAAGTGCCGCACCGGCTAAATCGGCACCTGCTCCCGCCAAGGTTGCGCCCGCTGCGCCGCAGGTACCCGCCGCCGGCGACGACGAGCCGGTGACGATGCCGTTCGGCGATCTCACCGTCAGCGAAGGCACCGTCATCAAATGGCGGAAAGCGGTCGGCGATGCGGTCAAGGAAGGCGAACTGGTCGCCGAGATCGAGACCGACAAGGCCGTGGTCGAGATCGAGGCGCCAGTCAGCGGCACGCTTGCCGCGATCGACCAGCCGGTCGGCGCCGTGGTGCCGATGGGCGGCCGCATTGGCGGCATCAAGAAATAGTCACCACTCTCCCTGTAAAATCTGAAGGGCAAGCATGAAGATCCTGTGCGCCAACTGGCAAGCCGCCGATGAAGCCGAACTCGAGCGCGAGCACTATCCCGACATCGAGTTCATCCTCGCCAGATCGACCAATGACAAGCCAGCCATGCTCGATCCGTCGGCCTGCGAGACCGCCGATGCGGTCATCAACTATTCGCCGACCCACAATGTCGCTGCCGCTCCCACCGCGTTTCCCAAGGCCAGGATCGCGGTACGCTCGGGCGTCGGCTTCGACAACATCGACACGGCAGGCTGGGGCGCGCGCAAGATACCGGCCTGCAATGTGCCGGACTATGGTACAACCGAAGTCGCCGACCACGCCATCGGCCTGATGCTGGCGCTGACGCGCGGCACCTCCGCCTATGGCGCGGAACTCACCGGCAATGGCGCCGAAGGCTGGCATTTCTCCAAAGCGCCGCTGGTGCGCCGGCATAAGGGCGCCACCTTCGGCATTGTCGGACTTGGCCGCATCGGCCTCGCCACGGCCCGCCGCGCAGCCGCCTTCGACATGAAGGTGGTGTTCTACGACCCGCATCTGTCGTCCGGCGTCGACTTGTCGACAGGCTACGAGCGGGTCCATTCGTTGGCCGAGCTCATGGCGCGCGCGGATGTGGTGAGCGTCCACACGCCATTGAGCGAGGAAACCCGCAAGCTGCTTGGCGCGGCGGCCTTCGCCGCGGCCAGGCCCGGGCTTGTGCTGATCAACACCGCGCGCGGCCCGATCGTCGATCTCGACTTGCTCGAAGCAGCCATGCGCGCGGGTACCGTCACCGGCGCGGGGCTCGACGTGCTGCCAAGCGAACCCGGCGATCTCGAACATCCGCTGCTGGCGGCATGGCGACGCCGCGAAACATGGATCGCCAACCGCCTGATCGTCACCCCCCACGCCGCCTTCTACAGCCCGGCATCGATGCGCGATCTCCGGCTGAAATCGATCGAGGTCGTGCACGCATATCTTGCGGAGGGGCGGCTGACCAACTGCGTCAATTCAGAGTATTTGAAATGAACGCAATGGCGGCGCAGGCAAGGCGTCTCGCCGTTTCCCCATACGCCCGCCGCCTGGCGCGCGAGCGTGCGCTGCCGCTCGAAGTCCTTCGCGGCAGCGGGCCCGGTGGCCGCATCCTCGCTGCCGATGTCACCGGCTACGTTCCGGCTGCCACGCTGGTCGTTTCGCCTGATATCGCCGCCCCAGCGGCGGAGCCTTCCACTGCTGCGCCCCGGATCGCTGCCTTTGCGACGTCCGTTGCCCTCCGCGCGCTGCGAGACCTGCTGGCGGCACTGGAGAGCTCTGGAAGGCTGTTCGACATTGACGACGTGCTGCTGCGCGCGGCGGGCAGAGCATTTGCCGAGATACCGGACGCCGCCAGGATCGGCACGGCATCCGTGGCGCTGGAACTGGCGGGCCGGCAAGCCGTGTTCGACATGATCCCCGAAATGTCTCTGATATCGCTGTGGGAGACGCGGCTCACTGCTTTGGCCGACAGTCGTGACGATGCGGAAAAACCTGCCGCATTGTCCCTGCGGGTGTTGCCGGCAAGCGACGTCAGGCCGCTCATGATGCCGCTTCTGCCAGCCCGCGCCATGCGCTTGACCGTCTCGCTCGACACATCAGGCGATCACGCCGAGTGCCTGCTGATGGCGGATACGGGAAGCATTGACGAGGCAGCGGCGGCCTTATGGCTTTCGAGCCTGAAAGCCGCGATCGAGCATCCGCTTCGGCTCTTCGTCTGAGACGGTTGATGATCGTCGGGCTTGTTTTTTGATCCCAAAACCGGAGCCACTTTTGGGTGACATGCAATAGCCTCCGGCGCAGGAAGCTATTATAAAAGCTTCGACACAGGCGCGACGAGGCACATGGATCACTCCGTTCCCACCATCGACAGTCTTCCCAAGCGCACACTTGGTCGCGCCAACGGCCCGCTTTACCGCCAGCTCGCCGACATCCTGCGCGAGCCGATCGGCAACGGCACCTTTCCCGTCGGCGGCGAACTGCCGAAGGAGGCGACCATCGCCGAACATTTCGGCGTAAGCCTGATCACCGTACGGCAAGCGTTGCGTGACCTCGAGGCCGACGGGCTGATCAGGAAGCGGTCGGCCAAACCGGCTGTGGTCACGGCGCGCAGTCCATCGGTCAACCTGAGCTGGAAATTCAAGAACTTCGCCGACATGGCGGCCTTCACCAAGGACGCGCAACTGACGGTGAAATCCTATCGCAAGGAGGTCTCCCCAGTGCTCCAGCGCCATTTCGGCATGGGCAAGGACGAAGCGGGCTACTGCTTGCGCGGCATCCTGTCGGTGGGTGAGCAGAAGAAAGCTCAGATCACCAGCTATTTCCCGCCAACTGTCGGAGCGAAGCTGAAGCGGGAGGATTTTTCCGACGTGCTGATCTTTCGTTCGGTGCAACGGCATCTCGGCCTGCGGCTGGACGTCGCGCATGTCACGGTCCGCGCCGAGATCGCCGATGAGGTCATCGCGGACGACCTCGGCATCGCTCTCGGCAGTGCGGTGCTGAGTGTGGAGATGCTCTACCAGTCGGCCGACCAGCAGAGCATCGAGTTCACCATCGCGCGGCATCCGGCCGATCTCTTCAGCATCAGCTACGACGCGCCGAACGATCTGGCCTGAACCCGATCGGCGGCATTGGCGCGCGTCGATTTCCTGGTCCCGGTCAGGAGGAAAATCATGAAAGCAGGCGCATTCTTCGCCGGCCTTGCGGTGATCGCGACGACTTTGCTGTCGATCGATACCGTGCCGGCCAACGCACAGGACAAGAAGCCCTACACCATCTATCTGTCCAACAATTTCGTCGGCAACGACTGGCGCCAGCAGATGCTGCGCAGCGCCGACATCGCGGTCACGAAGCCGCCGCTTGCCGGTCGCGTCGACCTCAAGGTCGAGGTGGTCGAGACCACGGTCCAGGCGCAGATCAATTCCCTCAACAACATCGTTCGCAACAAGCCCGACGCCATCGTCATCGACGCGGGCTCCGGCGAAGCGCTCAACCCGACGATCGAGAAGGCCTGCAAGGCCGGCATCGTGGTCATCGCCTTCGACCAGATCGTCAGCGCGCCCTGCGCTTACACGATGGAGTCCGACTGGGGCCGCGCGCCGCGCGTGGAGGCCGAATGGCTGGTCAAGAAACTCGGCGGCAAGGGCAAGATCCTCGTTGATCGCGGACTTGCCGGTGCTCCGATCTCCGCCCAGCTGCAGGGTGGGTTCGAGGAAGTCATCAAGAAATATCCCGGCATTGAAGTGGTCGGTTATTTCAACGGCGACTATGCGCTGGGACCGGAACAAGCCGGCATCGCCAGCCTGCTGGCGGCGCACCCGCAAGTCGACGCCATCTTCGTCCAGGGCTACGGCGCCGGAGCGATCAAGGCGCTGCAGGACGCCGGTCGTCCGATCGTTCCCATCACCGGCAGTCCGTTCAACCTGACGACGACGACCTGTGCGCAGACCCAGGGCGCCCAGTGCATCCTTGCACCCAACCCTGCCTATCTGTCGGCCGAGGCCTTGAAGCTGGCGGTGGAGATACTCGACGGCAAGAAGCCGGCGGAGAAAAAGATCCTGCTGCGCAACGCCTTCCTCACCACCGATCCGGTCCCGTCGGGATTGTATCCCGACGCGACCATGCAGAAGATAGAGGTCGGCAAGAATGCCTTTCCGGACATGGCGCCAGGCCTGTTTCTTCCCGTCAGCCCGGGCTGGGTTGAAATCACCCCTGCCGAGGCCGCCGGCGCCAAATGAACGACGTCTGCCGATCGGCGGCGAAATGGTCGCCTCGAGGCTCCTCCAATGCGCCTTGGCTTAAATTGACAAGGCGCATTGGTACCGGTATCAATTTATGTGCAGCACCCATCAAGATGGCGAAGTCCGTCACCGGCTGATGCAGGAAACACGAAGGAGGAGAGATCATGAAACTGAAGACAGTTTGCGGCGGATTGGCAGCTCTTGCCATGTCCGCAATCGCGGTGAGCACCGCGCCGAGCCACGCCGAGAACAAGAAGACCTACACCATCTATCTCTCGAACAATTTCGTCGGCAATGACTGGCGCCAGCAGATGGAGCGTGTCGCCAACGTTTCGGTGAACAAGGGGCCGCTGAAGGGCCGCGTCGACCTCAAGATCGAGAATGTCGAGAACACCGTCCAGGCGCAGATCAATTCGCTGAACAACATCATCCGCCAGAAGCCGGACGCCATCCTTGTCGATGCCGGTTCGGACTCGGCCTTGAATCCGACCATCAAGAAGGCCTGCGACGCCGGTATCGTCGTCATCAGCTTCGACCAGGTGGTGACCGAACCCTGCGCATTTGCCGTCGCGTCCGACTGGGATCGCATTCCCTCGGTGATGGCCGAGTGGATGGCTACGCAGCTTGGCGGCAAGGGCAACATCATCCTCGACCGTGGTCTCGCCGGGGCGCCGATCTCGGCACAGTTGCAGCAAGGCTATGAGAAGGTGTTGGCCAAATATCCCGACATCAAGGTCGTCGGCTACTACAACGGCAACTATGCACTCGGTCCGGAACAGTCGGGTGTCGCGGCCCTGCTTGCCGCCAATCCGAAGATCGACGGCATCATGACGCAAGGCTATGGCTCCGGCGCTATCCAGGCGCTGAAGGATGCCGGCCGCCCGATCGTCCCGGTCGTCGGCTTCTCCTACAATGTCGCCGCCGTTACTTGCGCGCAGACGCAAGGCGCCAAGTGCATCCTTGGCTCCAATCCTGCCTATCTCTCCTCGGAAGCGATCAAGCTCGCGGTCGACATTCTCGACACCGGCAAGAAGCCCGCCGAGCGCTCCGTCTCGGTCAAGGGTGATTTCGTCACCACCGATCCCTTCGAGTCCAAGCTTTACCCGGGCACCAAGATGATCAAGATCGCGATCGGCAAGAATGCATTTCCGGACCAGGCGCCCGGCCTGACGCTGCCGATCACGCCCGACTGGGTCGAGATCACCGCTGCGGAAGCCGCCGGTACCAAGTAAACTCCTGTCAAACGCCCCTGTCTCCCGGCGGCGCAAGGTGTCGGGAGAGCTTTTCGAAGGCGCATTCATGGACCTCGTCACCGTCAAAGGCTTGTCCAAACGCTATGGCGGCATCGTCGCGCTGAGCGAGGCGACGTTCAGTGCCCGCGCCGGCGAGGTGCACGCACTGCTCGGCGAGAATGGCGCCGGCAAAAGCACTTTCATCCAGATCCTGTCGGGCGCCGTGCAGCACGACGGCGGCTCGATCCTGGTCGATGGCCAGGACTATCGCCCGGCCAATCCGGACGCCGCCCAGGCGCTCGGCATCGCCGCCGTCTTCCAGGAACTGTCGCTGATCCCCGATCTCAGCGTCGAACAGAATATCTGGTTCCGTCACGAACCACGGACATTGCTGCGCATCGTCAACCGCGGCGAGATGCGCCGCAAGACGCTGGCGCTGCTCGACAAATATAGTTTTCCGGCATTGCGTCCCGACCAGGAATTGCGGCGGCTGACCCTGGCCGAACGGCAGATTGTCGAGATTGCCAAAGGCTTGGCCAAGGACCCGCGCATCCTGATCCTTGACGAAGCGACCTCGGCGCTGCCGGCGCGGGAGGCGGAGTGGCTGCTCAATTTGACGCGGCAATTGGCGGCCGAAGGCCGGCTGGTGATCTTCATTTCGCACCGCATGGCCGAGGTGCGCGCCATCGCCGACCGGCTGACCATCTTTCGCAATGGCAGCACCGTCGCCGCGCACGAGGCGAACGCCGTGTCGGACAACGAGATCGTCACGCAGATGATCGGCCGCCATCTGGACAGGCTTTATCCGGAGCGTGTGTCCACAGCGACAGACCACATCGCGCTGAGGGTCAGGAACTTCTCCAGCGGCAGCCGGCTCTCCGGCGTCGACTTCACGCTGCGCGAAGGCGAGGTGCTGGGTGTTGGCGGCTTGCAGGGCCACGGCCAGCGCGACCTGTTCCAGGCGCTGTTCGGCGCCAGCAAGGCGAGCGGCACCCTCGAACTCTGGGGCAAGCCGGTCTCGATCGGCAATCCGCGCCAGGCGCTGACAGGCAAGGATGGCATTGCGCTGGTGCCGGAGGACCGGCGCGGGCAGGGCCTGCTCCTGACCAAGAGCGTGCGCGAGAACCTGACCCTGTCCGTTATCAGGCGTTTTACCGAAAATGGCTTGCTCAGCCGACAAAAGGAATTGGCTCTGGTCAAGGAAATGGTCGACTTCCTGCGCATCAAGGCAGGCACGCCGGAACAGCTCGCCGGCACGCTGTCCGGCGGTAACCAGCAGAAGGTGATCTTCGGCAAGATGCTGCTCACGCAGGCGCGCGTTTTGTTGCTGTACGATCCGACGCGCGGCGTCGATGTCGGCACAAAGGGCGAGATTTTTCAGCTGATGCGCGACCTCGCGGCCAAGGGCTATGCGATCCTGTTCCATTCCAGCGACATGCCGGAACTGGTCCATGTCGCCGACCGGGTGCTGGTGATGCGCAATGGCCGCATCGCGGCGACGCTCGAAGGCGACCGCATCTCGGAGGCGGGCATTTTGCGCGCCGCCATGCTCGACAGCGAGGCGGCTTGAGGCATGGTGATGTCCGCGGAGCAAACTGTGGGGATGGCGCAACGACCTGCCGAAATGAAATGGACGAGGCCCGGCATCGACTGGCGCGGCCGCCTGCTCGACCGCGCGCCGTTCCTTGTCGCCTCCCTCATGCTGGCCTTGATCGTTGCCATCTATGGCAGCCTGCAGGCCGGTGTCTTTTCGCTGGACGAACTCAACCTCGACACGGCCGCGGCTATGACGCTGATGCTGGCGGCAACCGGCCAGACCATCGTGCTGGTGCGGGGCGGCATCGACCTGTCGATCGGCGGCATGATCAGCCTCGGCACGGTGATCGCGGCGACGCGCTTCACCGATGATCCGTCGGCCACAGCACTTTGGGCGCTGATCATCCTAGCACTCGGCTTCCTGATCGGCGCACTCAACGGCCTGCTGATCTCGCTGCTCAAGCTGCAGCCCTTCCTGGTGACGCTTGCCACCTGGTCGATCCTCAACGGCGTCGCCATGATCATCCTGCCGACCGATGGCGGCAGCGTTCCCGGCTGGTGGGTCGGCTTCGCCTCGGCACAGCTTGTCGGCCTGACGAGCCCGGTCTGGATGCTGCTGGCGCTGCTCGTGTTCTGGTGGTGGTTTCGCGCGACGCGTGTCGGCATAGCCATCCAGGCGACTGGTTCCAACGAGAAATCAGCCTTCCTGTCCGGTGTTTCGATCACCCGCGTCAACCTCGTCACCTACGGCCTGTCCGGCCTGTTCGCGGCCGGCGCGGCGCTGTTTCTGGTGACGCAGACCGGCGCCGGTTCGCCGACCATCGGCAAGGACTATATCCTGCCTTCGGTCGCGGCCGCGGTCATCGGCGGTGTCAGCCTGTTCGGCGGTCGCGGCCATCTTGCCGGCACGGTGATCGGCGCCTTCGTGCTCACCCTCATCGGCAATCTCGTCTTCGTCCTGCATGTGTCGAGCTACTGGCAGCCGGTCGCTTCCGGCATCATCCTCCTGCTCTCGGTGCTTGCCAGTTCCGTTGCCGAAAAAGCCGCAAGGAACCGTGTCCAATGAGCGCCTTCCTTGCCCGCAACCGCCTCATCGTACTCGCCTATGCCGGCATGGTTGTGCTGCTGCTGGTCACGGCTTTGTTCTCGCCGGGCTTCCTCTCAGTATCCAACATGCGCTCGACTATCGTGCTGGCCGCCTTTGTCGGCATCGTCGCGCTCGGCCAGACCTTCGTCATCATAGGGGGCGGCATCGACCTGTCGGTGCCTTGGGTGCTCAACTCGGCGGCAATCGTCATGGCGCTGCTCTGCGGCGGTCGGGATCTGCCGCTGGTCTGGGTAATGCCGCTGCTGTTCGCCGGCGGCGCCTTGATCGGGCTGTTCAATGGCGTCGGCGTCGCCCGGTTCGGCGTGCCGCCGATCATCATGACACTCGCGACCAATGTCATCCTGCAAGGCCTGATCCTGGTGCTGACCGGGGGCTCGCCGACACCCTCGGCACCGGCCTTGATCCAGTTCCTGTCGGTCGGCCGCATCGGCGGCTTCCCGGTCATCGCGCTGATCTGGCTCGCGCTGACACTGGTGGCGACGCTGCTGCTGTCCAAGGCGGCATTCGGCCGCCATCTTTATGCGCTCGGCACCAGCGCCACGGTCGCTGAATTCTCCGGCGTGCCGACGGCGCGCACCACCATCCTGACCTTTGTCATCTCCGGCCTCACCGCCGCTTTCGCCGGCATGTTGCTCACCGGCTATTCCAGCCAGGCTTATCTCGGCATGGGTGACGCCTATCTGTTCACCTCGATCGCGGCAGTCGCCATCGGCGGCGCCTCGATCCTCGGCGGCAGCGGCCACTATCTCGGCACCGTCGCCGGCGCCATGGTGCTCACCATCCTCACCGGCCTGTTGCCGGCGCTCAACCTGTCGAGCGGAGCGCTGCTCATCGTCTATGGCGCGGTGATCCTGCTCACCGTGTCGATCGGCAGCGAGACCTTCGCCGGTCTCGGCGGCAAGATGCGCAGAAAGGAGAGCTGACCATGGTCGAAATCACCTGTGTCGTCGATGCCAGGGCCGAGCTCGGCGAAGGCACGCTCTGGGACCCCAAGGCCGGCGTGCTGTGGTGGATCGACATCTGGAAGAAGCTGATCCATCGCTACGATCCATCGACCGGCAAGGACGAGGTCTTCGAGACGCCGGAATATCTCGGCTGCCTTGGCCTGCGCGAGAAGGGCGGCCTGGTGCTGACCATGACAAACGGCTTCCATTTCTTCGACCCGGCAACCGGCAGGTTCGAGGCGATCGTCGACCCGGAAGCGCATATGCCGAAGACCCGCTTCAACGACGGCAAGCCGGACCGCCAGGGCCGCTTCTGGTCGGGCTCGATGTTCGAGGTGCCGGGCCAGCCGATCGAATTCATCGGCGCGCTCTACCGGCTCGATCCAGACCTTTCGGTCCACAAGATGATCGACGGCATCGGATGCTCCAACGGGCTCGCCTGGAGCCCGGATTCGAAAACCATGTATTTTTCCGACAGCCATGCCGGCGCGGTGTGGGCCTATGATTTCGATGCCGCCACCGGCGAGATCGAGAACCGCCGCACCTTCATCGACATGAGGGCGACCGGCGGCGTTGCCGACGGTGCCACCGTAGATGCCGAAGGCTGCTACTGGGTGACCATCCCAGTGACCGCCAAAGTCTGCCGCTATGATCCCGACGGCGAACTGATGGAAACCGTGATCTTGCCGACCGACCTGCCGACCTGCTGCGAATTCGGCGGCAAGGACCTCGATATCCTCTACGTCACCTCTGCCGTACTCCGGCGTCCGGCCAGTCACTTCGTCCGCCAGAAGCATCCGGGCGGATTGTTCGCGCTCGATGTCGGCGTCAAGGGCCTTATCTTGCCGGCGTTCAAGGGGTGACCCGCTTTGGCTAAACAGCCGGCATGACCAGCGGTGTCTCGAACTTGCGTATCAAAGGCGACATCAGGACATCTGCTTGGTAAAGACCGCTTACGGCGCCTCTGCGACGTTCGTTGGCACCACCAGATAGCAGGCTCGGCCCCTGAAATCATTGAAGATTTTTGGACAGGGCGCTACCAAAGTTTCAGTTTTTGTTGCTATTTCAATAGCTTATCCGTAGGGTGGTAGCGGGAGAGGGATACCGCCAATACAGTGCTGTTACTGAATTCACTTGCTAAATTGAGTCCCTGCGCCTGTTGGCGGTTCGAATCGCGTGCTGTGCGCCACTTTACGATTTTGCGCGATTTCATACCCTGCCGCGGACGGATGCCGCATCACGCCGCCGACAGCCGCACGTGGAACTTGCTGTCGGTTGCCGAAGATTGTGGCAATCCGGACAGACCCGTCGAAACAGGGTGTAGGCTTTCGCCTCCTGGGTCACAACCGCTGTTTGCAGGGTGGCCATGATCTTCTTGCCGTCGTCGATCGACAGGCCCAGGTGTCCTTCACGCAGACGCTCATCGCTTTTGTCGATCCGGACCTCTCGGCGACAGATGTCGCCGAATTCGTTCGTCCCTTCGATCGAAATCGTCCACTCCATTCCCATCACTACCTCCGAAACCAAAGAGATGGTGATGGCCCAGTCGACGCTAACAAATCGTGGCCGCGCTCACCCCAGAGAAGTTACCGGTCTCCACTGCACTAATGGGCGGTGTAAGCTCCGTCCACCAGATGGTAGCTCCCAGTGATAAAGCTGGCCTGGTCGGACAACAGGAAGCACACAAGAGCCGCTACCTCTTCCGGTTTCCCGCGCCTGCCCATCGGCTGAAGACCCGCCATGCGCCGGCTGGCTAATGCCTCCATTTGCTCCGATAAAAGAGGCGTTTCGATCCAGCCGGGGCCGACGACATTGATCCGGATGCCCATCCTAGCATATTCAATCGCCGCAACCTTGGTTAATCCAACGACCCCGTGTTTCGCTGCCGTGTAAGCGGACGCAGTTGGCAAGCCGACGGAACCGAGAACAGAGGACATGTTCACGATGGCACCTCCGCCTCGATCCAGCATCGCGGCGATTTCGTACTTCATGCTGTAGAAAACGCCATTGAGATTAACGTTTATCAGTTTGTGCCAGTTGTCGAGCGGATAGTCTGCCGTTGCTTTTCGAATGCCGTCGATACCTGCATTGTTTACCGCCATATCCAGTCCGCCGCATTTCTGGACAGTGAACTCGATCAGCTTTTCCACTGCTGCCGCATCCGTGACATCTACCGCAAAGTCGTAGGCCCTGCCTCCTTGCGAGCTTATTTCGGCGGCTGTGCAGCGCGCGGCCTCGGCATCAAGGTCGGCGACAACAATCTCGGCTCCTTCTTGCGCGAGTTGCCGTGAAACAGCCGCACCTATTCCGGAGCCTGCGCCGGTCACAATCGCGACTTTACCATGGAAGTCAGGCTTCATCGGCTCTGTCCTATGCCATTTCTGACATAACCGAACAGAGGCAGACGGTCATCGCAAGAAGTTTCGCTCCAATTCGCTTGTTTAATCCTGTGAATTCATTTTTGCCACCACACAGCGAGACTTGGCCCGCAGGCCTCGGAATGGTAGAGACGAGGGCGGCGGTAGATGACCAGTTTCCTAGCAGGTACAAATGGAAGAACACCACATTGCGCGCCGGGGGCTCGTGCTGGGTAGTCTGGCTCTGATGATCTCCGGATGCACGTCGATTTCATCCGCGTTCGGACCAAGGCGTGGCCTGAATCCTCGTTACCGACGGCAGCATGTGCGGTACGACGGAAACGAGCCGGCCGGAACGATCGTCGTCGATACTTCGCACCGTTTTCTCTATGCCGTCGAGTCTGACGGGTGGGCGACGCGCTACGGCGTTGGCGTCGGCGAGCAGGGACTTTCCTTCAAGGGTACAGCGACCGTCGGCCGCAAGGCGGACTGGCCGTCGTGGACACCCACCGCCAGCATGATGCAGCGCAAGCCGCGCCTGGTGCAGTATGCAGGGGGGGTCCCTGGCGGACCAAACAACCCGCTTGGTGCGCGTGCCCTTTATCTCTATCGAGACGGGCGCGACACCCACTTCCGGATACATGGTACAAACGAGCCATGGACGATAGGCACAGCGGTATCGAACGGGTGCATCCGTATGATAAATGACGACGTCATTGACCTCTACGACCGTACTCCTTTGGGCACGACGGTGGTGGTTGTTTGATGGTGGGCAGGCCTGATCTTCGTTGGATGGTGAACCCTGCCAGCACGTCACCGCAAAGGTGCCGCCGGCAACCGGGTGCCAACTGTGTCATTTCTGCACTAGGCGTTGGTGTAGATCGCAGCTAACTTCGTGGGGCTGCATATCGTTTTAGTTGTGGCGATTCCATAGGCTATTCCGCCCCCGGGGAAAGGATTGCTTGATGAACAGGATATTGATTGCAATGGTTGCTGTGCTCGCCGTTGCCAGCCTGAGCGGCTGCGCGAACGACTGGATCGGCAAAGGAAAGGGTAAGGCTCCGGCACCCGCTCCGGTAGAGCAACCAGTGATTAAGTAAGGACCGGCTTGTATGGGGAAGGGGTGCCAAGCCCTTCCCCATACATACGCAGCCGGGGCTTTGGCCGGCTTCATAGCGGTTGGCGAGCATAGGCCGTTATTAGGTCTGTGCTTTGTGAAGTTCGGGAATGGACGCGGCGATGACGCTTCTAAGTAGCCGTCTCTTGCTTGTGGCGTTGGTGGCCCTCCCGGCAGCGGCATGTCAGACGAAAGACCTGCCGCCCCAGCCGAATTTCGTATCTTATGCCGATGGCGGAGCTGCGCCTCAAAAAAACGACGAGCGGTACTTCATCGAGTTCCGCTCCCGCTACGCCCTAAGCTACGGCCACACCTACGCAGTTTTTGGGCGCCTGGACCGGGCCGGGAGAATGATCGATCCCCAAGTCGCGGGCCTTCACCCGGCTTCGAACAGTGCGGTTCCCTATGTTCTGGGCCATATCGTGCCGGTGCCAGCCGAAACCGGGTGGAGCGACGGTGATCTGGAAGAACCATACAGATCCGCAAGCTGGCAAATCATATTGACCCGGGCCGAATACGACAAAGTCGTTGCCTACATCCGCAAGCTGCAGGCGAGCTCGCATGTCTGGCAGGCGACGGTCTTGAACTGCAACGGCTTCGTGGCGGACATCGCTCATTCCATGGGATATAAGACTCCCGCCATTCAGCTCCGGCCGCAACAATTCATAACCGAGCTTCGGGAGATGAATACATAACCAAGATTCGAGGGATGAATGGGACCGAATGCGATCGGTACTGCCCCTCCGGCTTTCGCGTCTGCGGACTAACTCGGAGAGGATCGCTGCGCCTGAAGGTCGGCCGGTGACGAAATCGAGACGATGGGTGAAGTGGCCATACTCAGGGGCAGCTGCTACAGTCGCGATCGCAGAAAGGGCGCTGGTGACCTGAAGTGAGCATTGCGGCAGCCTCACTTGGCGAGGTCATTTGGGTGATCGGCATCGTTGCTTGGTACGTGATTCGGTATCCCTTCGAGCGCCGGGCAAGGCGCGTGCGAATTGTAACTGGCTACCGCTCACGTTCCGACATCGTCGGGCTTGCATCTGCTCTGTTTGGCCTCGCAATCCTGCCTGCCTTCTATGTTGTCACCGGCATGCCCGCAGCGGCTGACCACCCGGCCAGCGTTTGGGCCGTGGCTCTCGGCACAATCATCTTCTGCTCCGCGCTATGGGTTTTTCGCAGATCCCATAAGGAACTTGGCCGGAACTGGTCGATTACGCTGGAGATTCGCGAACGGCATGAACTCATCTGCGCCGGACCATACGCTTTGGTCCGCCACCCGATGTATACCTCGTTCCTGCTCATGGGCCTCGGCCAGGTCTTTTTGCTGGCGAACTGGATTGCGGGCATATCGGGTTTGATTGGGTTCGCAGTCCTTTTCCTGCTGAGAGTGGACGAGGAAGAGCGTATGATGCTGGAGAATTTCGGCCCGCAATACCGTGCCTATATGGAAAAGACCAAGCGAATAGTCCCTTATCTTTATTAGAGGTACGTTTTATGCGAGGCCGAGCCCTCAAGCTTTCCGCGCCCCGGCGCCTTGTTGGCGATCTGATGAGGTTTTCGATCGGCGTGCCACGGGTCGCGGTGCAGCGTCAGATGAACCTCAGCCCACTCGTAAGGGCTAGAATGGCGCAGCAGACCAGGCCCTCCTGGACCGCGATCTTCCTGAAAGGATATGCGCTTCTTGCCCTAGAGATGCCGGAGCTGCGGCGCGCCTATGTCAAGTTGCCCTGGCCGCAGCTTTATGAGTATCCGGCAAGCGTAGCCTCGATTGCCCACGAGCGCGAATATGATGGCGAGCCGGCCGTTCTGCTGAGCTGCATCAAGTGCCCGGAGCGCTACTCCATCACGGAACTTGAGGGATCCATCCATGCGGCTCGATCACGGCCGATCCTGGAGGTCCCGGAGTTTCGGCGTGCCTTGCGGGTGGCAGGTGCGCCCGCGCCAGTCAGGTGGCTGCTTATGTGGCTAGGGTTGAACATCGCCCGGCAAAGGGCAAATTACTTCGGTACCTTCCAACTGTCGGTCTATTCTGGTCTCGGTGCGGAATCACTCAACCCGCTGACACCACTGACCACGCTTCTGAACTACGGTCCGATCGGCAAAGACGGATCGGTGAATGTCCGCATCCACTACGATCACCGGGTCATGGATGGAGCGAACGTCGCACGAGCACTGGAGAGATTCGAAAAGATCCTGAACGGCACTGTCGCCAATGAAGTGATGCTGCTCGGTCAAGGAGTTTCCGCTCCTGCAAGACAGAGGAAGGCGACGTGATTTCGCACTGTGAATACCGGCCAGCTATCGTCGTGATTGGCGGCTCGGGTGGAATTGGCCGGGCGATTGCGAGCGTCGCGGCAAGGGAGCGCGGTGCGGTTGTGCTGGTTGCCCGCTCGCCCGAGGGTTTGGCCGCCGCGGCGTCTGAGGTTAGGGAGGCGGGCGGCGAGGCATTCACGCTCGAGTTGGATCTCGTGGCAGGCGATGCGCCGACGCGCATGGAGGGCTTTCTGTCCACACACGGCCTGGTCTGTGATGTCCTGGTCAACAGCGCCGGCTATGGCCTGCGGGGCGCGACGACGGCGCTGCCTATCGATGATCAACTGGGCATCATCGATCTCAACATACATTCCCTCACAGAACTGACCCTCCATTTTCTGCCGGGAATGGTGGCGCGCCGACGGGGCGGGGTGCTCAATCTCAGTTCCGTGGCCGGGTTCGTTCCCGGGCCTTATATGGCTCTGTACTTCGCCAGCAAAGCTTTCGTGCGCTTCTTCTCAGAGGCGCTTCACCAGGAATTGCGCCGAACCGGTGTGACGGTCACATGCGTTGCACCAGGCCCGGTGTCGACGGAGTTTCTCGCAAGATCAGGCGCCAATCAGACGGCGCTCTTCAACATCTTGCCCAAGGTGGATCCGGAGTATGTGGCCGAACGGGCGTGGCGAGGGTTCAAATCTGGTCGTCGCCTCGTCGTACCGGGAATCTCGGGCAAGTTGGCTGCCCTGGCGGCAGCGCTCCTGCCTTCAGCAGCGCTGCTGCCCCTGGTCGGCCGGCTGCAACGCGGCGGCAATGATCAATGTCCTTGCGGTTCAGGTATGAAGTTCAAGAAATGCTGCGGTACCCGCCAGATTCAGCTACGCCGGGGCCCTCGGGGAATTATCCCCTGAAGGACCAGCACGCCCGCTCGCTATTTCAGAAGTCCCCGATGGTCTTGGCAACGACCAAACGCTTTCCACCTGAACCGTTGCGGCGCTCGTGCATGAAGTCCCTCTCGGCCAGCGAGACAAAAGCCAAACCTTCCAGACCTACCGCCCTCCAAGCGACCGCCATCTCGGCGTGGCCAGCGCTCGTTCATCTACTCGACTCTTCGAGTCACAGGCGGCTCAGCACGGTCACTGCCGACGATGCAGCCTGCCAGCGAATGGAACCGGGTACAGCAGCCCATGTCCGATTCTGATGCCAATAAAGCCATCGTCCGCCGCTATTTCGATATGTTCCGGTGATCTGACCCAGCTCGCCGACATTGTTTCGCAGGACTATGGTGACAAGCTGAATGAACAATCCTCTGGCATCGACGTCATCCGCGGCTATCTCGAGGGCCTAAAGTCCAGCTTTCCCGATTTCACTTGGACCATCGAGCAGATCATCGGCGAGGGCGATCGGGTGGCGGTCATGAATCGCGTCAGCGGCACCCAGGTGAAAATGACTTCGGTGAGATCAAGGCGACCGGCAATCGCGTCGATTTCGCTGCTTTTCAATTCTATCGGATCGCCGACGGAAAGCTCGCCGAGCACTGGGAGGTAGCCGACTTCGCCAAGTTCCAGGAGCAGCTGACCGCCAAGCCGCCAGGGAGTGCCTTCAATGCTTTTCATGCCTTGGCAGTTATCTTAAACTTCCACCGATTGCGCCGCACTTCCTCAGCTACACCAATGCCAGCTTTCCCGTACGCAGTGACCTCGCATGGCCTCAGGGAAGGCGCATGCGGCGCAGCAAAAACCGGAACAGCGACCGAACCCGATTACGGCGCCGGATTCTGGGCGCGTACTGCTTCGCTGAAGCTACGCAGGACCGGGCTCTCGTAAACCGAACTCCGGCTTCGCCACGCTACGCCGGGATTTCGGCCATCCGGCTTCCATCCCTCGCGCAAGCACGCCCTTTCAGGCCGTGACCTGAACGGGCCGTTTCGGCCCGTGCAACCTTTTCTCTTTTGATCCGGGGCTGCCGCCCCCTGCCGTCAAGGCCGGGCGCTATTCGCGTGAAAATCAAAGGCCGTGTGCTCACTCCGCTGTGGGCCGCACCACCCTTTGATTTTCAGCCTTGACCGCATTCCGCCCGCTCATTGGCGCGGGGCCTAGTCCGGTTGCAGCAGCAGCTGCTGCGCAACCGTAAACTAGGAGGAAAAACCAATGAAAGCAGATGTTTATGAGAAGGTGACGGCGAGCATTGTTGCCGAACTGGAACAGGGCCTGCGCCCATGGCTGAAGCCTTGGAACGCGGAGCACGCCGCCGGGCGGATTTCGCCGCCCTTACGTCATAACGGCGTGCCCTATCAGGGAATCAACATCATCATGCTTTTGGTCGGTAGCCATGGCGCAGGGCTTTGCCGCGCCGATCTGGATGACCTTCAAACAGGCGCAAGAGATGGGCGCGCATGTCCGCAAGGGCGAGAGGGGCAATCTTGTCGTTTATGCCGACCGTATCCGCAGGACAGAGAAGGACGAAGCGACCGGCGAGGAGCAGGAGCGGGATATCCCGTTTATGAAGGGCTACACCGTCTTTAATGTCGAGCAGATCGAGGGCCTACCGGCGCAATTCTATGCCCCGGCGGAACAGCGCCTCGATCCGGTAGCACGCATCGAGCATGCGGAAACTTTCTTCGCCGCGCTGCGCGCCGATATCCGTCACGGCGGCAATCAGGCCTATTACAGCATGGGCAGCGACCATGTGCAGATGCCGCCGTTCGAGACCTTCCGCAATGCCGAAAGCTATTACGCAGCGCTGGCGCACGAGTGCACGCACTGGACGCGCTACCCCTCGCGGCTGGAGCGGGATTTTGGCCGCAAGCGCTGGGGCGACGAAGGCTACGCGATGGAAGAACTCGTTGCTGAACTTGCTTCGCTCTTCCTGTCCGCCGATCGCGACCTGACGCCCGAAACCCGGCCCGACCATGCCGCCTATATCGGCTCATGGCTGAAGGTGCTTAAGAACGACAAGCGGGCGATCTTCACCGCAGCCAGCCACGCGCAGCGCGCCGCGGATTTTCTTCACGGCTTGCAGGAAGAAGCCGGCTTGCTGGAGGCCGCGGAATGAAGCGGCCCGAGACCATCTGATGTGACCCCACCGTCGCACAAGGTCGGCGATAGCCTTCTGTTTCCTTCTGTCGACCTCAACCATGGTCGAGGATAGAACCTCCTGCCGAGAAGATTTGTTCCTTGGTTCCTTGGAAGGCGGGAATGTTGGTAGAAATTTCTGAGCGGGATCGGATAACTGGCTGGGGCAAAGAGTGCCCTCTCGGGGTTGAACCAGTGGGTTGCCATGACGCTATTCGTGGAGGTCGAACGCGACAAACAGGCCAAAGGCTGGGGCAATCTCTACAATAAGCTCGACCGGCGCGCAGTCACTTTCCACTTGCGGCCCGTCTCGGCGCACCACTGTAATGGTCTCTTTGACGGAGATGATTTGACCGCGACGGGCTTGTAGGATCAGCTCTTCAACAATCTCGTGGGCAGTCACGTTGCTGGGTCGCCCGTTCGTAAGAACGCTCATCCGAGGCCTCCACCTCAGCGATAACCCACGAGCTTGGCCCGCCGGGTCATGACAGGCACCTACGCCCAACTGCCCTTTCCGACCCCAGCGCCGGATCCCGATATGTGCCACGCGAGTCCTTGCTGTTGTTGTCCGGCTGTTTGCGCTTGTCACATGTCAATAGCCACAGCCGCGTGACCGCGATCCTGGTTCATTGAGGTCGAACGGTCCGTAAGAAACGCCCACTCCGAATCGTTCTTCCGCGCGCCTTTAACGAAATAATTGACAGTCCAACCGAAACGGCGCTCCGTCGTTCGACGGGATGGATCTTGGCACTTTTGGTTGATGCCGGGCCTTCGCCGTTACGATAGGGAGGATGCAATGCCGACAGTCATTGGCTACCATAACATCACAAAGGGCGCAAAACACTGGCTCGACTCGCCGAAGCGCAAAGAGCTTTTTGGTCCGCTCGGCGTGACCAACATACGAACATTTGTAGATCCACAAAATCCGACTCGGGTGGCCGTTCTCATGGACGTTCCGGACATGGACGCCATGATGAAAGCTATGCAGAGCAAGGAAGCCGCGGATGCGATGGCCTTCGATGGAGTGGTTCCAGAGTCCTTGGTGATCCTGGTCGAATCGTAAAGGTGATTGCTCCGCTGGCCAAGCTTAGGTTTGGTCAGCGATGGTGCGGTTCCAGTCATTCTGGAAAGCGCCCATTGTTGGCGTAGAGCCCGCTGGCCACTGGCTTCAAGAGCGGGCCCTGCGCGTCAGCGCCGACGTTGGTCTCGGTCGCGCCAAGGTCAGCCGCTACAGCTTGCGCAACCTAATGCCGGCTCAAGTCCGCAAATCAACTATTCCGCGCGTTCACGCTGGACTTCCGCTTGCCACCCCAGCCAGTCGTTATGCTCATTTCGGGCTTGCTCCGGCTCATGTGTTTGAACCAGCGGGACGCGCCATTGACGGAAGTTCGACGATTAGAGCGAGATGATCCGCTTCCCGCGCTGATTGCGGGCGTACATCGTTGCTGCGTGGTTGTTGCATCTGGACTAAGCCCGATTCTGCTCTGCGAGGACACCAACACGATCCGCGCCGTGATGAACCCTCGTTGTCCGCTCAGCAAGCGGTCGCTGCCGATGCAAGCGGTCTTATGGTCCGGTCCCCGCAACGAAACCATTTCGGCTTCGTCGGTGCTCGAATTTTGCATGATTCTATTGCCTGAGCCGATTGGTGCTACACTGGCAAGCCAGTTAACGCGACGGACCTGTGTTCGGTGATATGACCAAAGTAACCGCTTTACCCGACAGAGTGGGTTTCGACGTGGCCGCAGATGAGACCTTGCTTGAGGCGGCTCTCAGATCGGGCGTGCCATTTGCCCACGCATGCGGCGGCAGGGCGAAATGCTCGACATGCCGCGTTTGGGTTCTCGACGGCATTGAGGCTTGCCCGGACCGGAATCCGGACGAAACCCTGATGGCGAACCGGTTGAGATTGGCCGATGAGGTTCGGCTGGCCTGTCAGCTCAGACCGGAAGGCGAGCTTCGCGTCCGACGCCTGGTGCTAGACGAAACCGACATGATGATCACCAGCCAGCTTGGCGCTTCTGCCGCGACGCGTTGCTGCGAAGCAAGGCATGTTGCGGTCTTCTTCAGCGACATTGTAGATTTCACAGCGCTGTCGGAGCGGCTTTCCCCCTACGACGTGATGTATCTGCTCAATCGTTACTTCGCCCAGGTCGGCGACATCATCGAGCAGAATGGCGGTTTCATCGACAAACTGATCGGCGATGGCCTCATGGCAATATTCGGCATCGACGACCAGCCCGACGCTCCGCTCCGCGCCGTGAACGCCGCACTTCAGACCCTCGCCACAGTTGATCGTCTGAAGCCGTTCTTTGCCTCGATGTATGGCATCGATTTCGATATTCGCATCGGCCTCAACTATGGCGAAGCCGTCATCGGCACATTGGGTTTTGCTGGACACAAACGTCTCACGGCCATCGGCGACATTGTAAATCTGGCCAGCCGGGTCGAGGCCGCCAATAGAGATGCCGGTACGCGATTGCTGATATCCGAGGCCCTCCGCGACCAGATCGCCGACAAGGTGGAAATCGGCGACTTCGTCAGGGTACGCCTTCGCGGTACCGGCGAGCGCACAAGCCTGTTCGAAATCGTCAGGCTGAAGCCCGAAATTGACGCCGAGCTGAATGCCAGACGGCCTCGCGAAACCATCCGTCAGGGCGGCAGGAGGTGGATTCGCGCTTTCGCCGAAGACGAGCTTCAGCCCCACGAACGCCGGATTCTCGATTTTGAAGATTACGACATCGTCGTCGTTCGCGGATCCGATAGCTATTGCGCCTTCAACAATGCCTGCCCGCATCTTCATCTGCCGCTCTACGAGCGCCGAAGTTCCGCTCAGGCCGAAAAGCTGAAGCTCCCACACATGGAGAGCACGATCACCGCAGATCTTGGCCTGGTCTGCCGCTGGCATCAGAGTTGTTTCGACCTGCTTACCGGCGAAATCAGGGAGTGGGCGAAGTTGGAGCACGATGGTACCAGGGCGGGCCTTGAATATTTGGGTGACATTTCGAAAAACCGCGCAAAGCTGATCGTATATCCCTGCCGAAAGCAGGACGGCTTTGTGTGGATCGGGCTCGAGTGAAAACGGTCCAATATTTCAGTTTTTCCGTCGCGGTCCCATGTCGCCCCTCTCTGAGGGACCTTCACTTTCTCAACTCTTCCGGCATCAACCTGCTGGCGAAATTTGCCATCGAGGTGCGCAAGCATCCCGATGTTCGACTCGTCGTGCGTGGAACGCCCGACATACCCTGGCAATCGAAAAATCGAAAATCAATGTCGAACCTGAAGAAGCGAAGAAGCGAAGAAGCGAAGAAGCGAAGAAGCGAAGAAGCGAAGAAGCGAAGAAGCGAAGAAGCTGCATCCCGCTCTGGACTGACCAGGCCCCGGACTGCGTGAGCTAGCGGCAATCCGGATGGCACATGCCAGTCGGACGGTGCAAGGCGCAAGTGCGCCGCACCGAGCGAGATATGTACGCCAAGATAAGTATTAGCCTGAATATCTCAAAGTGAGGGGTGCATCGGCCCCGAGAATCTGAGAAACTGCTTTTGCAACAAAGAGTCATCAGATCCAAGGACGGGGTCCGATGCACCCCTCACTTTGAGATATTCAGGCTAGCTGGTCGCTTGGGGCGGTGCTTCATTTTACCAGCCGGCTAGCTCTGGCAGATCGTCAAGCCAGCTTTTCTCTGGCATCGAGGCCTCGCCGGCTAGCGGCGCAGCCTCGGAGGCGTTGTGAATGAGCCAGTCCATCCACTTTCGATAAGCGGACGGTGCCAACTCGGGCGGCAGCACCTTGGCCTTGGCCAGCATGCGTTTGCGAAAACTGACTTGCCTGCGCAGTTTGATTGACGTGAACTTGATTGACTTGCCCTGGTATTCAACCGTCCAGCGCCCATCTCCGTGGCTGGTGAGCCTGTCGATGGCGAAATCGGCGTCGACCGGCCTGTCTCGCCAGGGAAGCGCGATGGCATTCTTCCTCAGATTGAGTGCCCATCGCCTGTAACTGGCCCCGGCACGCCGGGGCGGCAGCACGCCAGCCTGTTCGAGTATCTTCCTGCGGAAGGCAGGCTGCTTCTTGAGCTGGCCGGTCGACAGCTCGATGCGATGCTCACGGAATTCGACGTGCCAGCGGATCCTGCCATTGCCGAAATACTTCACCAACCTGTCTATGACGAACTCGTCATCGGAAAGCATCACGCACCCCTGCTTGATACTTTCGAAAATGTACTGGCTATCGGTGGGCATGACGCGCCTCGTGCAGGACCTTTCAGAAGCTCAGAGCTGCAAAAAATCAAGGGCCAATTTCTCCACCGGCGCGCGGCGTTGACAGTGCGGCCTGTCACATGGGTTAGTGTCCTCTGTCCGAGGACAAAGGACAGAAGCGATTACTATGATGAAGAGCCAGGATGTTGTCGTTCTGCTCAAGTTGGTGAGCTTGGAGGACGACGAGCAAAATATCGGCCATCAGCCGGCGCGGCAAGGGCTCGTGGGGGGAGGATCCTTATTCCGTCCGCGGCCTTGAGGCGGCGCTTGGGATCAGCAAGACCGAAGTCAGCGCCTCAATCAAGCGCAGTCTCGCATCTGGTATCGCGATCAAGGACAGGAAGACCGGTCGACCCAAGCCGAACCGGCGACAGCTGCGCGAATTCATCGTTCATGGCCTGAAATTCGTCTTTCCTGCAAAGCCGGGCACAATGCAACGCGGTCTACCTACGGCCTTTGCGGCACCTGTTCTTCGCAATTCCCTGCAAAGCGCCGGCAGCCTCATCAGCGTCTGGCCTTATGCTCGCGGTCAGGAAATGGGCCAGTCGGTCGAACCGCTCTTCAAAAGCGTGCCGGACGCTGCCGAGAAGGACGAGCGTCTCTACGCCTATCTCGCGCTCGTTGACGCCGTGCGTCTTGGCAATCAGCGCGAGGCCAATCTGGCCGCCAACTTGCTGGCAGAGAGGTTGGGATGACGGTCCAGGTTCAGCTGAAGACGGTCGCCGTTGCGATCGGCGACGAGCTTCGGGCGCGCCTGGTCTTTGTCGGCGGCTGCACGACAGCGCTCTATACAACGGATCCCATCACCCTGGAAGGGGTCAGGGCGACCGACGACGTCGACCTGATCGCTGATCTTGCCGGTTTCGCAGAATGCGCGGAACTAATGAATCGGTTGCGCGAGCGCGGCTTTTCCGAGTCGCCGGACGACAATGTCATCTGCCGCATGAAACTTGGCGACCTTAAGGTCGACTTCATGCCGGACGACGAGGCTATCCTCGGCTTCAGCAATCGCTGGTACGCCAAGGGGATTGAGACGGCGGTCCCAGCGGCGTTGGAGGAAACGCTCGTGATCCGACACCTCACGCCTCCTTTATTTGTCGCAACCAAACTGGAGACGTACCGCCGGCGCGGTGAAGCCGATCTCATCGGTAGCAGGGATGCTGAGGACATTCTCCTGCTCGTCGATGGGCGTGAGGAGCTCGTCGAGGAAATCGCCGGGGCCGAACTTGAGATCCGAATCTATATCGCAGAGCAAATTGCCGAGATGCTTACCGACCCCAACTTCGACCATTTCCTCGAAGGAAACATTCGCGGACCGGCGGGCCGCGCCGACATCGTTTACGATCGCCTGGTCGCCATAAGCCACTTGGGCGCTCACTGACATGGCCCTCGAAGGCATTGGGCTTGGCTTCTTCATGGAACAGAATGTGCGACCGACATCGAGGCAGGACGCCTCGTTCGCGTGCTGGAGGACCGGACACCCCCCCTTCGCCAGGCTCTGCCTCTACTATCCGGGACGCGCGCGAGAGCGCGTGCCGATCGCGGTCGCCGTCATAGCGGTTCCTGCCCATCTGTTCGTTCAAGCTACGCCAACGGTGCCCTCGAATGGATTTGGGTCTGACCGAACACCGTCTTCGCTTCGCTTAGTCTCGATCGTCTTCCCGCAACGTCGGCGCTGCGTTTTCTTCCCCTGGCCGTACCACCCCACCCGGCACACCTGGCGGGGACCCCGGTTTGCGTCCATTCCTCGCGGCCCAAGAAAGTCTCGCGGCGCCGTCTTCCACTTCGTTTCAGCTGCTTTGGGTGCGGCCCGATCGCCCCCGGTCTCAAGACCACCATCGAGGCCGCGATAGGCGCGGCCCGAGAAACAGGAGGAACCACCACAATGGCGACGATCGGCACATTCTCCCGCACCGCGAATGGCTTCTCCGGCTCAGTCAAAACCCTGAACCTCAACGTCAAGGCGGTGACGTTCGCCCCGGCCGAAGGCGACAATGAAAACGGTCCGGACTTCCGCATCTTCGCCGGCGCCATCGAGTTCGGGGCGGCATGGAAGAAGACCTCGCGCGAGGGCCGCGACTATCACTCCGTCAAGCTCGACGATCCCAGCTTCCCCGCTCCGATCTATGCAAGCCTGGTCGAGACCGAGGGCGAGTTCTCGCTCATCTGGTCCCGCCGGGCCGGCGAGTGATCCGAGCTAACACGAAGCCCCACGCAAGGCGGGGCTTCGCCATGTTCACGTTCGCCACTGCACCTCTATCTGGTGCAGCACGCTATGCTTTGACGGGTGCCTTGCGCGCCTTCTTCACTGGCGACTTGACTGCCGTTGCGGCTGTTGTCGCTGCTGCCGCGCGAGCAGATCGTTTTGGTTTTTCCGCCGCAGCCGTCGCTGGCGCTGCCGCCTTGCGGCCCAAGCCTATTGATTTTGCCAGGGCGGAGCGAGTCGCCGCGTAGTTCGGCGCAACCATAGGATAGTCGGAGGGCAGGTTCCATTTTTGACGGTATTCGTCCGGACTCAGATTGTAATGCGTTCCGATATGCCGCTTCAAGGATTTGAACTTTTTCCCGTCTTCCAGGCATATGATGAAATCAGGTGACACTGACTTCTTGATCGATACCGCCGGCTCCAGTTTGGCTGCGGTCGGAGCCACAGGTGTGCCGATCCCTTGCAACGCGACATAGACATCCCCGATCAGCTTCGACAATTCGCCGACCGGAAGCGGATTGTTCGAAACGTAGGCGGAAACGATTTCGGCGGTGATTGATACGAGATCAGCCTGGTCGCTTGGGTCTGGAGAAACGGTCATCGAATATTCCTCTTGTCCAAAGGGCGCTTTGAAAACGATGGTCTGTCTATTCGCCAATCAGGCAAATAATTCGCTACTCCGCCAACAAACCTCATTCCGTGCAAATATCAAGCAGGCAATTTTCGCGGGATCGTTCGGTCCGGCGGCAGACAAAGTTCACGATCGCGTCGGGGAAGCAGGAAGGCTTTCCCGCTCGCTTCTCCGCGCGCCAAGCGTGCAGCCCCACGCGAGCCAGCGCCATGAACCATGGCTCCTGCGTCGCAGGGTTGAGCCGTGAACATGCGCCCAACAGTGATCGTCGCGGCACGCTGTGGCGCGGTCCTCGTCGTCGCGCCGGCCGCGCGGAAGATGATCGGGCAAGGCGTGCGTTTTCTGCAGAGCCTTTTCGGTTACTGCCACCCGCACCGGACGGCTGTCAGTCGCCCGAGTTAAGCGGTTTCCGCACCGCTGAATTCACGAACCTTTTCGGTTCCAGGATCGCCGGATTATGCCTGATTAGCCGGACCCAAAAGCAATCGCCGTTTGCCGGATCTGCCCGATCTTGGGTGTCATGATCGCCCATGGCTGAGGGCGCCAAGAGCGGACCCTAGGAATGAGGATTTTCCCGCCGTTCGGATGTCGCACCGAATTCTGAAATGGCAAACGAGATGACGCTGCGCAGGCGCGGCGTCATGCGGCGGTCGCGATGATAGACAAGCGACATCGATCGTTCACGTAGATGCCAGTCTGGAAAGAGTTGAACGAGCAGGCCTGCCTGGACATCCGAACTCAGTAGAATGGACGGCTGCATGATCACTCCCAAGCCAGCGCGTGCAGTCATGCGGACGGCCTGACCGCTATTGACGGTGATCGACGTTCGCGGAATAACTTCGACCATATCGTCACCTTTCGCCAGCTTCCATGGCGACCGCGCTGCCGGGGTAAAGCCGATGGCATCGTGGTTGGCTAGATCACTAGGATGGTCTGGATTGCCCCTTCGTGCAAGGTAATCCGGCGCGGCACAGATCATCATCCGGTAAGGGGCAAGACGGCGCGCAATCAAGCGGCTATCCGGCAACTCGCCGATACGGAAAGCAATATCGAACCCTTCGTCGACGATATCGACGTTGCGATCCGTCAAGGTGACATCCAGCGTGACGTCCGGGGCAAGCTCGCGGTAGCGCTGCAATCTCGGCATCAAGACCTCTGCGCCAAAAGTCGTCGGTGCCGTAACCTTCAGCTTGCCGCGAGGCTCTGCTTGCAATGCCTCGGCATCTTGATCCGCGATGGCAACGCGCTCCAGAATATCTCGGCACTGTTCGACGTAGCTGGCGCCGAAATCCGTCAAGCTCTGACGGCGCGTGGTCCTGTTCAGAAGACGCGTTCCGAGCCGCTCCTCCAGTGCCGCCACGTGCTGCCCGACCATTGCTGGCGACATCCCGAGCTTGCCGGAGGCGGCGCTCATCGAGCCCTCTTGCACCGTCGTCACGAACACCTGCATGGAACGAAATAGGCTCATTTGATAGTTTGCCTTTTAAATGAACATGTATTTTTCGGAATTATCCATACAAATCAGCGAAATTACAACTGCCGTGACGCTGCAACCGAGGAACACGACATGGCACAGAACAGATTCACGGGCAAAACGATCCTCATTACGGGGGCGGGAACTGGCATGGGGCGGGCCGCTGCTTTTCGATTGGTCGAAGAGGGTGGCCAAGTCGCTCTCGTCGGACGCCGGCCTGGGCCTATCAGTCAATTGCAGTCGGAGATCGAGACCGCCGGCGGCACCGCGATCGCGATTGCCTGCGATATCGCCGACAACGAGGCGGTTGCCGCGGCTGTGCAGACGACGATAACGCACTTCGGAAAACTGGATGCCCTGTTCGCCAACGCCGGCGTACTGGGCGAGTTCAAGCCTTTGGCCGTCACGGAAGCGGATGAATTCGACGCGCTGATCGCTACCAATTTGCGCGGCACCTTCTTCACCATCAAGCAATGCCTGCCGTTTCTGGCCGATGGCAGCATTCTCATCAACGCCTCATGGACGGCTGGTGGAGTGATGCCCGGCGCCGGAGCCTATGCCGGCACGAAGGGCGCCCTACAGGCAATGATGCGCACGCTTGCGGTGGAGCAAGGCCCACGGAACATCCGCGTCAACGCCATAAATCCGGGCATCATCCTGACGCCGATGGCCGATGATGTCATAGATCCTGTCTTCGCCGCGCGCCTCGCCAGCCACACCCCCCTTCGCCGCAACGGCACATCGGAAGATGTCGCGGGCACCGTGGCCTGGTTGCTTTCGGACGACGCCAGTTTTGTTACCGGGCAGGAGATCACCGTCGACGGTGGCTTCACAATAGGCGGTATACGGCTTTAGTCCGATCCAATCGTATCCATCAGTGAACTGACCGCAAGCACCTCGCCAGGCTCGGCCAGACGCGGCCCCACAAGCCGTCCGTGATCGATGCGCTTAGTGAACAGGCACAGCTCCGTTCCGTCCCAGAACAGGATCTTCAGAAGCGAGGCATTCTTGCCGCGGAAGACGAACAACTGACCCGAGAACGGCTCCTTCTTGAGCTGTTCCTGGATCAGGTGGCGAGACCATCGAGACCTTTGCGCATGTCGGTGTAGGCGAGCCGCCAGATCCACTTTCACCCCGCTGGAAATGACAATCATGATGCCTTCTCTTTGCCGGCGAGCTGCCGCTTCACCGCAGTCGCAGTGGCGGCCGCCGGCACGAACACGCGCCGTCATCATCCAGTTCGATCGCCACCATGCCGTCCGGTGTGCGCACGAGATCGCGCAAGGCGGCCAGCGCCGACGGCTCGTCTTCGCCTTCATCGGCGCGCTCGACCCAGCGCCTTACGAGCGGTCAGGCCGAACTCTTCCCGCCAGCGGAAGGCCATGCTGGTGGCAATACCATGGCGGCGGCAAACCTGCGCCACGGCGGCACCGGGCTTCTCCGTCTCCCTCACGATCGCCCACTTCTGCTCGTCGCTGAACCGGCGCCGGTTCGAGCGCCCACCCACCGCTTCCGGCGTCAAGCGGTATTGGCGCCGCGTGCAATTAGCAGCGCTGCTTAATTGGGCTCGGGCACTCGGATGAAGCAGCGATCGCCAGTCCATTTCATCGCCGGATTCTTACAGGCGATTGCGCCAGATCCGCACCGCATGCGGCGAAAGGCCGAGCGCTGCGGCATACTCTGCATGCCCCCATGCCGCTCCAGTTCATCGCCTCGACATGCATGCTCTAGAACGCGTCGCATGTTGCGAGCTGGTACCGCGGCAATCAAGATGTGCAGGAATACTGTCGACCAGTAAGGACTGTTGGCCTTGGCCCAGGAGCGGCGAGCGCCATCCGGAAATCCTCCATGCAACGAAGGAACCCGACATCACGCGAGATTGTACTACCCCGAATAGGTGCAGAGACCGGACGCTTACGCACAACCGATTAGGACAGCGATTAGGACAGCAAGATAAAGCGAGCTGGCGCTCGCACTCGCTTCGCTCGTAAGTGTCTGTCTGCACATTGTTTTTTCCGACGGATGCTAACGCCAGGCTGAATGACGCGAGGTGCGGATGATGCCGGCTGGTTCGCTATCCTGTTGATCTGAAAAGCAAAGATGCGGTGTCGCAGCGATGTGCGATCCGCCGTTTTACGCCGCAGCAAGTCTTTGTGCGCCATAGCACACTCGGCAATCCAGCCATCTTGAAGCGCGAAATCCGACTGCCGATGCTGTCGTTATGGCAGATCGTGACAGCGATAGATTCCAGGTTCGCACTGGCCGGATGCGGCATGGCGGCGCGCCGGGCAATTCGCGGACGCTGCCCTTTGTGCGCCAGGTCGAGATCGCTGTCCGCAAGCAGGGCGGCAACCCCAATCGCATCGGGGCAAGCAGCAGCGCCGGGAAGGGGAGTGGTCGGTTCAATGCCCGTGGCCGCGGCGGCAAGGTCGCGTCAACGTTGCCAAAGAATGGTGGCGGATGGAGGCAGGGCGGCAACGGCGTCCGCTTTCGCTCGCGCCGCGTCGTGGTGAAGGCGCGTGTCGTCAAGCTGCCGGGGCGAGGCAAGGGGACTGGGCGCGGCCAAAAGTTCGTGACGACCAGCAAGGCTGTCGATGCGCATCTGCGCTATCTCCAGCGCGACGGCGTGACCAGGGACGGCGAGAAGGGCAGGGTGTACTCCGTCGACGACGAGGCCGACGGCAAGGAGTTTGTCGAGCGCGGACGCGGCGACCGGCATCAGTTCCGCTTCATCGTCGCGCCGGAGGATGCCGCGGAGATGGAAGACCTGCGCTCCTTCACCCGCGATCTCA